>CANIKY010000136.1 GCA_947468085.1 Paracoccaceae bacterium | reverse complement strand
TGCGCGCGCATGGTTCAAACTGACGCACCGCGATATGGGGCCGAAGGTCTTGTATCTGGGGCCTGACGTTCCTGCCGAGGATTTGATCTGGCAAGATCCCATTCCGGCACACGAAGGGGCTTTGATCTTGGCAGCTGATGTGACAGCCCTGAAGGCTGCGATCTTGGAATCGGGGTTAAGCGTATCCGAGTTGGTCGGCGCGGCTTGGGCCTCGGCCTCGTCTTTCCGTGGGTCAGACAAGCGCGGTGGTGCCAATGGCGGGCGGGTGCGGTTGGCGCCGCAAAAAGACTGGGCTGTCAATCAGCCTGCGCAGTTGGCCCGCGTTCTGAAAGCGCTGGAAGGTGTTCAGGCGGGGTTCAAAGCGCAGAACGGGGCCAAAAGCGTGTCGATGGCTGACCTGATCGTGCTGGGTGGGGTTGCGGCGATCGAACAGGCCTCGGGCCTGCCCGTGCCCTTCACCCCCGGCCGCACCGATGCGTCTCAATCGCATACCGATGTGGAGTCTTTTGCCGTTCTGGAACCTGCGGCCGATGGTTTCCGCAACTATCTGCGGGCGAAATACACCGTGTCGGCCGAAGAGTTGCTGGTCGATAAGGCGCAGCTTTTGACCCTGACCGCGCCAGAGATGACGGTTCTGGTTGGCGGGTTGCGTGTTCTTGGGGCGAATGTTGATGGCGCCAAGCATGGGGTTTTCACCGCCAAGCCCGGTGTTCTAAGCAACGACTTCTTCGTCAACTTGCTGGACATGGGCACCGAATGGAAAGCCACTTCTGCGGCGCAAGATGTCTTTGAAGGGCGTGATCGTAAGACCGGCCAAGTCAAATGGACAGGCACGCGGGTCGATCTGGTGTTCGGATCAAACTCGCAACTGCGCGCCTTGGCAGAGGTTTATGCCCAAGACGATGCCAAGGCCCGTTTTGCCCATGACTTTATTGGCGCATGGACCAAAGTGATGAACCTAGACCGGTTCGATCTGGCCTGACCCCGAAGTCATGGCTGTCAAAGGGGGGCCCCGTTTTGTGCCCCCCTTTGTCTTGCCCTGCCCTAGCCAATGCGAGGGCCTGATTTGCCATAAGTCTCATCGTAATGTCGCGCCAAGCGTTGCAATGCGATGCGCAGCACGATTTTGCCCGACCGCGCGGCCCAACCCATGCGCTGTTCGGCGGCTTCGATCCCGTCCAAAAAGCAGCACACCCTAAGTACTACATCCGCCAAACCCGGCCCCAGATCGCGCAGCGCTGCGGCCACCCTGTCGCGTGCGGCACGGGGGCCCTTGGCCATGCCCGCATCAGCGCGAAAGCCGCCCCTGTCGCCAGCAGTTAAAAACCTGTCCCAGTTCTGCGCCACCCGCGGGCCCATTTGCGCCAGTTCAAAATCTTCGCGCAAACGTTCTGCAGCACTGATCAAATCTGGTGAAAGAAAAACCTGCCCATCCTTGTCTTTGCGCCGCCCCAGGACAGCCACGGGGCTTTCGGCCAAATTGTACCGCATCCGGCGCGGGCCTTCGGGGGTGGGGACATCTTTTTCGGCCCAATCACGGTGCTGGTCGGCAAAGGGAGTTGCCGCCTCGGCCAATCCCGTTGGAGCTTCTTCCATCATGCGTTTTAGGGCCAATCGGCCTATGCTGGACAACTCGTAGGTTGTCACGCGCCCCGCTTTGCGCAGGGATATCCATTCTTTAAGAACAAAGGCTTGGGCAAACTTGCGTTCCAGCACACCGATACGCGCTGTGCGCCCATCGGGGAATTCACGCATCACCACGGCGCGTTCCAAATCTGGGGCTATGGCCAACACAGCCCCCGGTTCGGCCAAACGGCGCAGAATGCGGCGGCCTTCGTTCAGGATCATGGCGTCATCAAGGGCAGGCGATGGGTGGCGCAGGGGGGCTGACATGGCATCCTCCAGAGATGTGGGGCTTTGGGCAAGGTGATCCAACGCTTCATCTAGCAAGGGATCATCGCGGCGGGTTTCATAGCGGCGCACTTGGCGCAAAATGGTAGACGGATGTGCACCATCACGCCGCGCCAAGGCCCGCAGTGACAGACCATTGGTCGTATGATCAAGATACAGGCGCACGGCGTCTGGGATCCAATCAGGCAAAGTCAAAGATAGGCGTGCATAAGGGCGCATGGCAGGGTCCGACTGCGAGCCAAAGGGCTGCAGATTTGAAAAGCGAGGTTGAGCAAAGGTGACGGGCATAGCTTACCGAATGATTAAAAATTGACTGCATTTTCCTATAATTGTTGCAAAAACTTAAACAAACAGGAAAGGAACGCGCGGTGCAACTTAGCTTTGCGCAACAGGCACGGGCTTTGAGGCAGGATGGCATCTCAATCCATTTTCGCCGGAGATTTTGCCATGACCGACTTTCGCGCCCTTCTATCCGAGTTGCGCCGCCCACAAATGCTGATCCGCGCGGCGCGCTATGGCATTTCTGACTATCGCCGGGACAGGGATTTGAAACGGGTGCTGCACGGGGCAAACCCCTCACCGACCCAATCGGTACCGCGTTTGTTGAATGAAGAGAAACAAATGGAAGCCATACGTGTTGCCGGCGATGCCGCCTATTCCATCGCCAGCCATATCGAAGTGCTGATAGCCCTGATGGCAGAAGTGCGCCTTTTGCCACGCACGGGCGCGAAATCGTAATAGAAAAGGCCCACGCCGGTTGCAGGGCGCGGGCCTTTTTGACAGGTCGAAAACTTAAACGTACATATCGGGCATCGCGGCTTTTCGGGTGGCGACAAAGGCGTCAAGCTCTTCTTGCTTGCCCTCGTCCAGCGCGGGTTGCACATAATCGCCCAACATCTTTACCACGCGTTCGGCGGCCAAGGTTTGCGTATCGCGTGCGCCTTCCTCGGACCATGTTTCATAGGGCTTGTAATCGAACAAGTCCGACCGCCAGAAAGCGGTTTTGAAATTGGCCTGCGTATGTTCACACCCCAAGAAGTGACCACCGGGGCCGACCTCGCGGATGGCGTCCATCGCTTGGCCGTTGGTGTCCATATGGATGCCCTGCGCCAGATGGTGCAGGGTGCCCAACTGGTCGGCGTCCATCACGAATTTCTCATAGGAGGACACCAAGCCGCCTTCCAGCCAACCGCAAGCGTGCAGCATAAAGTTCACGCCCGCCAAAAGCCCCATGTTCAAGCTGTTGGCCGATTCGTAAGCCGCCTGCGCGTCAGGCAGTTTTGACCCACAAAACGCCCCCGCCGACCGATAGGGCAGCCCCAAACGCCGCACCAATTGGCCTGTGCCATAGGTGATATGGGCAGCCTCAGGTGTGCCAAAAGTCGGCGCGCCAGAGTTCATGTCGATGGAGGTCACAAAGGCCCCCGCAATCACCGGCGCACCGGCGCGCACCAGTTGGGAATAAGACACGCCCGCCAAAACCTCGGCCAGAACCTGCGTCAGGGTGCCTGCCACTGTCACAGGGGCCATAGCGCCGCCGACGATAAAGGGCGAGACGATGGCGGCTTGGTTGGCCTCGGCGTAAACCTCCAAAGCGCCCATCATGATGCCGTCAAAGGTCATCGGCGAGTTGATGTTGATCAGGCTGGTCATGACGGTGTGCTGATCTACAAAGGCATCGCCAAACAAGATTTTGGCCATCGCCACCGAATCTGCTGCGCGTTCAGGCGCTGTCACCGACCCCATAAAGGGCTTGTCAGACAACGTCATATGCGCGTGCAGCATATCCAGATGGCGCTTGTTCACCGCAATGTCGGTCGGCTCGCAGACCGTGCCGCCCGAATGGTGCAGCCATTTGGACATATAGCCTAACTTCACGAAATTGCGAAAATCCTCGATCGTGGCATAGCGCCGCCCACCATCGGCATCGCGCACAAAGGGCGGGCCGTATACGGGGGCCAGCACCAGATTGCGCCCGCCGATTTCCACATTCCGCAGGGGGTTGCGCGCGTGCTGAGTAAAGCTGCTGGGCGCTGTAGAGCACAACTTGCGCGCCAGACCGCGCGGAATATGCACCCGTTCACCCTTTACATCAGCCCCAGCATCACGCCAGCGCTGCAAGGCGGCGGGGTTTTCCACGAAATTCACGCCAATCTCTTCTAGAACGGTATCGGCGTTCCATTCGATGATCTGCAGCGCTTCTTCGTTCAGGATCTCGAAGTTGGGGATGTTGCGCTCGATGAACTTGGCGGTTTCAAAGGACACCGCTGTCCGTTCAGCACGCCGTGTGGCCCCGCCACCGCCCCGCACCCTGCGCCCTGCACCTGTATCGCTCATGATCCATCTCCGGAAGGTTTGGCCATGTATGGCGGGAATGGCGTGCCAAAGGGCCCATGTTTGCGCCGCTTACGCTCCAAAACCGACATGGGGGAAGATCGGAAACGACCTGTTTGAAGGCATCGGACGGCCAAAAGCAGACCGCCCCTTGCAAGGGGCGGTGCCAAAAGCTAATCGGGCGCATGACCCAAGTGCATGACCGTCTGTTGATCATCGACTTTGGCTCTCAGGTGACGCAGCTGATTGCGCGGCGCTTGCGAGAGTTGAATGTTTATTGCGAAATCCACCCGTTCAATAAGATTGACGGGGCGTTTTTGGCCGCTTTTGCCCCCAAAGCGGTGATCCTGTCAGGTGGGCCAGCCTCAGTTTACAATGACGGCGCGCCAATGCCGCCTGCGGGCTTGTTTGATTTGGGCATACCTATTTTGGGCATTTGCTACGGCCAACAGGTCATGATGCATGTGCTGGGCGGCCATGTCGAAGGCGGGCATGGTACGGCGGAATTCGGGCGTGCCTATGTGACGCCCGCCGCTGATAAGCTTGATCTGCTGGACGGCTGGTTCACCCAAGGCGACGAGCAAGTCTGGATGAGCCACGGTGACCATGTCAGCCGCATCGCCCCGGGGTTTGATGTATACGGCACATCGCCCAACGCGCCTTTTGCCATCACAGCCGATATAAAGCGTCGCTTTTACGCCGTCCAATTTCACCCCGAGGTACATCACACCCCCAAAGGCGCGCAGCTTTACGCCAATTTCGTGAAACTGGCGGGGTTCAAGGGCGATTGGACGATGGGGGCCTACCGCGCCGAAGCCATCGCCAAAATCCGCGCGCAGGTGGGCGATGCAAAGGTGATCTGCGGGCTGTCAGGCGGGGTGGATTCATCTGTCGCCGCCGTGCTGATCCATGAGGCGATAGGCGATCAGCTGACCTGCGTCTTCGTCGACCACGGCCTGCTGCGCTTGGGCGAGGCCGAGCAAGTTGTTTCCATGTTTCGCGACACCTACAACATCCCTCTGATCCATGCCGACGAAAGCGACTTGTTTTTGGGCGCGTTGACGGGCGTGTCTGACCCAGAGATCAAACGCAAAACCATTGGCCGCCTGTTCATCGACGTCTTCCAAAAGCACGCCCATGCCGTGGGCGGGGCGAAGTTTCTGGCGCAAGGTACGTTGTACCCCGATGTCATCGAATCGGTGTCGTTCAGCGGCGGGCCGTCTGTCACCATCAAGTCGCACCACAATGTCGGCGGCTTGCCAGAAAAGATGGGGCTAAAACTGGTCGAACCCCTGCGCGAGCTGTTCAAAGACGAGGTCCGCGCCTTGGGCCGCGAATTGGGCCTGCCCGCCCCCTTTATCGCCCGCCACCCCTTCCCCGGCCCGGGCCTTGCCATCCGTTGCCCCGGAGAGATCACCCCTGAAAAGCTTGGCATCCTGCGCCGCGCCGATGCCGTCTATATCGACCAAATCCGCAAACACGGGCTTTATGACGAGATCTGGCAAGCCTTCGCCGCAATTTTACCACTGAAAACGGTTGGCGTGATGGGCGACGCGCGCACCTATGATTACGCGCTGGCCCTGCGGGCGGTGACCTCGGTCGACGGGATGACGGCGGATTATTACCCCTTCACCCATGACTTTCTAGGAGAGACCGCGACGCGGATCATCAACGAGGTCAAAGGCATAAATCGGGTGTTTTACGACTGCACCTCAAAGCCGCCGGGGACGATTGAGCTGGAGTGACGCACCCGACTATTGACAGTAGAGTTTTTTCCCTGCACTTAGATTTTGATCAGAAGTCATGCCTTTTGACGGTCATTTTTGAAACTTTGGTTCACTGCTAGGGATGAATGCCCCGATTTAAAAGATTTTAAGGGAAAGGTTGAAATGTTGCGATTTGTAATCCTCTCGATGGCACGTTCAGGCACCTCATTATTAAGCACCACATTGAACACCCATCCCGCGGTTCTCTGCCATGGGGAAATTTTTCATAAAGAACCAAAATGGCATTTACTTGGCAATCTTGAACATCTGAGCAACGAGGAAAAACTTGCAATTCAAGCGAGTCCAGACTTTGTCGACCGCATTTATGCTCAGGATCGACCAATCGTTGGCCACAAAATGTGGTACGATCAAAATCCGACTATTTGTAGCATCTTAATGGCTGATGAGAATATTTTGAAAATCATTTATGAGCGTGAAAATGCTCTTGCTCAGTTTTCATCCGGCCAGTTAGCAAAGGCTACGGGAGTCTGGAACCGCGCCCCTTCTGACGAGGCGAAAGTAGAGGACGCACCCATGTTGCGTTTTAGCACATCAGCTTTTGAAAAGTTTATCCGTTTTCGGACCGAAACTTTCGATCGATATCGCACAGAAACACGTGGGCCTGTCTTAAGCTTAACTTACCGGGAGATCGCAAACGGCCGTTTCGACCTCGTTCTCAACTTTTTTGGGCAAACGCAGAGAGAATTAAAACCGCAAAAGCAGAAACTGTACACCAGCGACATTCTGTCGCGTTATGCGATGGAAGAACATCAGGCGATACGCGACTATCTAACCGTGATCGGACACTCTGATTGGGTCACAGAATAAACCCTGCGCCGCGATTTTTCTGCAAAAAATCTCTCCCTGCACCGCCGCCTTAGCCATATCGCAGCCGCCTTTGCCAAATGATGTCAAAGTCCTGATCCTGCCCTAAGTTTGTCATATACGCCCAACATCGCGCACAGGTCTAACTGGCACGCAGCTCTTCAGTTCCCCCTTGCGCGCAGGGCAGGCCAGCGCCATGGTCCGCGCGCAATGGCTTGGTGATTTATGTCTGACACGCCCCTTCTTTTTTTGTCCCGCCACAAGGATTATCGGCGCTATTTCCTGGGTATGATCCCGATCCAATTTGGCACCCAGATCGAGGCGATCACCCTGGCCTGGCAGGTCTATCATATCGCCCGCCTCACCCGCTCGATCGAGGAAAGCGCTTTTATGGTGGGCATGGTGGGCTTGTGTCAATTCCTGCCCATGTTCGCCCTGACGCTTTTTGCGGGCAATGCCGCCGACCGTTACAGCCG
>CANIKY010000135.1 GCA_947468085.1 Paracoccaceae bacterium | reverse complement strand
GGTTTCAGTCGCACCATCCTTAGGCTGGCCGCCCCACCCACCTCTTTCCCACCACTCCTCTAGACCTTCCCCCCACCCCCGTGTAAACCAGCCCTCATCCGCCAAACCTCTGGGGCTGCAGCATGATCCTTTATGGGCTATCCACATGTGATACGACGAAAAAGGCGCTTAAGGCGCTGCAGCGGGCGGGCAAGGATGTGGTGTTTCGCGATGTGCGCGCAGACCCGCTCAGCCGTGCCGAGATTGACACGATCCTCGCCGAATTCGGCGACAGGGCCGTGAACAAACAGTCCACGACCTATCGGGGCTTTTCCGATTTCCTGCGCGAAAGCGAAGCCGATGCGCAAATAGCCGCCCAGCCAACCGTGATGAAGCGGCCCATCGTTCAAGATGGGGCGACATGGTACTTGGGTTGGGACGAGGCGATCGAGGCGAAGCTGACCGCTTAAAGCAGCCGCAGATCGCCTGCCGATTCTTTGCCGTCACGGCCAGACTGCAATTCGAACCCAACCTTCTGGTTCTCGTTCAGCCCTTTCAGACCGGCGCGTTCTACGGCCGAGATATGCACGAAGATGTCCTTGCCACCATCGTCTGGCGCAATGAACCCGTAACCTTTGGTGCCGTTAAACCACTTCACGGTGCCTGTCGGCATGCCGCTTCTCCTTGCTTTACCTACCCGACGCGATATTGCTTCGGGCTGTGCGGCCATAGTTTTCGAGACCTTGACGAGGCAAGCGGTCAGAAATTGGTCGTCACTGTGCGCGATGATGCCAAAGACGCAGCGAAAATCAAGCCTTTCCGGCACGAATACGTCGTTTTGTCGCATTCAACAGACAGATCCGCTGTTTATGGGTGCGCCTGCGCATCACGCTGCAGGCGGCAAGGATTCAAATCCAAGGGTTGAAATGGCGTCGCCCAGCGTCATCATGTCATTGACCTGATCGCCCAAGCGGCGGATCGAAACGCTGCGGTCCGCCACTTCTTTCATGCCCACGGCGAGTAGGACCGGCACCTTGCCCAGCGAATGTTCGCGCACTTTGTAGTTGATCTTTTCGTTGCGCGTATCAGCCTCGGCCCGCACGCCGGCCTTTTTCAGGGCGTTCACCACCTCATGTACATAGGCGTCGGCATCCGACACAATCGCCGCCACAACCACCTGACGCGGGGCCAGCCAGAAGGGCAGTTTGCCGGCGTAGTTTTCGATCAAGATGCCGATAAACCGTTCAAAAGACCCAAGAATCGCGCGGTGCAGCATGACGGGATGATGCTTTGCGCCGTCCTCGCCCACATATTCCGCGCCCAAGCGGACAGGTAGGTTAAAGTCGCATTGCAAGGTGCCGCACTGCCATTCGCGACCAATCGCGTCGGTCAGTTTGAAATCCAGCTTTGGCCCGTAAAACGCTCCGTCGCCGGGGTTGATCTGATAGGGCAGGCCCAGATGTTCGATGGCGCCCTTCAGCGCCTTTTCGGCCTTATCCCACACCTCATCAGAGCCAACGCGCACCTCTGGGCGGGTGGAAAGCTTGATGTCAAACTTGGCAAAACCCAAGTCGCGGTACACACCCGACAGCAGCGCGATAAAGCCCGCGCATTCGGATTCAATTTGGTCTTCGGTGCAGAAAATATGCGCATCGTCTTGGGTAAATCCGCGCACCCGCATCAAGCCGTGCATCGATCCGGATGATTCGTAGCGGTGGCACGACCCGAATTCCGCCAGCCGCAGCGGCAGGTCGCGGTAGGATTTGATGCCTTGGTTATAGACCTGCACATGGCAGGGGCAGTTCATGGGTTTTAGCGCATTGATGCGCTTTTCCTTGCCTCCGTCCTCGTCAACTTCGACGATGAACATATTCTCGCGGTAAGCCTCCCAATGGCCCGATTTTTCCCAAAGCACGCGGTCCACCACTTGGGGCGTTTTGATTTCCTTATAGCCCGCCGACCGCAGACGGCCGCGCATGAAATCTTCAAGGTTGCGGTAAATTTGCCAGCCGTTGGGGTGCCAGAAGACCATGCCGGGGGCTTCTTCTTGTAGGTGGAACAGTTCCATCTCGCGGCCAAGCTTGCGGTGGTCGCGTTTGGCGGCCTCTTCCAGCATGGTTTGGTGGGCCTTCAGATCATCGCGGTTCTTGAAGGCCAGCCCATAGATGCGCTGCAGCATGGGGCGGGTGGAATCGCCCAGCCAATAGGCACCTGCGACATGGGTGAGTTTGAAGGCATCAGCGGGCACTTGGCCCGTGTGCTGCAAATGCGGGCCACGGCACAGGTCTTGCCATGCGCCGTGCCAATACATCCGCAGGTCTTCGCCTTCGGGAATGCGGTGGATCAGTTCCACCTTAAAGGGTTCGCCGCGCTCTTCGTAATAGGCGATGGCCCGGGCGCGGTCCCAGGTTTCGGTGCGCACGGGATCGCGGGCGTTGATGATTTGTTTCATCTTCGCCTCGATCGCGCCTAGGTCTTCGGGCGAGAAGGGCTCTTTGCGGTCAAAGTCATAAAACCAACCGTAGTCGCGCACAGGGCCGATGGTCACTTTGACATCGGGCCAGATTTCCTGCACGGCGCGGGCCATGATATGGGCCAGATCGTGGCGGATCAATTCCAGTGCTTGCACGTCATCGGCTAGGGTGTGGATGGCAATCGTGGCATCGGCCATGATCGGCCATTGCAGATCGTAATGCGCGCCGTTGACCGTGGCCGAGATGGCCTTTTTGGCCAAGCCGGGGGCGATAGACGCCGCCACTTCGCCCGCTGTCACACCTGCGGTGTAATCGCGGCGCGCGCCATCGGGGAATGTTAGGGAAATCTGTGACGCGTGGGACATGGCCCTCTCCTCGTCGTTTTGGCGCCTACGAAGCGCCCGGTTGCGGGTATACTTCCGCGTTCTGACCCCAAGGGCGGCAGTTGTCAATCTGCGCCAAGGGCTTAAGGTGTTCAATTATGCCGCCCATTTGCAGGAAGACCTGATGCCGCCCGTTCAAACCCTGACCACGCCGCAAGGCCGAAATCTGGCTTATCATCAAACCGCAGGTTCGGGGCCGGGGGTGATCTTTCTGGGCGGGTATCGGTCTGACATGGGTGGCACCAAGGCCATAGCGCTAGAGGCTTGGGCCAAGGCGCAGGGCCGCGCTTTCTTGCGCTTTGATTACGGCGGGCATGGGCAGTCGGACGGCGATTTTAACGCCTTGGGCATTGCGGATTGGTGTGATGATGCGCGCGCCGCCCTTGGTCTGACCCAAGGCCCGCAGGTACTAGTCGGGTCGTCTATGGGGGGGTGGTTGGCGCTGTTGCTGGCACGCGATTGCCCAGAGCGGATCGCGGGGCTGGTAGGCATTGCCGCAGCGCCAGATTTCACCGAAGACAGCCTGTTGCCCAGCTTAACGCCGTCTGAACGGGACCAGATGGCGCGGTTGGGCCTGATCCAACGCCCCTCGGGCTATGCCGATGGGCCCTATGTCTTTACCCAGCGGCTGATTGACCAAGGCCGCGCGAACCTCGTGCTGCGGTCGCCCTTGGTCTTGCCATTTCCCACGCGCTTCTTGCAAGGCACGGCCGATGTCGATGTGCCCGTTCAGGTGGCGCAGCGGTTGTTTGACCATGCCAGCGGGCCAGACATCCGCCTGACCTTGGTGAAGGGGGCGGATCATCGCTTTTCTTCCCCCGCGTGTTTGGCCTTGATCGAGGCTAGTCTGGCCGAGATCCTGCCTTAAACCGACTTCGGCCGCCGAAGGGGGGTTACAACCGCGTCACTCGCCAAATCGGCGTGCTTGTCGATAAAGCCCAAAACCAGCGGGCGGATGTTCAACCGCCAGCTTTTGCCGGCAAAGATGCCGTAATGGCCGGCACCCGGCTCTAGGTGCTGGGTTTTTTTAGCTTCCGGCAGGCCCGGCAGCATCGACAGGGCCGCCACGCATTGGCCTGGGCCAGAGATATCGTCTTTCTCGCCCTCAACCGTCATCACCGCCACGCGCTTGATCGCGGCCAGATCGACCGGCTTTCCCGCCACCACAAAGGCGTTGCGCGCAATTTCGCGGTTCTTGAAAATCCGCTGGACCGTCGACAGATAGAATTCTGCCGACATATCCATCACGGCGAGATATTCGTCATAAAAGCGGTTGTGGGCATCGTGATCAGAGGCTTCGCCGCGCATCACGCGCATCATCTGCTCGCCAAAGGCTTTGGAATGGCGCTCGGCGTTCATCGACATAAAGCCTGCCAGTTGCAAAAGCCCCGGATAGACCAAACGGCCAGCACCTTTGTATTTAAAGCCCACACGCTGGATGGCGGATTGTTCCAATTGGCCCATGGTCACGCGGCGGCCAAAGTCGGTTACGTCGGTGGCGGCGGCGTCGGGATCAATCGGCCCGCCGATCAGGGTTAGGGTGCGGGGCTGGGCGTCTGGGTCTTCGGCGGCAAGGTACGCGGTTGCCGCAAGCGCCAAGGGTGCCGGCTGGCAGACGGCGATCACATGGGTGTCAGGGCCCAGATGACGCATAAATTCCACCAGATACAGGGTGTAATCTTCGATGTCGAATTTGCCGGAACTGACCGGAATGTCGCGGGCATTGTGCCAATCGGTGACATAAACCTCGGCATCGGGCAGCAAGCTTGACACGGTCGATCGCAGCAAGGTCGCATAATGCCCCGACATCGGCGCTATCAGCAGCACCTTGCGCGCCATAGGATCACGCCGGCGCACGGCAAAATGGATCAGGTTGCCGAAGGGTTTTTCCACCACCGTCGTCACATCGACCAGATGGTCCTGCCCCGTGGGGCCTACGATGGAACGAATGCCCCAGTCGGGCTTCACACTCATCCGGCCAAAGCTGCGTTCGGCCACCTCGCCCCAAGCAGCGGTCATGGCGATCATCGGGTTCATCGACAAGGCAAAGGCCGGATAGCTGGCCATGGCCCGCGCCGAGGCGCCCGCCCACTCGCTGGTGTTGCGAAGGCTTTCCATCCAGTCATAGGTGGCCATATACTTCATCAGGTGTCCTTGCTGGATGTTCTGGTCTAGGTCGTCTGCCGCCCCTTTGCCGTCTGGCGATTGGCGCGGTTCGTCGTTATGCTGCACAGCGGCGAGAATAGGGGCGAAAGTTGACCATGACAACCGAGGACAGTGACGCGCACGCAAAGTTGGCCCGGTTGACCGATAATCTGACGCGGGTCGAGGTGCTGTCGGCCCGTCTGATGCAGGCCATCGCCGCGCGCAAGCCCCATGATCAGGCACTGGATGGGCCAGCCCAAGACATCTATATCAAAGCCGCCACGGCCTATCTGGCGGGCATGATGCAAAACCCCGCCAAGGTGATGGAACAACAGGTCAGCTATTGGGGCAAGACGATGAAGGCCTATGTGGCCGCCCAACAAGCTTTGGTCACAGGAACGGCCTTGCCCGACGATGGGCCCAAAGACCGCCGCTTTGCCAACCCGATCTGGGATACCAACCCCGCCTTTCATTATTTAAAAGAACAGTACCTTCTAAACGCCGAGTCAGTGCAAAATGCGCTGTCCGATCTACAAGACATCGACCCCGATGATCGCAAGCGTGTGGAATTCTTTACCCGCCAGATCGTTGACATGTTCGCGCCGACCAACTTTTTGGGCACCAATCCGGATGCCTTGGAAAAGGCCATGGCCACAGACGGCGAAAGCCTTGTGCAGGGCTTGGAAAATCTGGTCCGCGATATCGAGGCCAACAACGGCAACCTGTCGGTAACCCTTGCCAATCCGCAAGCCTTCACCTTGGGCGAGAATATCGCCACAACCCCCGGTTCGGTGGTGTTTCGCAACCATCTGTTCGAACTGATCCAGTACACGCCCACGACCCAAACCGTGCACAAAACCCCGTTGCTGATCTTTCCGCCGTGGATCAACAAGTTTTATGTGATGGACCTGAAACCCGCCAACAGCTTGATCGGCTGGATTGTGGAACAGGGCTTTACGCTGTTTGTCGTCTCGTGGGTCAACCCCGATGCCTCTTACGCCGATGTGACGCTGGACGAGTACATCCGCGATGGCTTTTTGACTGCCATGGCCGAAACCCGCCGCGCCACGGGCGAGGCGCAGATCAACTGTGTGGGTTATTGCATCGCAGGCACCACGCTGGGGCTGACCTTGGCGCACCTTAAACGCGCAGGTGACACCTCGGTTGCCAGTGCGACATTCTTCACCACCCTCACTGACTTTTCCGATCCGGGAGAGGTGGGGGTATTTCTGGCCAATGATTTCGTCGATGGAATCGAGCGTCAATCCAAGGTTGACGGCATTCTGTCCCGCGCCTTTATGAGCCGGACGTTCAGCTTCCTACGCTCTAACGACCTGATTTATCAGCCCGCGATCAAAAGCTATATGCTGGGCGAAGCGCCACCCGCCTTTGACCTTTTGTTCTGGAACGGCGATGGCACCAATTTGCCCGCCAAGATGGCCGTCGAATACCTGCGCGGCCTGTGCCAAGATGACGGCTTTGCCAAAGGCACATTCAAAGTGTTCGGTAAGCCTGTCAGCCTGTCGGATGTCAGCGTGCCGCTGTGCGCCATTGCCTGCGAGACGGATCATATCGCCCATTGGAAAGGCAGCTTTAACGGCGTGCGCCAAATGGGCAGTACGGATAAAACCTTCTTTCTGGCGCAATCGGGGCATATCGCGGGCATCATCAACCCGCCGTCCAAGGGCAAATATGGCCATTACACCGGCGGCCCGCCGCAAGGTGCGCCAGAAGATTGGCTGGCTGCTGCCACCTTCCACCAAGGCAGTTGGTGGCCGCGCTGGCGCGACTGGCTGGCCGAACGCTCTGGCCCGCAGGTTGCGGCCCGCGTACCGGGTGATGGGCCTTTGCCGGTGCTGTGTGCCGCGCCGGGAACTTATGTGAAAATGGCGCCGTCGGTGTAAGCCATCTGCCCTGACCTGTAGAATTTTGCTGCGCTGCGGAAATATATCTTGAAATGCTGCATCGCAGCATTTATGTTCTGCTTATGCGAAACGGGATTGGACCCGCTTCATCAGGAGAGCATGAAATGACCAAGACCCCCGACTTCACCAAAGTTATGCAAGACATGATGGCGTCCTTTCCGGTTGACGCTTCGGCGTTCCAGAACGCTTTCAAAACCCAAGCCGCTTTTGGCGAAAAGCTGACCAAGGTTGCCTTGGACGCGGCCGAAAAGTCGACCGAAATTTCATCCAAATGGGCCAAAGAGGCGCTGGCCAAACTGTCAGCCGCGGCCACCACCAAGGCAGAGCCCGCCGATTATACCAAAGCCGCGACTGACTTCGCCTCGGCCACCGCTGAAATCGCGTCTGAACATATGGCCGCTTTCGCCGAAGTTGCCAAGAAAGTGCAGATGGACACGGTTGAGCTGATGCT
>CANIKY010000134.1 GCA_947468085.1 Paracoccaceae bacterium | reverse complement strand
TCTGAACACATACGGAGCGCAAAATGAAAGACATCTACGCCTATATCGACGCCCATGCGGATGAATTCATTGCCGATTTGCAAACATTTGTGCGCCAACCTTCGGTGTCCGCCCAAAACATCGGCCTGCGCGATTGTGCTGAACTGGTGCGCAAAATGATGCATGATGACGGCCTGCCCGCCGAATTTCACGAATTGAAAGAGGGGCCCCCGGTGGTCTTTGGGCATCTAACTTCGCCCGCCTCGGCAAAGACTATCCTGTGCTATTCGCATTACGACGTGCAGCCCCCCGAACCGATCGAGGCCTGGACCCATGGTGGCCCATGGTCGGCAGCGATCGTGGACGGTGTAATGTATGGCCGTGGTGCAACAGACAACAAAAGCGGGGTTTTGGCCTTTAACAAGGCGGCCAAGGCCTTTCTGGCCGTGCGGGGTCATGTTCCCGTCGGACTGAAATTCCTGATCGAGGGCGAGGAAGAGATCGGCAGCCCCAATCTGGCCGAATGGGCCTCGCGCAATAAGGACATGCTGAAAGCGGACGGGATGCACTGCCTCGACGGGTCGCTTGAAATTGGGGCAGATGTGCCCGATGTCTCGCTGGGCCTTAAATCAGTGCTCTTTGCCGAACTCATCGCGCGCGGACCGCGTGAGGATGTCCATTCGCTCAACTTCCCGCTGGTTGCCAATCCGGTTTGGGACCTTGTGCACGCCCTTGGCACGATCATGGATCGCAATCGCAAGATCCTGATCGAGGATTGGGCTGAAGGCATCTATGTGCCCGACGAAGCGCATGAAGGCTTTCTGGCAGACAAGGTCGCGCGTACCGATTTTGACGAACTGAAGCGTGATCTTGGGGTGAAAGATTTCGTCCTTGGCCGCCAAGGTGCCGATGCCCTGCGCGCCCGTACCTATGAACCGACCGCTAACATTCAAGGCATCATCGCAGGCTACACAGGCCCAGGCACCAAGACCATCGTGCCGAAAGAGGCCCGGGTGCGGCTTGATTTCCGGCTGATCCCAAATATCCAACCTGAAGTCGCGGCCCGCAAGCTGAAGGCGCATCTCAAAAAACACGGCTTTGACAGCATCGAGGTCAAGACCTTCGATCATGCCGAACCACCCTACAAAATCGAAGCCTCGGAAGATATTGCCCAAGCCATCATCGCCGCCGCCCATGAAGTCTATGGCGAACCGCCCATTGTCAACGGCGTGTCAGCCGAGGGGGCCATTCTGAAACATGTCTGGATCCCATGCGTCTTGACGGGCTTTGCCAATCCGGGTTGCAACCTGCATGCGCCCGACGAGAATATCCACATCGACAAGTATATCAAAGGCATCAAATACGCCGCCGCCATCATGGAACACTTCGGACGATCCTGAGGTTATTTCCCGCCGTCGACGCTGAGCACCTGTCCGGTGATCCATCCGGCTTGGGCGCTGGCAAAGAACATCACTGCCGCGGCGATATCGTCGGGCGTGCCAAGCCGCTTGAGGGCGATGCCATCGACCAGCGCCGCTTGGCCAGCGGCCCCCATCGCATCCCATTGCCGCTCGGTTGCGGGGTTGGACCGCACAAAACCTGGCGCAACGGAGTTTACAGTAATGCCCCAGGGCCCCAGTTCGTGCGCCAACTGGCGCGTCAGCCCGATCTGCCCCGCCTTGGCACTGGCATAGGCCTGAATGCCCGTCAGGCTGATCCCAAGCCCCGCACCCGACGAGATGTTGATTATCCGCCCAAAGTGCCGCGCCTTCATCTGCGGGGCAAGTGCCTGCGCCATAAAGAAGGCCCCCGACAGGTTGACATCGAAAATCCCCTGCCAGTCGCTTTGCGATACCTCTTCCAGCGGCCGTCCTGTCTGATGCAAGACACCGCCGGCATTGTTCACAAGAATATCATAGGCTTGCCCTGCAAGGGCCGCCTGTACTGCCGCCCGTTTTCCCACGTCCAGCACCAAAGAGTGCCCGCCCACCAGCTGGGCCGTCTCGGCCAGACCGGCCGCCGCAATATCGCAGACCGTCACCTGCGCCCCGCATTTGGCAAAGTTCAGCGCGATGCTGCGGCCAAACCCATGTGCCGCGCCTGTGACCAAGACGGACTTTCCGGTAAAATCGAATGTCACGACCAGGGTCCTTCCAACAAAGCCCGCGTCTCGGCGACGGCCACTTGCCACAGGGCCAGCATGTCGGCATCGCTCCGCTGGTAGTACCCGCCAAAATTGCCGTCACCCAGATAGGCGCGCTGCGCCTTGGGGCCCAAGACGTCTAACTTAGCAAAGTCAACCATGGGCTTTTGCTCGGTCGGCTGGTCCACGCCGGCCAGCCGTGTCCACGGGAAGTTTTCCATCCAGGATGCGTGGCTTGCGACTGGATCAATCTCTTGCACTTTGGCCCAAGTGGCAGGCGCGCTCCACCAATTGTGGAATTTTACCGCGCAACCGGGGTGATCAGCCATCCATTCTTGCGCCAAGGCCCCTGCAGGCCGGTTCCCGCCATGGCCATTGACGATCAAGATGCGGCGAAACCCCTGCCCAGCCAGCCCATCCAGAATATCGCGGATCAGCGCCAGATAGGTTTGCACCCTGATCGTTACAGTGCCCGGAAAGTCGATGAAATAGGGGGTCAACCCGTAGGGCACGGCCGGAAAAACGGGCACGGACAAAGGCTCTGCCGCCTCAACCGCAACGCGTTCCGCCAAAATCGAGTCCACCGCCAAGCTTAACCCAGCATGTTGTTCGGTGCTGCCCAAAGGCAGGACGGCCCGATCGTCTGTGGCCAGATAGGCCTCTATCTGCTGCCAGTTTCTTTCGCTGACCCTCATCCGCCGCCCCCAATTTCTTTGGCCTTCGGTTGGCGCTCTGCGCGCACAGCGCCAACCCTGTTTACCCGTCAGGCAGGCTGCACTTGCCGTGCCGCCGCCAGTTGCGCACACAGCTGATCCACCGTGCGCGCCTTGATCAACCCGCCATCCGTCATCCGCTGCAAGGCATCATAATGCGCGATGTGGGTCGACGACGCCAGAGCGTCGCTGACAAGCGTTGTAAAATAGCCGCGGTCCGCCGCATCCCGTGCCGTAAGTTCCACACAGCCTTCTGTCACGATACCCGTGACCCAAAGCCTGTTCACCTTGAGATTTCTGAGCGTCTGATCGAGGGATGTCGAATTGAACGTGCCCGCCGAGGTCTTGTTGACGATCAGTTCATCACCCATCGGCGCCACCATTTCCAAAAAGTCATCGTCGCGGCGATCGGCGGAATTGGCCTTTTCCTTCATCTGCAATGACCGCTGACCATCGCGACAATCGGCGGTTAAGTATTTGACGCGGATGTGGATTAACTCCACCCCGCCCGCTCGGCATGCGTCTTGAAGGCGGCGCACATTGGGCAAGATGTCGTTGATGAACTCCCACCGTTCGTTCAACAGATCGGGCTTTCCTTGGCTGCGACAAAGACGCCCCATCCAGCCATCGGGATGGGCGTCAAGATATTGCAGATCGATGATCAGCAAGGCGGTTCTTGACGGTTCGAACGGCGGTTCCCGAGGTTCGGGGACCAGTTCATAATAGGGATCATGGGCCACGGTTATCTCCTTTTGATCTTAGCGGGGTGAGGGGTTTAGCAGCGCAAGGTCGTGATGGTGGCAGCGCACCTGATGCCCGTCCGAGACCGTCTGCAGCGGGGGCATTTCTGATTTGCAGCGCGCCGTGGCCAAGGGGCATCTTGTGTGGAAATGGCAGCCGGGGGGTGGGTTCAAGGGCGACGGCGGCTCGCCCGCGATGGCGGGTTGTGCGGGGTGCCTGTCTGGATCGGGCCTTGGGGCGGCCCGCAACAGGGCCTGTGTGTAGGGATGGCGCGGTGCTGCGAAGATTTGCGCTGTTGGGGCGATCTCGACAAGGCGGCCAAGGTAAAGAACGCCCACCCGGTCGCTGACATAGCGCACCACGCTTAAGTCATGGGCGATCAGCAGGATCGTCAGCCCCAACTGGTCGCGCAGATCCAAAAGCAGGTTCATGATCTGGGCCTGCACCGAAACATCCACCGCCGAGACCGGCTCGTCTGCCACGATAAACCTAGGCTCCACCGCCAAAGCACGTGCGATGCCGATACGCTGGCGCTGGCCACCGCTGAAGTGGCGCGGCAAGCGGTCCGCCGCGCTTTGGTCCAGCCCGACCAGCGCAAGCAATTCGGCGATCCGCGCCGGAATGGCAGCATCTGTGCAGATGCGGTGGAACCGCAGGACTTCGGACAACATTTGCCTGATAGTCATGCGGGGGTTCAACGCGGAATAGGGGTCTTGAAAGATCATCTGCATCTGCCGCCGTGCGACCCGCAGATCCCCCTTGGAAAGGCTGATCAGATCTTTTCCGTCAAAGCGAACCTGTCCAGAGCTTGGCTCGACCAAGCGGAGCAGGCAACGACCCAGCGTCGTCTTGCCCGATCCGGATTCGCCCACCAGACCGAGAATCTCGCCGGCATTGATCTGGAACGACACCGCATCCACTGCCGTCAACTGCCGCTGCGAGGCTGCGCCCAAGATCTGCGACAGGCCGCCACGCGCACCAAAGCGCTTGGTCAGGTCGTCCACCTCGACCAAAGGTCGCAGCGCGCTGGGTTGGCCTGCATCACGCACGCGCGCTCTCCGCATTCCAGATATCTTTGCCCAAAACATCCTGACGAAGACACCGGCTGAAGTGGCCTGCGGCCACCTCGCGCAAGGGGGGGCGGGTTGATTTACAGGCGTCGTTCGCCAGGGGACAGCGCGGATGAAAGCGGCATCCTGCCAGAGGGTTCATCAGGTCTGGCGGCGCGCCGGGTATTGGCCTGAGCCGCGCCGTTCCGACATCGCGGTCAAGATGGGGAACGCAATTCAGCAAGCCCATCGTGTAGGGATGGCGCGGGGTGCGAAACAGGGATGCGGTGTCTGCCATCTCGACCAATTCGCCGCCATACATCACAGCCACCCTTTGGCAGGTCTGCGCCACAACGCCCATGTCATGCGTCACGAGGATCAGGCTCATCCCAAACTCGGCCTGAAGGGCCACCAAAAGCCGCAGGATTTGGTCTTGAATGGTCACATCCAAGGCTGTCGTGGGTTCATCGGCAATGATCAGCTTGGGGCTGCAGGACAGGGCCGCGGCGATCACAACCCTTTGGCACATGCCGCCACTGAACTGATGCGGGTAATCGTCGATGCGACTTTCTGTGGCGGGAATTCCGACCTTGGACATCAGCTTCAGGCTGCGCTGCCGCGCCTCTGCCTTGGAGGAAACCAAGCCGTGCTGCATCATCGCCTCGGCGATTTGGGTGCCGATCCGCACCACGGGGTTCAGGGCTGATGCGGCATCCTGCACGATCATGGCGATCTGACGCCCGCGTATCTGCTGCAGCGCGTCAGACTTTAGCGTCAGAAGATCTTGCCCCTCGAACCATGCTGCACCCGTTGCGCTGCCCGATTTCGATAACAATCCCAAGATCGACCGGCAGGTCATGCTTTTGCCCGAACCGCTTTCGCCGACGATCCCGAAACATTCGCCCTGCTGCACGGTAAAGCTTACATCCTCGACCACATTCATCACGCCGCGAGAGGTCGCTATGCGGGTGGTCAGATTGCGAACATCCAGAAGGCTCATGCTTGCGACCCCTCGCGCAGGATGCGCGCGATGCCGTCGCCAAATAGGCTGAGCGCCACGCCGACCAGAACGACAGCAAGCCCCGGCAAGGTGACCATCCACCAAGCCGACAGGATGAAACCGCGCCCTTCGGCAATCATCACGCCCCATTCTGGCGTTGGCGGCTGCACGCCCAAGCCCAGAAAGCTCAGCGAGGTGGTCGACAAGATGACAAGCACCATATCGGTCATGGCGAAGATAATCGTTGGCGTGACGACATTGGGGATGACATGACGCACCAAAATACGCCCATGGCCGTAACCTAACGACCGCGCCGCAAGGATATATTCACTTTTCTTGATCACCAAGACCTCTGCCCGCACGATGCGGGCATAGATGCTCCACCCTGCGAGGGTTAGGGCAACATACATGCCAAAAAGGCCTGGACCCAAAATGGCTATGACCCCGATCACCATGATCAAAAAGGGAAAAGCGGTGAAGGTGTCGACCGTTCGCATGATCAGCGTATCAGCCAGACCGCCAAAATACCCGGCAATACCGCCCAAGGTCAGACCCAGAATCCAAGGGAAGACCACGCAAAGAAAGCCAATCATCAGGTCAAGCTTGGCCGCGTGCAGCACCCTTGCAAAGATGTCACGGCCGAAGTTATCGGTGCCAAATAGGTGCGACAGGCTGGGCGGCTGCAACGTGTTGCGCAGGTTTTGCTCGATGGGGTCGTAGGGGATCAGGTGGCTGGCCATCAGACTAGCCAGCAGAATAATCGCCAGAATGGCCGCACCCGATACCAATCCGCCCATCTGCGCCAGACGCGACTGCTGCGCTGGTTTGTGCGCTAGACTAGTCATAGCTGACCCTCGGATCCAGCACGGCATAGATCAGATCAGTGACCAGATTTATCACAACGACCATCCCGCCAAAGATCAGCGCAATGCCTTGTATCATCGGAAAATCCCGCGCTGCCACGGACGAGATGATCAGCGCCCCAATGCCCGGCAGGGTGAATACTGTCTCAACCACGACAGACCCTCCGATCAGCCAGCCGATGTTAACGCCCAAAATTGTGACCGTGGCCATCAACCCGTTGCGCAGCACATGCCGCCGGATCAAAACCCATTCCGGCAGCCCCTTTGTTCTGGCAAACTCGACATGCGGTGCCGACATGATCTCGATGAGCGAAGCGCGCAGCGTGCGTGTAAGGATCGGCGCCAGTGAAAAGGCAATGGTCAAGGCCGGCAGGAACAGATGCCAGATCCTGTCGCCCAGCCCCTTGCCATAGCCGGAGACTGGAAACAGCGGAAAAATCACCGCAAAAAGGATCAACAGGTTCAAGCCCAGCCAGAAGCCAGGCATGGCCAAGGTCAGCGTCGCACCACTGCGCACCAGAAAATCAGCCCCACGCCCCTGCCGCATAGAGGCCAGCATGGCAAGGGGCAGGCTGATCGCTACGGATAAAAGGACTGCAAAGGCCACCAAGGACAAGGTGATAGGCAAGCGATCAAGAATGACCTCAAGCACATCGCGACGAAAAACCAGCGATGTTCCAAGTTCGCCTTGGACCGCATGGCCGACAAACTGGGTGAACTGCCACCACACCGGCTGATCCAAGCCCAACTGCGCGCGCAACGCGGCAAGTTTGGCATCCGAGGCATGGACCCCCAGCATCAGGCGCGCCGGATCCCCCGGGATCATCCGCACTACGAGAAAGACGACAGCCAATATGCCAAACACAACAGGCAGCGCCTGAAGGATACGTTTTCGCAGGAATGTGATGATATTCATGCCCGCCGTCGCCCTATGCCAAAACGTCAACTG
>CANIKY010000133.1 GCA_947468085.1 Paracoccaceae bacterium | reverse complement strand
CCAAGGGCGGCAATGCCTGCGACCTTGGCGTTCAAGCAGATTTGAACTTGGGCGCGCATGGCGGCGCGGTCTAACCGCTCGTCTGCATCAAACAGCGCGTAAAGGATGGCATGAACGCCGCGCATCAATGGCTTTCGCGCGGCACATCCGCCCCACGGCGGCCGACCAGAAAATCAAGATCTGCGCCCACGTCTGCGCCCTGTACATGGGTGACATACAGTGTCTCATACCCGCCGCGATAGGTGCGCGGCTTGGGGGACCAAGCCGCGGCGCGTGCGGCCAGTTCGGCGGGTGAGATCAGCAGTTCTAGCCTGCGGCCCGCCACATCCAGCAAAATTTCGTCACCGTTTTGCACCAAGGCCAAAGGCCCGCCGTCTGTCGCCTCAGGCGCAACATGCAGCACTACGGTGCCATAAGCTGTGCCAGACATCCGCGCGTCAGAGATGCGCACCATGTCGCGCACGCCTTGCGCCAACAGCTTTTTGGGCAGCGCCATATTGCCCACTTCGGCCATGCCCGGATAGCCTTTCGGCCCGCAGTTGCGCAAAACCAGAACCGAGCTTGCGTCAACCTCTAGCGCGGGGTCGTCGATGCGGGCTTTGAAATCGTCGATATCGTCAAAGACTACAGCGCGCCCGCGATGTTGCATCAAGGCGGGGGTTGCGGCTGAAGGTTTCAGGATTGCGCCTTT
Source organism: Paracoccaceae bacterium (assembly GCA_947468085.1). GTDB lineage: Bacteria > Pseudomonadota > Alphaproteobacteria > Rhodobacterales > Rhodobacteraceae > Stagnihabitans. The sequence continues at coordinate 6,869 of CANIKY010000133.1, read as the reverse complement.
GGGCGCCAGATTGCCGCGCAGAACGGCAAGCCCGCCATCGGCGACCAAAGGGTTGGACAGGGGGCGGATCACCTCGTCGTCAAACACCTCCGCCTCGGCCAGCCTGTCGCGCATCGTGGTGCCTGTGGCCGTGATCACATCAAGGTGCAGCAAGTGTTCGATGCGCTTCATCACGGCGGGAATGCCGCCTGCATAGGCCAATTCCTCCATCAAGAAGCGGCCAGAGGGCATCAGGTCAACAATCGTGGGCACATCGCGGCCCGCGCGGTCCCAATCGTCTAAGGTCAGGTCTACGCCCACGCGGCCCGCGATGGCCAGAAGGTGGACGACCGCGTTGGTGGACCCGCCAATCGCCCCGATCACCTTGATCGCATTCTCGAACGCCTGCTTGGTCAATATCTGCGACAGGGTCTGATCCTGCCGCACCATCTGAACAATCCGCCGCCCCGACATGCGCGCAAGCCGCGCGCGGCGGGCATCGACGGCGGGCCAAGCGGCGTTTCCGGGCAGGGTGATGCCCAAAGCCTCGACCATCGACGCCATGGTGGATGCGGTGCCCATCGTCATGCAATGCCCCGGCGAGCGTGACATGGCACTTTCGGCATTGGCAAAGGCCTGCGGCGTCATCTCGCCCGAGCGCACGGCCTCGGAAAACTTCCACACATCGGTGCCCGACCCAATCGCCTTGCCGCGATAGCGCCCGTTCAGCATCGGCCCGCCTGACACGGCAATCGTGGGCAAATCGCAGGTCGCAGCCCCCATCACCAGCGAGGGCGTGGTTTTATCACAGCCCACCATCAGCACCACCCCGTCCATCGGGTTGGCGCGGATCGCCTCTTCCACGTCCATCGAGGCGAGGTTGCGAAACAGCATGGCGGTGGGGCGCAGGTTGCTTTCGCCGCAGGAAAACACCGGAAATTCCAGCGGTAGGCCACCTGCTTCCAGCACACCGGCTTTGATATGGGTGATCAGCTCGCGGAAATGGGCGTTGCAGGGGGTAAAGTCGCTGAACGTGTTGCAAATGCCAATGATCGGGCGCCCGTCAAAGGCGTCATCGGGCAGGCCGTTATTTTTCATCCAACTGCGGTGGATAAAGCCGTCCTTGTCTTGTCCGCCAAACCACGCTTGCGACCTGAGTTTTTTCATCCTGCAAACCTCGCTGTTAAGCCGCCATCAACGCGCCAGTTGGCACCGGTGACAAAAGACGCCTCATCTGACAACAAAAAGGCGATGCAATTTGCGATTTCGCTGGGTTGTGCCATGCGGCCCATCGCGTGGGCTTTCAGGACTTGATCGCGCAGGGCGGGACCGTTCTTTTCGAAAAACTCTTGCACAAGGAAGGTCTCGGTATAGCCGGGGCTTAGGGCGTTGACCCTGATCTGATGCGGTCCAACCTCTAGCGCCAGCGAGCGCGTCAGCCCGACAAGCCCCGACTTTGCCGCCGCATAGGGGAACATGCCCGGATAGGTCATATCGGCATGAACCGAGGCGATGTTGACAATGCTGCCCCGCTTGGCCGCGATCATGGCAGGCAAAACGGCGCGGGCCACAAGCCATGCAGCTTTCAGGTCGACGGAAAACACATCCTCCCATTCCGCTTCGGTCATCTTGACCGGATCAGCATAGGCATTCTTGCCAGCGTTGTTCACAAGGCCGCTGACAGGGCCGAAGTGAGCTACAGACTGTTCAACCGCCCGCGCGATATCTGCGGCACTGGTCACATCTGCCGCCAACGACAGCCCTTTAGCCCCAAGGTCAGGCCCTGCGATGATGTCTAACGAGGTAACCTTGGCCCCCTCGTCCAGTGCTTTTTGCACGGTCGCCGCACCAATCCCGCGACTGCCGCCGGTGACCAGCACATGATGCCCTGCTAGGCGGCCCATCACCAATCCGCCACTGCGCCGTCATGATGGTACCATTGGATGGGGTTGACATCTTTGTAGGGGTGCTTGGCGGCTTCTTCAAAGTTGATCTCGATCCCGATGCCGGGGGATTGCGAGGGTTCGACATACCCGCCGATGATCGGGGTTACGCCAGACACAATCGCATCACGCCATGGTACGTCAGAGCGCATCACCTCTTGGATCAGGAAGTTGGGGGTGGCAAAGCCAAGGTGGATGTTGACCATGGTGGCAATTGGCCCCAGCGGGTTGTGCGGGGCCATTGACACGCCGAACGTGTCGCAAAGCGCTGCGATGCGGCGCACCTCGGTCAGGCCGCCTGCGTGGCAGACATCGGGCTGGGCGATGGCGATGGCCCCTGATTGCAGCAGGGGCAAAAACTCGCGCCGATGACACAGGCGTTCGCCGGCGGCGATGGGAATATGGGTGGCGCGGGCAACGCGGGCAGTGCCTTCGTGGTCTTCGGGCTGGCAGGGTTCTTCGATGAACCACGGGCGATAGGGGGCCAGAACATCGCAGTATTGAATGGCCATCGCAGCGGTGGTGCGGCCATGCAGGTCTACCATAATGTCCATATCCGGCCCCGCGCCTTCACGGGCGGCGGCCATCAGGGCATCGGCTTGATTGAGCGCATTCAACCCATCCAGCGGGGCGGTTTTGCCCACGGCAAGGATTTTCACCGCCGAGAAGCCATCAGCCTTGGACCGTGCGGCCTTTTCAGCGAAAGATTCCACCTGTGCAGAATCATAGACCGAGTTGCTATCGCCCCCGCCCAGATGGTCATACATCCGCAACCGGCTGCGGCATTGCCCGCCCAAAAGCTGCCAAAGCGGAATGCCCAGATCTTTGGCCTTTAGATCATGCAGCGCTTGGTCAATGCCCGACAGGGCCGACATGGTGACGATCCCGCCCTTGAAGAACGGATGGCGGAACATGATCTGCCAGAGGTGTTCAACGTTGCGCGGGTCTTGGCCGAGGATCAGCAGCGACAGATCCTCAACCGCGCCGACCACGCCGCGGGTCTGAAACTCTAGCGTGGCCTCGCCAAGACCGAATAGGCCCGGCATATCGGTATCCACCCGCACAAACACCCAGTTGCGCATCCGTGCGTTGACGACCGTGGTGCTGATGCGGGTGATCTTCATCTTACCGCCCCGTGATCGACTGGCGGCGGATCTTGCGGTCGATGATCGTCTGCAAAACCACCGAAATAACGATCACCAAACCAAAGCACAGCTGCGTGTAAAACGCATTAATGCCGGCTGAGACGATGCCCGCATTGATCGCCCCGATGATGTAAGACGCCACAAACGACCCGATCACCGACCCCGTGCCCCCAAAGACCGAGGTGCCGCCCAAGAAGACCGAGGCGATGGTGTTCAGCAAGAAGCCGTCGCCCGTGGTGGGCCAGAAGTAATAGCCGTAAACCGAGGTCATCAGCCCGGCAAAAACCCCGATCACCCCTGTCAGCATGAAGGCACGGGTTTTGACGCTGACCGCATCAATCCCCATCAGGCGGGCCGAGGTGGGGTTATCGCCCACCAAAAACACATGTGCACCAAAGCGGGTGCGGTTCAACAATAGCCATGTCAGCCCCAGCAACGCCAGCATCCACAGCGTTTGCACGGGCACGCCAAAATAGCTTTCGCGCAAAAGGGCGTGCAGGCCGGGGTACATATCTGCCGTCAAGGGCACGCCAGTGCCGTTCATGATCACCAGTTCCAGCCCGCGAAACAGGAACGAGGTGCCGATGGTGATCACAAGCGAGGGGATATTCAGCCAAGACACCAAAAACCCGTTGACCCACCCGCAAGCCGCCCCCGTGGCCAAGCCCAGCACCAATGCCGCGGGCCAAACCAACCCATGCGTCACGCCGATACAGAAAATCGCCGTGCCCAGTGCCATGATCGAGGGAAACGACAGGTCAATCTCGCCGGTGATGACCACAAAGGTCAGTGCCAGCGCAATGATGCCGAATTGCGGGGTGGTTTGGGCGAAGGCCACGTAGATGAATGTGTTCGTAAACACCGTGGGTGCTGCGATCACAAAGCCCAGCCACATCACCAGCCCCACGCCGATGATGCCCAGTTGCGATCCGTAGCGGCGCAGGAAAGACGGCGGGGCCACGCGGTTGTTTTTGGGTTTTGCGTCCGACATGGTCTTACTCCAACGTGCCGGTCCGGGCGACCCGGTACAGGCGGTCAATCAAATCTTCCATCGAAATCTCGCTTTTGTCATAGACCCCGGCGACCTTGCCGCGATCCAGTACATAAAGCCTGTCAACCACCGGATAGACGTGGAAGATGTTGTGATCGATGAAGATGGCCGACTTGCCGGCCTTTTTGATATTGCTGACGAATTCCAGCGTCTTTTTGGTTTCGGTCAGCGATAGGCCCATGGTGGGCTCATCCAAAATCACCAGTTGCGCATCAAAATACAAAGCCCGCGTGATGGCCACGCCCTGCTTTTCGCCCCCCGACATGGTGGTGACCACATTGTCAGGGTGCACAGCGGCCGAGGTGAAGCCCATGTGTTCCGACATCAAACGCGCCGACTCCTCGCGCATCTTTTTGACGTCCAGCAGGCCCCAAGCGGTGCGCGGTTCGCGCCCCATGAACATATTGCGCCAGATCGGCTGCTTTTCGCACAGCGCACGTTCTTGATAAACTGTTTCGATCCCCAAGCCGCGCGCACGGGCGACAGACCAATCGTCGATCTTTTCGCCCTTAAAGAACACATCGCCCCCGGCATCTGGCTTGTGAAAGCCCATCACGGTTTTGACCAGCGTTGATTTGCCAGCGCCGTTGTCGCCCAAAAGGCCCACAATCTCGCCGGGATAAACGGCAAAGTTGATGTCAGACAGCGAGCGGACCTCGCCAAAAGTCTTGGAGACGTTGCGCAGTTCAATAACCGGCGTCTCCCCGGGACGGGGTGAAGCTTCAGCCATCAGGACACCTGTATAAAAGAGAAAGGGGCCCGTGGTGACGGGCCCCTAGAGATTAGCGGATTTCGACAGCGGCCAAGGGGGCCACGGCATCCACGTTGGTGGCATCCACAAAAGCGCCAGCCGTGTTGATATCAAGGCCCGAGAAGCCGAACTTCTTGGTCAGGCAGATATTCAAGATCGGCAGGTAGCCTTGCAAGAAGGGCTGCTGATCGATCACGAGGTTCTGGAAGCCGTCTTTCACCGCTTGGGCGGTGTTGGGCGACATGTCAAAGCCTGCGAAATACACTTGCCCCGCGGTCAAACCTGCGGCTTGTGCATAAACGCCCACGTTCGAGGTCAGACCGCCATGGTCGGTGACGACAATCTTGATGCCCGGATTTGCGCCCATGACACCGACGAAGGTCGCTGTACCGGCGTTCGGATCAGCGTTGGTGGCGGCATCAATCTCTTGATAGATCACTTTTGCACCGGCTTTGGTGAAGGCGTCAATCACGCCCACGGTGCGTTGACCACGGTCGCCGCCTTGACCTTGCAGGCCCCAGACAAAGACCTCTTCGCCTGCTTGCAGATTGGCGCGCTTGGCGGCTTCAGCCCCCAAAGCAAAGCCCGCCGCATAGTTTGGCGCGCCGACATAGCCAAAGCCATGCGAGGCATATTTCGCCTGGCTGTCGGGCAGCGAGGTGTTCAAGCTGGTAAAGATCGTGCCCTGCGCAAAGGCTTGGTCAACGATCGGGCCAGTGGCGGGTTCGCCGGCAAAACCATAGGTGGCAATGCCGTCAACCTTGGTTGCAACAGCCTGTTGGATCTGTTGCAGCATTTTGTTCGGATCCCAATCCGAGAAGTAGTAGGTCACGGTTGCGCCAAGATCCATCTCGGCCTGACGAAAGCCGTTATAGACGTTGTTGGCGAACACACCGCCCTGCGGACCACCCGGAAATGCGGCGATGGTCACGCCAGAGCACCACTTTTCGGTCGGGTCAGCCGCCATGGCCGTGGTGGCCATCAACGACAGGGCAAGGGCAGAACCCGCGATCACGCGGTTTAGCGTCACGTTCAGTTTCATAGCATCCTCCCAATTGGATCGTGCCCGCATATGCCATTCTTTGCATCTGGCGCGCAGAAGTAACGCTAAACAAGGCATATATGCTTGTAAAGGCGGATTGTCTTTTGGTGAGATTTACGCGCAAAAATTCCGCCGAGAGACTTAACAATGCGGCGTTGCAGCTAAAGAACAGCCACCTTGCTGCGTGTGCATCAACCGCGTGGCGTTTACCCTTGCCAACTTATCATATATGTTTTGCGTATGGCAAGAATAGCGTCCCCCTCATTGCGCCCTAAGCAAACTGCCTCTGCCGCGACCAATGTGGCTGAAGAATTGGGCGCGCGCATCGTGCAAGGCCTACACCCGGGCGCTCAGCTTCCTTCCGAAGCTGAGATGGCCGCCGGTTTCGGCGTCAGCCGAATCACGATCCGTGAGGCGCTGAAAATCCTGTCCGGGCGCGGTCTTGTCAGCCTTGCGCGGGGCAAGCGAGCCGTGGTGACCCAGCCTGATGGGGCGATGTTCGGCGCTTTTTTGACCTCGCTCATCAAATCAGACCCCAAAAGCCTGTTCGATCTGTTGCAAGTGCGCCGCTCGCTGGAAGTGCAGTCTGTGATCTTGGCCATCCGCCATTCCAGCCGTGCCGGCCTAGCCGCCGTCGAGGCGGCGCTAAGCGCGATGCAGACGGCGGCAGCCGAGATGGACGCAGGTGGCACCCGTAGGTCCGAGGCCGAGCGCGCCTTTCACCTTGCCGATGTCCGCTTTCACGAGGCGCTTGCGTTAAGTGGCGGCAACCGCGTGCTGACGTACTTGTTCGAAGCCATGGAATCAGCTCTTTATGAAGCGTTCTCCACCAGCCATCGTGGCCAGCTTTTGGCAGGGCAGACGATGGAAGATCTGTGCCACGCCCATAGTATGGTGTTTCAGCATGTCAGTGCGCGCGAAGAAAAAGCCGCAGTCGAGGCGATGAGCGCCATCTTGG
>CANIKY010000132.1 GCA_947468085.1 Paracoccaceae bacterium | reverse complement strand
TGGCGCAGTGCCCCTGCAACTGCAGCCGGGCAAGACCGCGGTTGAAGTGGGCAAGCTGGCTGACCTGCCCGTGGTCATCAAGACGCTGATGCAAGCCGTAGAAGCTGGCGAGTTGGATGCAGCAGTTGCCGCAGCCATGGGATCGCGTGGTGCGAAGTCCAACAAAACCGTAGCAGCCAAGGCATGAGGCAGGCAGCCCAGCACGTGCGGCAAGCAGGTGTTGGGCTGTAATGCGATACACCAAAATGGTGTATTAATGTGACAAGGGACGCAGTGAAAATCAGCCGTTCTTGGTGCAAGTCAATATAAATTACTGTTTAATTTCAGATGCTTGAGATCGACTTTCGCAAAACAGCTTGAACCACATCTTTGCCGCACCTATGTTTTCGGCGCAGATCAGTCAATGATCCTGCCAGGTTAATTCGTATCAAAAAGCATTGAAAATCCGCGTGTCGCTGGTTCGATTCCGGCTCTGGGCACCACTTAACTCACTGAAATCTTTATAATATGCAGAAAACCCCAGCTTCAAAGCTGCGCTGTCCGCTTGCCGCGGAGTGCCACGGTGCGGATATGATTCCTATGTGGTAAAACCATGCCGAACTGTGCGTGCAGATACAGATTTCAAACAGATTTTGCGGTCGTGGGTATGTGGTGGGGCATCTCATCGCCGTGTTCCCCGTCGAATGCACAGACCAACAGATTTCCAACAACTTCAGTATCTGAAGATGTTTGGTCGTAACGAAACCCGTGACCTCTGTATGATTTGATACTCGCCGCCTTTGTCGTGTCGAAACGACAATCCATGAACCCGCGGCAGAATTATCAGTGAACTGATTGTGGATTTCGTTCGTGATGGATGCGACAATCACGCCAATGTCACTACGATGCAGTCACTGTGTGGTCTTCAACAGAGTTCCAACAACTTCAGGTCCTGAAGATGTTTGGACCGTGGGGAAAACTGTTCATATCGACGACGATTCCACGTCTGAGATGTCGTGTTGAAACGACAATATCCAAACAAGACACACAGCGCCCTGCGCTACCGTCCACCGGCGCCAGAAAGCATGATGCCGATAGACCAAAGACCGACTATGGACGAACATCTAAATTGGACCACCCCATGGGGGCACTCCAGTGTAGGAGATGGGGCAAAACAATGTTTGCAGCAAGCCGGGGCGTGCGCAGAATTCGGCAAAGCTCTCGGGTGTTACTTGAGGCAGTTGTGCCGGCTCGTTACGTTGCGACGAACGCTTGATATCATGGGCTGCCAGGGGGGCATTAAAATCACGCCACCAAGAACTGTCTATGGTGCCACGCTGCACATGCGGGCCGCCCGAGATTTGCATAATTGTATCGTCGGGCCATAATTCGCAAATCACATAAACTGGTGGATTGGAGTAAATCGAAGCTACATTAAGATCAGGGCCGTCTTCATCCCTTGCTTCGTCGCCCGTGGTTTCGTCACCCGTTGCCTCGTCACCCGTGGTTTCGTCACCCGTGGCTTCATCACCCGTTACTTCATCACCCGTTACTTCGTCACCCGTGGCTTCATCACCCGTTGCTTCATCACCCGTTGCTTCGTCGCCCGTGGCTTCGTCACCCGTTGCTTCGTCACCCGTTGCTTCGTCACCCGTGGCTTCATCACCCGTGGTTTCATCACCCGTGGTTTCATCACCCGTGGTTTCGTCGCCCGTGGCTTCGTCACCCGTTGCTTCATCGCCCGTTACTTCGTCACCCGTTGCTTCATCACCCGTTGCTTCATCACCCGTTACTTCGTCACCTGTGGTTTCATCACCCGTGGTTTCGTCTAGTTGAACAGCCTCACCCGTTTTGGGGAGGTAAACCGACGTGCCCGTTTCGTCGTAGTAACAGCCCATTTCCCGGGTCACTTGCGCCACAGATGGATCATCAGGGAAGCCAAACGGTTCAGCAATGATTTGATCATCAAATGGCGTGGCATCATCCACATTTTGCGCAAAAGCCGTGGTTGCAAATACTAATGCACCCAATGAGAACATCCCAAAACGAACAAAATCCTTCATACCACACCCGAAAATTTAGCAATCGACATTCCCGAAGTTGAATGTCCTTAAAGGATCACGTTACTTGATTTTGCCGCTAATTCAAGTGGCTTATGCTTTCAGCCTCGGTTGCAGCGATCGGCGGGGCTCTTCCAGTTCCCCCGGCCTGAAGGCCGAGGGCGGATGGCAGCTTCATCTTAAGCTTCGGTTTCTGTTTCTTTATTTAGTTCGACCCGAACAACCGGATCAGGCAGCTGTGGTTTCTGCTTGCCGCGGAGTGCCACGGTGCGAATATGATTCCTGTATGGCAAATGCATGCCGAACACTGCGTGCAGATACAGATTTCAAACAGATTTTGCGGTGGTGACGATGTGGAGCGGTATCTCATCGCGATGTTCCCCGTCGAATGCGCAGACCAACAGATTTCCAACAACTTCAGTATCTGAAGATGTTTGGGTCGTTACGAAACCCGTGATCTCCGTGTGGTTTGATACTCACCGCCTTTGTCGTGTCGAAACGACAATTCATGAAAGGGTGGCAGTGTCGTAGTCGGACGGCAACCCACGCCACAGTCGCCCCAGTATGCTTTGTCACTTACAAAACGGATCCAAGCGGTTTGCAACGGCAATCATTCCGCTGAAATCATCGACGGCTTCGTTGCCATCCCAGTTCTTTGCCAAACGCATGCCGATCATGCCATTGGGCATCAGCACCACCGTATTGCCGCCCCAACCCGACATGGCCGGCACATAAAACTTGCAGGTTTCGTCTGCATCGAACCGCGTCGTCCAGAAGGACATGAAATAACGCTCTTCGCCAAAATCGTTTGACCCACCGGTCGGCAGGCCGCGATCTTCTGGACCCGCCATCATCGTTTCAAGCATCGGGGCGTAAAGGATTTGGGTGTCGCCATGCCGGCCTTTGTTTTGGAACAGCGTTGCGATCTTGGCCATATCACCGAGTGTCGGATAAAAGCCTGCATACATGACAGGCAAGCCCTTACTGCCGTCGCTTTCGATCGTGCGGTTGGTGGCCGTGTGATGAATGCCAATTGGGCGATAAACTTCGTCCTGCAACATTTCCCACAGATCGGCCAACGGGCCTTCTTTGCGCCGCAGATACTCCTTCATAGCTGCGCCCAAAAGGAACATATCCTGGTCGCGGTAGCGGGTCACCTCGCCTGGGCCCCACGGAAGATCAGGGGTTTTGGCCAAGGCTGCGATCTTCTCCGCCTTGCTTGGCGCCTCGTACCATTCGGCATAATTTCCGTCGAGATACCCATCGCCGCTGTCATTTGGTTCGCGCTGGTCGCTGCCAAAGCCGACCCCGCTGGCCATGTTCAAAAGGTCGCGAAAGGTCACGTCCCGCCAGCCGTCATGGGCGGCGGGGATGGTGATGTAATCTAAAACCTTTGCATCAAAGACCTCTGGTCCGTATTTTTGCGCCAGTCGCAACAGAGCCGCGGCATTGGCCAAAGACTTGGTCGCAGACCACACGCCAAAGCCAGCCGTCTCACAATAGGGCAAGGCTCCCGCAGCACTTTTGCACGGTTTTTTGTAAAAGGTGCCATCGACGACCAGACCGCTGACAAGAACCTCGTCCTGCGACATGGCGCTTTCAAAATCCACAAGCGCTTCTGCGCCGACCCGTGCCTCAAGATCGCTCCAGTTGGCGATTGGGAAGCGGTTTGCCACTTCCAAAGAATAGTCAAATTGCAGCCGCTTCAGGTCTTTGATGCCGCCGGGAATAAAGCTTGCGGGTGAAAGGCCCCAAGCGGTGAAATAGTCTTCAACATAGTAGGGTGCTGTCTGCTGGACGATTTGGAAACGCAGGTCCGTGACGGCCCCTTCCCGGTACAGAAAGGTCGCGACCCCATTGTGGCTTTCGCCCTCGATCGAATGGACAAGCGCGAAGGGAAAAGCAGCCCGCGACCATTCGCCGTCCTGTGGCTCGGACCAGACACGCCCCGGTTGCACGATCATGTCCCAGTAGCTTGTCCCCGCAGCCGTCGATCCCACGCGGATCACATCACGGTCAATAGGGACAAGATCGCCACCCGCTGTATAAAAGGCCAGCGTCACGGCGGGAAAAATCTGCGGGTTCTTGCCCAAAACCTCTGTCGAGGTGAAGACGGCGGGGTTGGTCCCCATCAAAACCTCGCCCAGCGCAATGCTGCCTGTAAAGTCTCGGTATGCGGGTTGGGCCGCAGCGCTGGGTAGGAAGGCAGAATTGTCGATTAGACCGGTCACAGCCGCGTGCGCTGTGAGATCGGCCAATCGGATCTGGCCGGACGTATCGGCCAAGGCCCCGCTATGCAGAAATCCTGCAGCAATGATGGGCAACAGCACGCGAACAGACCAGACCGCCATATATCTCTCCCAACTTTTTTTCACAAAAGGCAGTTTCATGCCTGACAGCTCGCAGTGTTGCATACAAAAGGAGCGTTCAGCAAAGCCTATGATGGGCCCAAGGCAATCGACACTGTGTGAACCTTGATAAGCGCAAGCCGGCCTGCAAATGAATGATTTTATGCTGACCCTCGTTAAGTCGAAACGACAATATCTAAATCTTTCGCGGTTTTGTCAGCACCTGGGATCCCCCGTTAATGCGATGCTCGCCCCCGTGGCGCCAAGCTTCCGTTCGCTTCCTTGAACTCGCGCCTAGCTGCGGCTGGGCGACACCGTCGGACCTACTCCATTGGATTTCTATTGCCAAAATTCCCAAGCTTGTTGCATGGTTGTTCAGGAAGAGGTGCTAATGCCGCAGGTTCAAGACACTTTTGCCCATCGTGTGACGGTTCTAGAGCCCATTTGGGTGCCGATGCCCGATGGCACCCGCCTAGCTGGTAAGCTTTGGCTGCCAGAGACAGCCTTTAGCGGGGCGGCTCCAGTACCGGTGCTTTTGGAATATCTGCCTTACCGCTTGCGCGATGGCACGCGCACCCGTGATCAGGGGTTGCATATGTATGTGGCGGGCCAAGGCTATGCCTGCCTGCGGCTGGATATTCGCGGCACGGGCGAGTCTGACGGGATCATTACCGACGAATACACTGTGCAAGAACAGCTTGACGGTGTTGCAGCCATCGCTTGGGCCGCAGAACAGCCGTGGTGTGACGGGCAAGTGGCAATGATCGGAATTTCGTGGGGCGGGTTTAACGGCTTGCAAATCGCCGCCCGCCAGCCGCCAGCCTTAAAAACCGTGATCACGGTTGGGTCCACGGATGATCGCTATGCGACCGATATTCACTGGGTCGGCGGGTGCTTGTCCAAGGATAACTTCGACTGGTCCTCGACCATGTTCGCGGGCAACGATTTACCGCCCGACCCGCAAGTGGTGGGCGCGCGGTGGAAGGAGATGTGGGCTGAACGGATGCAGGCCAATACGCCGTGGATCCTGAATTGGCTGCACCATCAGCGCCGCGATGCCTATTGGCAGCAAGGCTCGGTCTGCGAGGATTACGCGGCCATCACCATTCCGGTTTATGCCGTCAGCGGGTGGGCAGACAACTATTCCGAAGCCGTGCCGCGCTTGCTCGCTGGCTTATCAGGGCCAAGGTTGGGTTTGATCGGGCCTTGGGCGCATTCTTTCCCGCAGGATGTGACCGTGCAGCCCGAAATCGGCTGGCTGCAAGAGGTGGTGCGCTGGTGCGATCATTGGATGAAGGGCATCGACACCGGCATGATGGACCAGCCGATGTACCGCGTTTGGATGCAAGATTGGGTGCCGCCACAAACCTGCTATACCGCGCGGCCCGGTCGCTGGGTTGCGGAAGACATCTGGCCCTCACCGCGCATTGTGCCCAAGGAGCTGGCCCTAGGGCCTGCGGGGGCTTTGGGCGGGGATTTGAACGCGGGCCTTGGGCAGGCGCAGGTCTATTCACCCCTCTGGGTGGGCTTAAGTGCTGGAGAGGTGGGGCGCTATGGCGACGATGCCGATTGGCCCACTGACCAACGTTCTGACGATGCAGGGTCGTTGGTGTTTCAGACCGCCCCCTTAACCGACCCTTGCGAAATCCTTGGGGCCGCGCAATTGCGCCTGCGCTTTTCCAGCGACAAGCCGCAGGCCTTAGTGGCGGTACGCTTGAATGATGTGGCCCCTGACGGGCGATCGACACGCGTGGCTTTGGGGATGCTGAACCTGGCCCACCGCGACAGCCACGAACACCCCAGCGCGCTGGTTCCGGGGCAAGTCTATGACACACTCGTCGAACTCGACGATATCGCCCACGCCTTCCCCGCAGGCCACCGCATCGCAGTGTCGCTGTCGACCACCTATTTCCCCATCGCTTGGCCCTCGCCCGAACTTGCCACGCTCTCCGTGCATCTGGGCCACAGCGGGCTGATCTTGCCCATCCGCCCGCCTCGCGCCGCAGATGCCGATCTGCCTGCCTTCGGCCCCGCACTCAGCGCGCCGCAGACGCCGCACAGCTACCACACGGTCGAAGATGCCCCCCGCAGGCGGGTGACGCAGGATATGCTGACGGGCAAAATGACCGTCGACTTCCCGCGCTGGACCTACGCCAAAACCATGCACGACATCGGGCAAACCCAATCCTCGAAAGGCTTTGTGCGGCACGAGGTAATCGAGGGCGACCCTACCAGTGCCGCGATGATAACAGATTATCAAGTGACGATGCAGTTCCCAGATGTCACGATCCACCACCATTCCACAGGGCGAATGTCTTGCACCACCACCCATTTTCGTGTGCAAATGCAGTTGATGCTGCGCCAAGGCGACGAGGTGGTGTTTGAACGCGCCTGGGATGAGGAGATCGCCCGTGACATGGTGTGACCCATGCTGACCTATGCGCTGCAGCGGGTGGGTTTGGCGCTGGTGATCTTGTTTGTGGTCATGCTGGCTATGTATGGCATGGTCTTTTTAGTGCCCGGCGATCCGGCGAGTGTGGCCTTGGGGCCAAGGGCGACACCGGCACTGAAGGCGCTGTTGACCGAACGGATGGGGCTGGATCAGCCGGTTCTGGTGCAAATCTGGCGCTTCTTTAGCAACACGCTACGCGGCGATTTGGGGGTGGATGTCTGGTCCAAACGCCCCGTGCTGGACCAAATAGCTGAGGCCTTTCCCCACACCATGATCCTTGGCATTGTGGCCTTGGGCTGGGCGCTGGTCTTGGGCATAGCGCTTGGGGTGATCTCGGTCGTCTATCAGGGGCGGTGGGTTGATCGGGTGCTGGGGGTTGTGTCGGTCGGCTTCATATCTGTGCCGTCTTTCGTCGTGGCGATTTACCTGCTGTTGATTTTTGCCGTCTGGTTGCATTGGCTTCCCGCCATTGGGGCCGGAAAACCGGGGGATGTGATCTCACAGATCAAGGCGTTGATCTTGCCGTCGCTGGCGGTGGGGATCGGCTGGGTGGGGTATTTGGCGCGGATGGTGCGGGCCTCAATGCTAGAGATTATGGGGGCTAACCATGTGCGCACCGCCCGCGCCTTTGGTCTGACAGAGCGGCGGGTGGTGCTGCGCTATGCACTGCGCTTGGCCATTGTGCCCACGATTTCGGTGATCGCCATGGGCTTGGGCAGCATTCTGTCCAGCGCTGTCTTTGTGGAAACGGTGTTCTCGCGCCCCGGT
>CANIKY010000131.1 GCA_947468085.1 Paracoccaceae bacterium | reverse complement strand
GAAAGGTCACCCAAGTGCCGCGCCGATTGGCCACGGGGCCAACCTTGCGAATGGGGGCCAAGGGTTTGCCGCGCGAAAAGCTTTGGGTGTAAAGCTCTTTGTTCAGCGCCACTTCCACATCCATCCGGTCTGACAGGGCGTTGACCACCGAAGACCCCACGCCGTGCAAGCCCCCCGATGTCTCATACGCCTTGCCGCCAAATTTGCCGCCCGAATGCAGCGTGCACAAAATCACCTCGAGTGCGGATTTGTCCGGAAACTTGGGGTGCGGGTCGACCGGAATGCCGCGCCCGTTGTCGCGCACGGTCAGCGACCCATCGGTGTGCAGTTCCACCTCGATGCGTGTGGCATGGCCGGCCACGGCCTCGTCCATGGCGTTGTCGATGATTTCGGCGGCCAAGTGGTGATATGCCCGCTCGTCAATTCCGCCGATATACATCCCCGGCCGCAGGCGCACCGCCTCTAGCGGTTCCAGCACCTCGATCGACGAGGCGTTGTAGGTATCGGTCGTGTTGGTCAAAAGGTCTGACATTTGGGGCCTATTCTGGTTCGGCTTTCATTAGATACTGTCAAGGGGGCAGGGCGCAAGGGCTGGCCTTGGGCGGCGGCTTAAGGCAAGGTGCGCCCAAATCATGGAGGGTTTGATGCGGGTACTTTTTACAGGCGGTTCGGGCAAAGCGGGCAAACATGTGGTGGCTTATCTGGCGGCCCAAGGACACAGGGTGCTGAATGTGGATAAGGTGCCGCTGCGCCATCCCGGTGTGGCCGATCTGGTGGCCGATATCACCGACAGCGGACAGATGTTCAACGCCATGACCGCCTATGCCAGCGGCGAAGATCTGGAAGACGGGCTTGGCCAACGCCCCTTTGACGCCGTGGTGCATTTTGCGGCTATTCCGGCCCTGATGCTGGCGCCCGACAATGAAACCTACCGCGTTAATGTGATGGGCACCTATAACGTGCTGGAAGCGGCGCTGAAATCGGGCATTCGCAAGGTGATCATCGCCTCATCCGAAACCACCTACGGTGTGTGTTTCAGCGATGGGCAGACCGATCCGGCCTATCTGCCGCTGGACGAAGCCTATCCGATCAACCCGATGGACAGCTACGGCATGTCCAAAAAGGTCAACGAGGTTACAGCCGAGGCCTTTCAACGCCGCACGGGTGCCGATGTCTATTCCTTGCGCATCGGCAATGTGATGGAGCCGCAAGACTACGCCCGCTTCCCCGATTTTGCCAAAGATCCGGGGTCGCGCCGCCGCATCACCTTTAGCTATATCGATGCCCGCGATCTGGGGCAGATTGTCGATCTGGCGTTGAAAAAAGACGGGCTTGGCTACCAAGTTTTCAATGCGGTCAACGATACCAATTCCGTTCCCCAGCCCAATGCCGAACTTTTGGCGCAGTTCTTCCCCAAAGTGCCCCTGACCCGCCCGGTCGCCCCGAACGAAAGCCTGCTTTCCAATCAAAAAATCCGTGAGGTTTTGGGCTTTAAAGAGCAGCACAACTGGCGCAATTACCTCCCCTCAGCGCATTAACCCAATACCCCCCCGCACCCCCCCATTCACCTTGGCGCAAATATTCCACGGGGGTGTGGGGGGTGTGGAACCCCGCTTTGGGGCGTGGGCTTGCTGGGCCCCCGTGCAACGGATACAAGGCACCATGGCCCAGACTTACCTTTCTCATTCCCGCGCTATGTTGGCGCTGGGGCTGCCGATCATAGGCTCGCATCTGGCGGGGATGATGCTGCATGTCACTGACACGGTCCTTATGGGCCGCTACGGTGTGGTAGAGTTGGCGGCAGTCACCTTGGCCGGATCGTGTTTTTTCATCATCTTCATCCTTGGCTCTGGCTTTGGCCAAGCTTTGTTGCCCTTGGTCGCCGTGGCCGTTGGCAAAGGCGATGAGACTGAAGTGCGCCGCGATGCCCGCATGGCGCTTTGGCTGTCGCTGGGGTTTGGCATTGCGATTTATCCCGTGTTCTGGACCTCGGGCAGTTGGCTTATGGCTTTAGGTCAAGAGGCCGAGGTTGTCCGTCTTGCCCAAGACTTTTTGCGCATCGCAGGCTTGGGCATGGTGCCAGCACTTTTGGTTATGGCGTTGAAATCCTATCTCTCGGCCTTGGGGCGCACCCAAGTGGTGCTTTGGGTGACGCTGGCGGCGTTGTTGGTCAATCTCGCTTTGGGCTGGATGCTGATTTTCGGCCATTGGGGCGCGCCGGAATTGGGGGTGCGGGGCGCTGCGCTAGCGACCCTTATGGTGCAATGGGTCACCTTTGGGATCATGGCGCTTTATGCCCATTATCAGCCTGCCCTGCGACGATTTGGTTTGTTCACCCGCTTTTGGCGGATGGACAAAGCCGCCTTGGGGCGGGTTTTTCGCCTGGGTTGGCCGATTGGCATGACGGGGCTTGCCGAAAGCGGGCTTTTTGCGGCAGCATCCTTGATGATGGGCTGGGTCAGCACGGTTGCCTTGGCCGCGCATGGCATTGCCATGCAAGTGGCGGCGATGGCGTTTATGCTGCATCTGGGCCTGTCCAATGCCGCCACGGTTCTGGCAGGCCGCGCCTCGGGGGCGGGGGATGTGCGGGGTCTGCGCCAGATTGCCGTCACCGCGATTGGCTTGTCTTTTGTGCTGTGTGTCATTGGAATTGCCCTATTCCTAAGCCTGCCCGTGGCCATCACGGCCCTGTTTTTAGATACGACCCACCCCGAGGCGGCTGAGATCCTTGCCCTTGGCACCCGCCTTTTGGCCCTCGCGGCGCTGTTTCAATTGGGCGATGCGATGCAGGTCATGGCACTGGGCTTGCTGCGCGCCATTCGCGATACGCGTGTGCCGATGTGGGCTGCAGCTTTCAGCTATTGGGGCGTGGGCATTCCCGCCAGTGCAATCTTGGGCTTTCACTTTGGTCTTGGGGCTGAAGGGATTTGGCTGGGCCTGTGTTTGGGCCTACTTTTCGCCTCGGTCAGTTTGATGGTGCGTTTTTGGGCCCGTGCCCCGCGCGAGACAGTTCGCGTTTAGCGCCAACCTGATCATTCCAGCGATGACACAAAAAACATAGTATGACGCCAATGTCAGGCCCGCAAAACACGCATTGTGATCATTGGGTTCTGTGCCGCGCCGGATGTTAATTGAATATATGTGTCCATCGTCGAACCGAAGTTGATGAACAGATGCCCTGATCAGCAGGGCGTATTTTGCCTCACCCTGCGGTAGCGCGCATCGCTGTCAGAACGCATAATGCACATGGACCACAGGCCGACCATGTCCTAATATTTATGCTGCGCCCGTTGTTGGGGGCAAAATAGGCAGTCTGCTGGCGTTTAGCGGCGATCACCCGTGATGGCACCCCTGCGCACGGCCTTGCTGAAGAACGCTGAAACACACTGACACGACGCATTGCCGAAAAAAGGGAAATACCGATGAAGCTGATCTATTCCGAAGACCATCGTGGGCACGCCGGCGCAAAGGAAATGCGCTATGACGAGATGATTGACATGATGGAATGCCCCGAACGGATGGATGTGATCATGGGGGCCCTGAAG
This sequence comes from Paracoccaceae bacterium, assembly GCA_947468085.1. Taxonomy (GTDB): domain Bacteria; phylum Pseudomonadota; class Alphaproteobacteria; order Rhodobacterales; family Rhodobacteraceae; genus Stagnihabitans. Next base: position 4,210 of record CANIKY010000131.1, on the reverse strand, counting down.
TCCGCTGGCTTCACCGACATTGTTGCGCCCGATCCCCACGGGTTAGAGGTGGTGCATCAGATCCACGACCCGGCCTTTGTCAGCTTTCTGCAGCGCTGCTATCCCTTGTGGGAGGCCGAGTTTGGCCCGGGCCGCTTTGCAACCGCCTATACTTTCGGAATGCGTGGCATGGATCAGGTGCCAAATGCTTCGGTTCATTCGATGCTAAGCTGTTACACCTTTGATGTCTGCGTGCCTTTCATTGCCGGAACTTGGAAGGCGATCAATGCGGCCAAGGATATCGCGTTAAGCGGGGCAAACTTGATACAGATGGGCGAGCGCGCGGTGTTTTCGGTCTGCCGTCCGGCGGGGCACCATGCCTCTCAGGATTTGGCGGGGGGCTACTGCTATCTTAACAATGCCGCCATCGCGGCGCAGGCGCATCTGAATGCAGGTGCGCGGCGGGTCGCCTTGTTGGACATCGACTATCATCACGGCAATGGCTCGCAGCGTATCTTTTATCAGCGGCCGGATGTGTTTTTCATCTCGCTGCATTGTCGTCCGCAGGATGAATACCCGTTCCTGATGGGCTATGATACCGAAGTGGGCGAAGGTGCGGGCAAGGGCTATAATTTGAACTTGCCCATGCCGCGCGGCACGGGTTATGCCGTCTGGGGCCCTGCGTTACAAGTGGCGCTGGACCGTATCATGTCCTATGCGCCCGATGTGTTGGTGGTGTCCTTGGGCGTTGATACGTTCGAGGGCGATCCTGTGGGGGGGTTCACCCTTAAAAGCCCCGATTATCTTGATATCGGACGGCGCTTGGCCGAGTTGGGCCTGCCCACGCAGTTTGTCATGGAAGGCGGCTATGCTATCGACGCGCTGGGTTTGAACGTGGCAAACGTCATCAGCGGATTTTCACAAGCAACTAAGGCCAAGGCGGGTGCTGTTTAGGAAATCTGTAAGGTCACCTTGCCTGTCGCCTTGCCGCTTTCCAAAAACATATGGGCGGCGGAAACGTCGGTCAGGGCAAAGGTGCGGGCATGCAGAACCCTCAGCTTTCCGGCTGCAACCAGCCCAAGGGCCTGACGCAGGATCGCGGCTTGCTCGCCAAGGCGGGCGAATAGGCCCTTCCACATCGGCGTCAGCATCATGACGCTGTGCAAGGTCAGGTTCAGGTTGTAGGCCGTCAGGTCAGCGTCATCGCCGGGCAGGCCCATGAGGGTGACAATGCGGCCATAGGGGGCCATGGCGCGATAGGTTTGCTGCAAGGTTTGCGGGCCTGCATTGTCAAAGGCCACGTCCACGCCGCCCGACCAGTGCAAGGCTGCGGCTGCAAAATCAGCCTCGCGGTAGTTGAATGTGACTTCGGCCCCCATGGCTTGCGCAATGCGGGCCTTTTGGGGCGAACTGACTGTGGCTGCCACCCGCGCCCCGCGCAAGGCGGCCAGTTGCACCGCGATGTGGCCAGTACCCCCCGCACCGCCATGGATCAGGGCAAACTCGCCATCCTTCAGCCCCGCGCGGTCATAAAGCGCTTCCCACGCCGTGATCGCCACCAAGGGCAGGGCGGCGGCGGTCAGATCGTCTACTTCTGCCGGCACAAGGGCCAGTTGTGCTGCGGGCACCACCGCAGCCTCGGCATAAGTGCCCATGGTTCCACCGATACCGCCGTTGCAAAAGCAAACCCGATCTCCGGGGTGCAAACCGGTGACCTCTGACCCCACCGCTGCCACAACCCCCATCCCGTCATGTCCCAGCACAAAGGGCGTGTCCGAGGCCAAATAGCCGCCCAATTGACGCAAAAAGACATCAGCAGGGTTGAGGGATGCGGCACGCAGCGTCACCAGCACATCTTGCGGCCCTTGGGGCCAAGCAAGATCGACATCCCGCGCCACCAACACCTCGGGGCCCCCCAAAGACGATGCAACCATTGCCTTGATTTTCAACGCGAAACCTTTCGAAGTTGCCGGATGTACCACAGCATGATCAAAGACAGACAGGCAAAGACGGTCAAGGCCAAAATGACTGACGCCACCGCCAGCCGGGGCGTGCCCGCAGACCGCAGACTAAGCCACATCAGAACTGGCAGCGTCTGGGTGTCACGGTCGGTGAGAAACAACGCCATGACAAATTCGTTGAGCGAGATCACAAAGGCAAACAGCACCGATGAGATGATGCCTGTCGAAACCATCGGGATTACCACCTCAAAAAACGTGCGCATCGGGGGGGCGCCAAGGTCGTTCGCGGCCTCGACCACGCGGTTGTCGATGGTGCGAAAGGTGGCTTCCATCAGCATGAAAACCAGCGGCATCGCCCAAAGGGAATGCGCCACCATCACCAACCCGCGCGAGCCATAGATAGTGACGCCGCCGATTTGCAGCCCGCCAAACGCAATCGCAACCCCCAGACCCAGCACCACGCCCGGCATAAACAGCGGCATCATGATCAGGATATACAAAAGGCTCTTGAACGGGAAATCGTACCTTTCGAACGCCCAAGCGGCGAGGATGCCTGACGTGGTCGACATCAGCGCTGTACCGACTGCAATAATGAAACTGTTCTTCAGCGCCTCGGTCCATTGCGGGCTTGCCATGAAATCGCTGTACCAATCCAAGGACCAGACCTTGATCGGAAAGCGAATTTGTGAAGCATCGTTGAACGACATGACCAGCGTCACCACAATCGGGATCAGCACATAAGCCACGATGAAGATCGTAAAGGCCAAGGTCAGCACCCGAAACACCACAGGTTCAATCCCACGCCTTGCAAGAGGTGCGCTGCCGTCAGACATGCAACGTGGCCCGCCGTGTGCTAAAGGCGCGCGTGACACCCATCATGACCCCGACAAGAATAACCAGCACCATCGAAAGGGCCGAGGCTAAGGGCCAATTGTTGCGGCCAAGCATCTGCTCTTGAATAAGAAAGCCCATCGTCCATAAGGTATCGGGGCCAAGGGCCGAGGGTGTGGCATAGGTGCCCATCGTGAAGATGAAACATTGTGAGAAAGCCACAAGCAGCCCGTTGCGTGTTAACGGCAGCAGCACCTCGCGCAAAATGGTCAGGGAGGATGCGCCAAGGTCGGCCGCGGCTTCAAGTATGCGCTTGTCGATGCCATCAAGAATTGACAGCAGGATGAAAAAGCAAAACGGCAGCGTCAGGTAAACCAAGCCTACGAAGGCCGCAAACTCGGTGTACATCAAGCTGATCTTATCCTTGATCATGCCGGAATTTGTCAGCGCAAAACTCAAAAGCCCATTCTTGGGAAAGAACATCCACCACCCGAAAATGATTGCAATCTCTGAAATCAGCAGAGGGCAAAGGGCAAGGCCGATCAAGATCAACCGCCACCTTGCTGGTTTCAGCCAGACCAGCAGTGCAAAAAGATACCCGATCACCAGCGTCGCTGCCGATGCCATAAGGGCCAGCTTCAGCGTCGTCCAGATCGCGGCCACAAATACCGTGTTTGAAAAGACGGTCTGGTAATTCGCCCAAGACAGGCCCGGGGTGTACAGCTTTGATCCTTCGGACAGATTGAAGCTCATCCGTGCCATGTAAAGGGTCGGAAGGCCAAAGAAGATCAGCACGATGACCAAGGCGGGAAACAACAAAAGCCACGGCGCCGCGCGTTTGCGCCGTATCACGGCCGCGCGGGCGGCAGTGTAGGCACGGGTGTCCGCCGTCACCGAAACACCTGCATGTCATGGGTCAGCCAGCCAACGTCCACGTCGTCGCCAGCCCGATGTCGCGCAACCCCTGCATCGTCGGCAAACATTTCCAACCCACCTGCACGCAGATGATAGCGGTTCAGATCGCCCAGAAACTCCACGAATTCAACCCGTGCTTTCAGCCTGTTGGGCAGACTTGCCGCATCAGCGCCAAAGCGCAGGCGGGACGGGCGGATGTAAAGGCGCGCATTGCCGGGCGCGTGAATACCCTCCAGCACCAGATCAATCTTTTCGCCAGCGCTGTCTGTGGGGTGCGGCCCCAAAGATACGGCCAAGCAGCAGCTTTCACCGATGAAGGTATAGACAAATTCGTTGGCGGGATGATGAAAGATCTTTTCAGGCGTATCAATCTGTTCGATCGCCCCGTTGCGCATCACGGCCACGCGGCTGGACATTGCCATCGCCTCGCCCTGATCATGGGTGACGTAGATCGCGCTGAACTGCAATTGATCATGCAGTTTCTTGATCTCGGCGCGCAGTTGCAGACGCAGCGATAGGTCAAG
>CANIKY010000130.1 GCA_947468085.1 Paracoccaceae bacterium | reverse complement strand
TTATCGCCATTTTCATTTCTCCCCCTTCAATCTGCCACCAAATGCCCTATTCTTGCGTGCTTGAGTCGGAAAGGCCTATCGATGACCAGTCGCCCCCCGTTTGAATTTGATTTGCGCGTGTCCTCTGACAAGGCCAAGCGCAAAACCGGCAGGCGCGGCATGTCTGGCGCGTCAGAAATGTCGAATAAGGCCTGTGATTATCCAACCTGCAAGGAAAAAGGGGCTTACCGCGCGCCCAAATCGCCCGAGCTTTTGAACGAGTTCTTCTGGTTTTGCCGCGACCATGTGCGCGAGTATAATCTGAAGTGGAACTTCTTTGGCGCGGCGACCGATGAAGAGTTCCAAAAGCTGCTTGATAAGGATCGGTTGTGGGAACGTGAAACCACCCCTTTCAGCCGCAAGGATGACGGGCGCTCTTGGGCACGATTGGGCATCAACGACCCCTTGGACGCCATGGGCGAAAAATCTGCGCCCAGCAATGCCAAGCCCATCGGCACATCTAGCCGCAAACTGCCCCCGACCGAGCGCAAGGCGCTGGAAATTATGGATGCGCGCGACACTTGGACAAAAACAGAAATAAGAAAGCAATACAAAAGCTTGGTGAAAGACCTTCATCCAGATATGAACGGGGGCGACAGGTCGGATGAAGACCGCTTGCAGCAGGTTGTCTGGGCTTGGGATCAAATCAAAGACAGCCGCTATTTCAAAGAGTGAACGACAAGCCTAGCCCAAGCGGCGCAGAAAATCGTATTTCAACAACCACATCAGCGCGCGTTCAACGACCATGACGGGGTCTTTGGTTTGCTCCACAATAGATTGCACCGTATCTTGACCGGCCTGCACCGCTAAGTAGACGCCCGCAATCTGGCTTGGCTTGGTGAAGAAATGGGACAGGGCTGCGTAGTTACGCAAGGCCAACATCTCGGTCAGGTCGGGCTGTCCGCTGCGGTCTGGGGCCACAAAGCGATCGTTTCCCAAACTGGCCACTTCGGACGGATAACCCGCAAAAAGGTAAGAGGGCGAGGGGCCAACAGGCAAGGCAAATCCAGCGATGCTGTGCGCCTTGGCACTTGCAGCGGCCTTGCGCGCGCTTTGTTCGCCCCAAAGGGCCTGCATCTGTGGGATCACCACCGACCAGTCATAGGTGCTTTGCACTCGCGCCAAAGCCCCCTGCCCCAACCGCGCCCGCAAATCGGGGTTGCTGGCCAGCGCCAGAATTTTGGCCTTCATATCGCCCATATCAAGTTCGGTCATGGCAGATACGGCCGCAGAATACTGTATGAAACTATCAATCCCGCCGTAAAGCCGCAGGCTTTCATTGGCCATATGCTTCGGCCCAAGCATGCGCGATTTGACCCTTAGGCCCGAATCTGCGCTGACGGTATCTTTCAACCCGTCCCAGTCCGAGGTCAGAACTGGCAGGCCCGCAGCCATCCCTTCCAGTGGCGCAAGGCCAAAGGTTTCCTGAATGTTGTCGATCATAAACAAAAATACATCGCCACCCGAGAGGGTCTTTTGCCGTTCCGCAGCCTCAGCGCCGTCAAGCAGCAAAAAGCCCACATCCGGCATAAGACGCGCAGCCCCCTCTTCAAACACGCGGCGCGCATAGGCATGGCGGAACTGACCGCACATCACGACATGCATTTTCACACCCGGCGGCAGTTCGGCCACGCAAGCCTGCATCGCGATGAAAATCGGGATCGGATCGAACTTTTCATGCGGGCTTAGCCGCGCAATGGTGGAAAACACCACATCCGTCTCGGCCGCCCCCAATTGCGCGCGCAACGCCGCCCGCGCGGCAGGATTGCGCGCAAAATCAGCTGTATGCACCCCTAAAGGGATCACTGGAAACATCGGCCGCGCCGGTGGCTGCGTGCCAAACCGCTGCCGGATATGGGCATCGATCAAATCCATCTGCGCCAGAACCGCGCCCTGCACCGCGCGCGAGGTGCAGATCACCGCGTCCCACTCCATCACAGGGGCCATACGCAGATCAAAAAAACCCTGCATGATCGCTTGGGTCGAGGTGGTATGGGTTAGCCCGCACAGCGCCCAAGACCCCGAGCCATAACTTGCCCGCCGCCAAGCTTCAGACGCGATGTTGGCGGCGGGGTAATAGACGACATCGACCGGCGCAATCTCTTGCGGGCGCACCAATCCCGCCACCCGAATCCGCTGGCGCGGACGTGCCTGTTCACAAAAACGTTTGATCTCCTCGATCTCGCCCGAGGATTTGGTCAAAAAGACAAACTCATCCACCGCGGCGTGCTTCAAAAAGCCTTTCAAAAAGCTTTCACCCGCCACACGGCGGCCATTAATCCCCTTTTTTTCAGGGCTATAGCCATCGGTGGCATAAAAGATTGCGGCATTGGCATTGCTGGTCATCGGGTTGATCCAAAAGAAGGTGCGATAAATCGACGCTGCATGGGGTAGCGGAGCCTTTTGTGGCTGTAAAGCGGTGTGATGCCCCCGCCACGGGCGCGGCAGGCTCTTGCAGGCCCGCGCCTTATGGTTCACATAGGGAAAGCAATTAAATTGGGCTGAAAACGATGCTGGATACTGCTGTAAAACCGACTGAAGATATCTCTGTGCGCGAGGTCTTTGGCATTGACACCGACATGAAGGTCAAGGGTTTTGCTGACCGCACCGATCGTGTCCCAGAGGTGGATCCGACCTACAAGTTCGATCCTGACACGACTTTGGCGATCTTGGCAGGCTTTGCGTATAATCGGCGCGTGATGATCCAAGGGTATCACGGCACGGGCAAGTCGACCCATATCGAACAGGTCGCAGCGCGGCTAAGCTGGCCCTGCGTGCGGGTGAATTTGGATAGCCATATCAGCAGGATCGACCTGATTGGCAAAGACGCTATCAAGCTGCGCGATGGCAAACAGGTGACCGAATTTCACGAAGGCATCCTGCCTTGGGCGCTGCGCAACAATGTGGCGATTGTGTTTGACGAATATGACGCGGGCCGTGCGGATGTGATGTTCGTTATCCAGCGTGTGCTTGAACATGACGGCAAGCTGACCCTTTTGGATCAGAACGAGATCATCACCCCCAGCCCCTATTTCCGCCTGTTTGCCACGGCCAACACCGTGGGTTTGGGCGATACGACGGGCCTGTATCACGGCACCCAGCAGATCAACCAAGCCCAGATGGACCGCTGGTCGCTGGTGGCAACGCTGAACTATCTTAGCCACGATGCCGAAGCCGCCATCGTTCTGGCCAAATCGCCCCATTACAACACTGACAAAGGCCGCAAGACGATCTCTCAGATGGTCACAGTGGCGGACCTGACGCGCACGGCCTTTATGAACGGTGATCTGTCCACCGTCATGTCACCGCGCACCGTGCTGAACTGGGCGCAAAACGCCGAGATTTTCCGCAACGTGGGCTATGCCTTCCGCCTGTCTTTCCTGAACAAATGTGACGAACTGGAACGCCAGACCGTGGCCGAGTTTTTCCAGCGCTGCTTTGGGGAAGAACTGCCCGAAAGCGCTGTGTCGATGGCGATGAAATGATCCGCCATGCGGCGATTTTTCAACTGATCCATAAGGCGGGCTCGACGCAAGAGGCGAACTTTCTGGCAGACTTGGCCAAACTGTCCGCCATTCCGGGCGTGGGCGCGTTTGAAATCAGCCGCGAGATTAGCCCAAAAAACGCCTTCGACTTTGCGGTTTCGATGATCTTTGCCGATGCTGCGGCCTATGCGGCCTATAACATCCACCCCGCCCATGTGGCCTTTGTGCAAACCCGTTGGATCCCCGAAGTCGCAAGCTTCCTAGAGCACGACACGACACCTTTGTAATCGCTGGTGTCAAAGCGGCCAAAGCAGGCCCCTTCATATTGGCCCAAATACTCCAGACCGCACGAATCAGGATTTCATCAACCTTTCCTTAACCCTGCCGCGCCAAGATTGGCGCATGACAAACATTCATCGCCTGATCATTCCCGGGGCCACCTATTTCTTCACCGTCAGGGTGGCGCAGCAGGGCAGTACGCTTTTGACCGATCACATCGAAAGCCTGCGCTTTGCCTATGCCAAGGCCGTGCAGGAATTTCCCGTCACCTGCCACGCCATGGTGGTTCTGCCCGATCATCTGCACGCGGTTTGGACCGAACCCGCCGGCGGGGTTTTTTACACAGAACGCTGGCGGCGGATTAAAACGCGCTTTGCGCAGGCAATTCCGGCCCATCAGGGCGCGCAGGGCATCTGGCAGCGCCGCTTTAGCGAACACGCCGTCCGCAACCGCGACGACTTTCAGCGCGCCTTGCACCATTGCGCGCAAAATCCGGTGTGGCATGGCTTGGTCGCCGCAGCAGAGATGTGGCCCTATTCCAGTTTTTCCAAGGACAAACCCGCCTTAGGGGAGGCTGATCGCGGCCATCAAATCAGCGCTTAGGGCAAGTTCATGGCCCCCTTCGGGTTCCCGAAGTACCGAAAAATCATGAGTTGCAGCCGGCAACCGCTCTGCCCCACCTTGCCCTTGCTCGTCTGCAATGCCAGATTGACCGCATGAGCAAACCTCTCGACAACCCCGCTGATCCGTTCAAAAAAGCGCTCGCCGATGCGACGCGCACGATGGCTGATGACCCTGAGATGACGGTGACCTATTCGGTTGACCCGTCGGGCATGAACAAAGAAGGCGTGCGCTTGCCGCAAGTGTCACGCCGCATGACCAAGGACGAGGTTTTGTTGGCGCGTGGCACGGCAGATGCCTTTGCGCTGAAACGCAAGTACCACAACGAGGCGACGGCGGCCAAATATGCGCCCACCGGCGCTTTGGCGCGTGAAATCTATGACGCGATGGAAACCGCGCGCTGCGAGGCCGTGGGCGCGCGCGCCATGCCGGGTACGGCCACCAATATCGACGCCAAGATCGCCCATGAGGCCGATCGCAAGGGTTATTCCCAAATTGCAGCCTCTTCAGAGGCGCCTTTGCCCGTCGCCGCAGGCTATCTGGTGCGCCATTTGGCCACCGGCCGCGACCTGCCCAAGGGTGCCCAGCATGTGATGAACCTGTGGCGCGGCTTTATTGAAGAGCAAGCCGCCGGCACTTTAAGCAATCTTGACGAGGTTCTGTCCGACCAACAGGGTTTTGCGCGTCTGGCCCGCAAGGTGATTGCCGATCTGGGCTACGGCGACCAATTGGGCGACGACCCTGATCAAAACGACAACCAAGACGACACAGGCGAGGAAGACCACGAAGACGCGCCTGAAGAAACCGGATCGGAACAGCAGGACTCTGAAGAGTCTGACGCCTCGCCCGAACAATCGCAAGAAGACGAACCCGACGACTCGCAAGCCGAAGTCACGATGGAAGAAACCTCAGACCTTGACCAAGGCGAGGAGGCAGAGCTTCCCGATGGCGAGGCCCCGCTTGAACCGCCCCCCCCTGCCCCACATTCGGCAGCCGACCCGCTGTATTTTGCCTATACCACGGAATTTGATGAAGAAATCAAAGCCGAGGAACTGGCCGAACCCGCCGAATTGGAACGCCTGCGCGCCTATTTAGACCAGCAGTTGGAACCGCTGAAAGGCGCTGTCTCGCGCCTTGCCAACAAATTGCAGCGCCGCTTGCAGGCACAGCAGAACCGCTCTTGGCTGTTTGATCTGGAGGAGGGCACGCTGGATGCGGGCCGTTTGGCGCGGGTTGTGGCCAACCCGACCACACCCTTGTCGTTCAAACAGGAAAAAGACACCGAATTCCGCGACACCTGCGTGACGATGCTTTTGGACAATTCCGGCTCGATGCGCGGTCGTCCGATCTCGATTGCGGCGATTTGTGCGGATGTGCTGGCCCGCACCTTGGAACGTTGCTCTGTCAAGGTTGAGATTTTGGGCTTTACCACACGGGCGTGGAAAGGCGGCCAAAGCCGCGAGAAATGGCTGGCGGCGGGCCGTCCGCCGGGCCCCGGGCGTCTGAACGATCTGCGCCACATCATTTATAAGAATGCGGATGCGCCGTGGCGCAGGGTGCGGCCCAATCTGGGGCTGATGATGAAAGAGGGCCTTTTGAAGGAAAACATCGACGGCGAGGCCTTGGAATGGGCGCATCGCCGCATGCTGGCACGTCCGGAGGCGCGCAAGATCTTGATGGTGATCTCGGACGGTGCGCCGGTGGATGATTCCAGCCTGTCAGTCAACCCCGCGAATTTCTTGGAAAAACACCTGCGCGATGTTATCAGCATGGTCGAACGGCGCAAGGCGGTGGAACTGATCGCCATTGGCATCGGCCATGACGTGACGCGCTATTATCAGCGCGCCGTGACGATCACGGATGCCGAACAATTGGCCGGTGCTATGACCGAGCAGCTGGCTGGCTTGTTTGAGGTGGATGTTAAAAAACGCGCGCGGGCTTTTGGGCGCAAAGTGGCTTAGGAATACGATTTTTCTGCGAAAAATCGGCACGGCGACCTGGAAACATATGATTTTTCGCAGAAAAATCGCGCGGAGGCTGATCTATGTTTCAAACCTTTGACAGTCCCGCCTCACCCGCCCAAGGGCCCGCACGTTTGGCCCTTTTGCGGGCAAAGCTGGCCAAGTTGGGACTGCAGGGCTACCTGATCCCCCGTGCTGATGCGCATCAAGGCGAATATGTGGCGGCGCGCGATGATCGTTTGCAATGGGTCACGGGTTTTACCGGATCAGCCGGATTTTGCATTGTTCTGCCAAAAGTGGCGGGGGTATTCATCGACGGGCGCTACCGCACGCAGGTAAAGTTACAAGTCGATCTGACCCATTTCACCCCCGTGCCTTGGCCCGAGATCAAAGCCGGTCGCTGGATCTTGGAAAACCTGACCACGGGCGATATTGGCTTTGACCCTTGGCTGCACACCGCCGACGAGATTGAAAAGATCCAATCCGACCTCAGCGGGTTTAAGGTTACTTTGCGGGCTACGGACAATTTGGTGGATGCGATCTGGCCTGATCAACCTACCGCGCCACAGGGTAAGGTCTTTGTGCATTCCGACGCGCTGGCAGGCGAAACGGCCGCCGCCAAACGCGCAAGGCTTGCGGAAGGCTTGCAAACGGCCGGGCAACAGGCGGCGGTTTTGACACTGCCTGACTCAATTTGCTGGCTTTTGAATATTCGCGGCGCTGATGTGCCAAAGAACCCTGTGGTGCAATCTTTTGCCATTCTGTCCAGCACTGGAACCGTGGATCTGTTCATCGATCCCGCCAAGGTGGAAAGCGATGTGATAGGGCATCTGGGATCGGGCGTGCGCCTGCACGATCCAGCGGCGTTCATCCCCGCGCTGAAGGCGCTGAAAGGTCCCGTGCGGGTTGATAAGACCACGGCTCCTTTGGCGGTGTCACAGTTGATTGACCAAGTCGTTTGGGGCGACGATCCCTGCCGCCTGCCCAAAGCCTGCAAGAATGCAGGCGAAATCACCGGCATGCGCGAGGCCCATCTGCGCGACGGGGCGGCGGTGGTAGAGTTTTTGGCTTGGCTGGATGCGCAGACCCCAAAGGGCGGTTTGACCGAAATTGCGGTGGTGCAGGCGCTGGAAGGGTTCAGGCGCGCCACCAATGCCTTGCACGACATTTCTTTTGACACAATCTGCGGTTCTGGCCCCAACGGGGCCATCATGCACTACCGCGTCACCGACGAAAGTAACCGCGCCATCGGGCAAAACGAACTGCTTTTGGTCGATTCGGGCGCACAATACCGCGATGGCACCACCGACATCACCCGCACCATCGCCGTGGGCGACCCGGGCGAGGAGGCGCGCGCCTGCTATACCCGCGTG
>CANIKY010000129.1 GCA_947468085.1 Paracoccaceae bacterium | reverse complement strand
GGCGTGGCCCGCCTCGTGCAGGGCGCCGAACAGGGACATCGGCATGTAGGTCGGGCTACATCTGGTCGTGATGCGCACATCGTTGCGGGTGAAAGAGATTTCGAAAGGATGCACCGTCAGGTCCAGCCGTCCGCGATCAAGATCATAGCCGATCCGCTCAGCCATCTTCAGGGCAAAGTCCATCTGCCCTGCCACAGGAAAGTCGCGATAGAGGAAATCTGTCCGCAGCTTTTTGGCCTTGGCGATGGCGCGGACAAGGGGGATCATGCCCTCGCGCAGGCGGGCAAATATATGTTGTAGGTCCTTATTGGTGACGCCCGGCTCAAACCGATACATCAGCGCATCATAAGGGTGGTCTTGATAGCCTATGGCCTTAGCCATATCGCGGTTGATCTTGACCATCTCGGTCAGCGTCGGGGCAAAGATCGAAAAGTCCGACTTTTCCCGTGCCTCGGCCCACAGTTCATGGCCGGTCGCACTTAACTCGGTCTTGCGCCGCAGAATTTCAGTGGGAATGCGTTCGTGATAGTCGATGGCCTCACGGACCTGCGCCACGATCACGCGGGGGACGGAGCCTTCCTCCATGCCTGCGGTCTCAGCCTCGGCCCCCAGCAATGCAGCCTTCGCCTCAGCAGAGCACAGCAGGTCACGCGCGGCGACGGCCAAGGTCGCTTGCTGCTTGCCCCGCGTTTCCGCGCCATGACGCGGCATCATGGTGCGGGCATCCCAATAAAGCACCGAGGCTGCGTTCAAGAAATCGTTGACCCGTCCCATGACGTCAAGAAGCGCTGCATAGCTCATTTTTAACTCCCAGCCAGAAGCCCCGGCTCTCAACATCATGCTTGGCCAGATGATCGCATCCGACTCACTTGACTGAGCCTGCCTGATCTGCGCTCAATATACAAGAAGACTGTCGACAATATACAGCAGGCTGGACCAAGGGCATGTGTCTCGCCAGATTCCTCTGCCAGTTGGCCCAGTCTTGGTGATTAGGAAGCAAGGAAAACTCAGCGATGCCCGCCTTGAAAACCAACGAATCCGCTTTGGTGGAGATGGCCGTTGCCGCGACGATCACCGAACCTGCGGTGCGCCCGGGCCAGTATATCCCACATCCGGATGGCACAGCGGCCCTTCTGCCCGGCATGTACGGAATCACCTATAACGTGCGCTGCGGCGACCGGGCCTTTGGCTGGGCGGGCGACCATGTCGAACCCGGTGTTTCCATCGATGACGAAGGCAATTCCGGCCGCCATCATGCGCTGCACTACCTAAACTGCATCGGCAATGACGCGATGGTCACATCGGGTATGGCTGCTGGAACAATGGGCGTGGTGATCGGGGAACATGCCCGCATCTTAGTGCAGTTTCCGCCAGAGGCGCAGGAATTGATGGCACCCGGCGATGCAGTGCAGGTGATGACGCTGGGGCGTGGCCTGCAGTTGACCGACTATCCCGCGATTGAATTCAAAAAACTCAGCCCTCGCCTGTTCAAGGCGCTGGGCATCACCGCCTCGGGGCCCGGGCGCATTCATGTGCGCGTGGCGATGGAACTTCCCATTCGCATCATGGGATCGGGGGCAGAGCTAAACTCTGAATATGTCGATCAGGACCTGATGTCGGGTGACAGGGCGCTGATGGCCGAACTGGGCATTGATCAGATGCGGCTCGGTGATCTGATCGCCATCCGCCATGCTGACCACCATTTTGGTCGCTCGTACCGCAAGGGGGCTGTGTCGATTGCGCTGTGCATTCACGGCGACAGTATCATGACAGGCCACGGCCCCGGCATCTTGACCCTCATCACCGCCCGCGACGGCTCGATCGATTTTAGCATTGATCCGGGCGCCAATATCTCCACCCTCCTCAAGTTGAAGGCGTAACGCCATGAGCATTCGCACCAATGCCGCTGATATCGTTGCCGTTTCCGTCTCGGGCCATGTCGCCAACCCTTCCTTTTCGGGCCTGCCCGCTGAGCCCTACAGACTGGCAGCAGACGGCACACCCTTTTTGTGGCCAACCTTTGGCGGCATCGTTTATAATGTCACGGTGGGTGACAGCGCCTATGGCTGGGCGGGGGACTGTATCCATCCGTCCGTTTCGATCGCGCATGCGAACGAAAATAAGAACCGTGGTTTGAATATTTTCGCCTGCGTCGGCAACCAAGCCATGGTGATGAGCGGGGCGGCCAAGGGCGCGCGGGGGGTGGTGACGGGCAAATCGGGGCGGTTTTCCGATCAGGTCATCATCCACTTCGATCTGGAAACGCGGCGCAAGATGGCGGTGGGTGACCACATCCTTGTGCGCAGCGAAGGTGTAGGCCTTGCCCTGCCCGATTTCCCGACAATCCACTCCAAGTCGATATCCCCCGCTCTTTTCGATCTTCTGCCAAAAAAGGCCGAAGGATCGGTTTTGAAAATTGGCGTTGTCGCCACCGTGCCGCCGCATTTCGTGGGGGCAGGTGCGGGGCTGACCTCGGAAGGTGGTTCGCTGCACATCCAATCAACCGATCGGGCGGAACTGGCAGAACTGGGGCTCGACAAGTTGCGACTGGGGGATGTGGTGGCGGTTCAAGACACCGACAGCCGTTACAACCACGGGTATCTGCGCGGCGCCATGAGCATCGGCATCGTTGGGCAAACAGACGGCCCGCGCGCCGGATACGGGCCCGGGATGACCATCGTCCTGACAGCACCCTTTGGCCAACTGGGCTGTTATAGTGCGCCGGGGACCAACATCGCCACCTTGCTTGGGCTGGTGAAGTGATGCCAAAGTCGATTGCGATGACCAATGTCGACAAGGCTGAACTTTTGGCCTTTGTCACCCAAGCGTTTCAGGCGCTGGGACTGACAGCCGAAGACGCCGCCATTTTTGCCGGAGCCTTGGTCTTTTCCGAACTGCGCTTTCATCCCGGTCAAGGTCAGGGCGTCTCGCGCCTGCGCCGCTACCAAGAACGCATAGGTCAGGGCGAGGTAAACCCGCGTGCGGGTTGGTCTGTCGTCAAAGAAAGCCCGGCCCTTGCGCTGGTGGACGCTCATAATGGCATCGGAACCGTTGCCGCAGCCAAGGCGATGCGATTGGCCATCGCCAAGGCCAAGGTCTGCGGCATCGGCACGGTCATCATGCGCAATTCCACGCACTACGGCTCTAGCGCGGTGCATGCCTGTCAGGCGCTGGATCATGGCTGCATCGGTATTGCCTATACCAACGCGGGCCCCGAAATGGCGCCGTGGGGTGGGCGCGAGGGTGCCGTGGGCACAAACCCGTGGAGCATTGCCGCCCCCACCGATCAGGGATTCCCAGCGGTTCTCGACATTGCCATCACCACCGCTGGGAAGGGGATGATGAACTGGTATGTGCGCGAGGGCAAAAAGATGCCGCTCGATTGGGCTTTGACACCCGAGGGTTTAGAGACAGAGGATCCGGCTTCCGCGCTGAAAGGCGCGCTGTTGGGCATAGGCGGGCACAAAGGATACGGCCTTGCCTTTATGACTGATGTGCTGACCGGTGTGCTATCGGGCGGAGGCTACGGGCTGACACCCTATGCCGACCCCAAAAAGATGGATGTCTCGCACAGTTTCACTGCCATCGACATCGGCTGGTTCATGGACATGTCGACCTTCACCCGCCGGATGGGCGACTTTACCCAGATGGTCAAAAGCCGCGCCCTGCGGCCGGGGTTCGACGAGATCCTGATCCCGGGCGAGTTGGACGCCCGCAGGGTCGCCGCCAAATCAGCTGCAGGCGTGCCGATTGACGATGTGGTGCTGGCCGACATGATCGCCCTTGGGCAGACCTTGGGGTTGGCCTCTACCCTGCGGCCCTTGGGGCCCTATACGGGGACCACGCTGTGAGCGGGGCGCTCAAACCCCTTGGGGCAGCCTTTCATGCCCGCATGCGCGACCGCCTGCGCCGGACTGCCGCGGCGAATGGCCTGCACGGGCTTTTGCTGCTGCGCCCTTCGAATGTGGCCTATGCCAGCGGATTTTTCTATTCCCTGAACGAACGTCCGGTGGGCCTGTATCTGCCAGTGGACGGCGAGCCTGTCCTGTTCATTCCCGATCTGGAACGCGAGAATGCTGAGGGGCTGGGCCTGACCGATATCCGTTGCTACCATGAATTTCCGGGCGAGACGCATCCCCTTTTGTGGATGCTGGAACAGATCGGGCAGCGGGCTCTGTCGCTGGACCATCTGGATGCCGTGCTGCTGCCGTCGGTCCGCGACCGGTTGCAAAGGTTGGATTTGCGCGATTATGCGATGGAACAGCGCTATATTAAGGAACCAGAAGAACTGGCGCTGACCCGCGAGGCGGCAACCTTCGCCGACAGCTTCTTGCAGCATCTGTTGGCGGTGGGCGCTGATATCATCGCCCAAGGGGGTACCGAGCAGGACCTTTTGAAAGCCGGCATGTCTCATGCCCGCGCCGCCCTTTTGGACAAGCACAAGCTGGCGTTTGACGGAACGCCGATGGGCATCACGGCCACCGTGCATTCCGGCCCACGCGCCGCATTGCCGCATGGTGCTGTGCTGGAACGCAAGCCCAAGGTCGGTGAAACCCTGATCGCGGGGATCGGCGCAAGCCTTGGCGGCTATCATGCGGAAAGTGGTGTTACGCTGATTGTGGGCGACATCAGCCCCGAGCAGCGCAAGATTATGCAAGCGATGCAAGACAGCAACGACGCCGCCGTGGCCGCCCTGACCCCAGGCAGCCGGTGCGATGTGGCCAATATTGCCGCGATGGAGGTCTTGCGCGCCGCCGGTTTAGGCGCTGCGATCCGCCACAGGATCGGTCACGGCATGGGCTTGGATGGTCACGAAGCGCCTTGGCTGGCCCCCGGCGATCCGACACGGGTCGCCCCCGGCATGGTCTTTTCCAATGAACCGGGCGTCTACCGCCCAGGATTAGATGGCTACCGCACGATCAACACCATGATCGTCACCGACCAGGGCGTCGAAATCCCGTCGCGCTTTCTGGCCCAAACCCCGATCCATCACCGCATCCTTGCGGTCTGACCCTTAAGACAGGAGGCTTAGATGCCCGAACCCGCCGGATGGAAATACGACAAGATCATCAAGAAGATGTTCGACCCCGCAGCACCGGAGCGGCTTTTTCTGGGCCGTGTCATCCCCTGCACCGGCGACACGGTGATCGAAGACGGCTTTGTGCATGTCAAGGACGGCAAAATCGCGGGTGTGGGCCCGCGCAGCGCGCTGGCTGCCCTGCCCGTCGGGGCCGAGGTTGTCGATACCGGCGGCAAGACCATTATGCCCGGCATGATCAATTCGCATGCCCATCTCAGCTGGGATGGCATTCACGATCTGGTGCAGCAATCGCGCTATGACAGCCCCGAAATGCGCGCCTATAAAGCCGCCGGAAACATGCTGAAAAGCCTGCGTGCCGGGATAACGCTGGTCCGCGACCTTGGCGTTCATAACGCCAACCTGTTCACCCGTCAGGCCGTGGCGCAGGGCGTCTTTCCAGGCCCGCGCCTTTTGGTGTCAGGGGAAAGCATTATTCAAACGGGGGGGCATACCTATTGGGTGTGCCGCGAAGCCTCGGGCGCAGACGAGATGCGCCGCGCGGTGCGCGATCAGGTCAAGGGGGGGGCGGATCTGATCAAGATCATGGCCTGCCATGACACGCTGGAATTCACCGATGCCGAATTGGCAGCCGTGATCGACGAGGCGCATCGCAACCGCCTGCCGATCACAGCCCATGCCACCTATAATGATTGCATCAAGCGGGTGGCCGAGTTCGGGGTAGACTGCATCGAACACGGCGGCTCGATGACGGACGAGACGATCCAGATCTTGCTGGACCGCAAGCTGCCCATCGTCACCACCTTCTCGGCCCTTGTCTTGCAAGCCAACCCCGAGATTGCCCGCGCCTTTGCCATCCCAGAATGGAAGATCACCGAGCGGCAGGCTGCCGTGGCCGACAAGAAGCGCTTCGATGGGCTGGTGCGCGCGGCAAAAGCCGGGGTTCCGATTGTCTTTGGCACAGATGCCGGCAGCCCCGCTGTCGAACATCACCAGATCGCCCCCGAGTTGGCCTTCATGGTGGAGGTCGGCGTTTGCCCGAACAATCTGGATGCCCTGCGCTCGATCACGGCGCGGGCAGCGGTGCTTAACCGCATGGGCGACAAGTTGGGCACTCTGGAAGTCGGCAAGTTGGCTGACCTGATCGTGGTCAATGGCAAGCCCGACCAAGACCTCAAAGCCTTGGAGCGGGTCGAGATGACGTTCATCGACGGCAAGAGGATGCATTAGGCCATGACCAAAAACTCAACGCTTCTGGCCCAGCTTGCCCCGCGCATCGTCGAAGAGGATGGCTCGTTTCGCACAAAGATGCTGGGCATCGCGGCGGGCATGTCCAACGTCATCGCCATGGGGCGCGGCGATCCTGATTTTCACACACCGCGCCACATTGTCGACGCGGCCAAGGCGGCGCTGGATGCCAACCAGCACCACTACACCGGCCCGACCGGCTTGCTTGCGCTGAGGCAAGCCATCGCAGCCAATCTCGCCGCCGATTACAACCTGACCTACTCGGCCGACGAGATCATTGTCACGGCGGGCGTGCAGGAATCCATCATGCTTTGCATGTTGGGGCTGGTTTCGGCAGGCGATGAAGTGCTGATCACATCGCCGCGCTTTACCACTTATGACACGGCGGTTCATTTGTGCGGCGGCACGCCCATTCCCGTGCCCACCTATGAAAAAGACGACTTCGCCCTTGATGTGGACGAGATCGAAAAACGCATCACGCCGCGCACGCGGATGTTTGTGATGGTTTCGCCCAACAACCCGACCGGGGCTGTCACCCCACCCGACGTGATCCGCAAAATCGCAGCCCTCGCAGTGAAGCATGACATCATTCTGATCGCCGATGAGATCTATGCCAAGCTGATCTATCCGGGCAGCAGCCATCTGTCCCTTGCCTCACTGCCTGGCATGAAATCGCGTACCATCACGCTGAACGGCTTTTCCAAAACCTATGCGATGACGGGTTGGCGGGTGGGATATATGGCCGCTCCGCTGGATTTCGTTGAAAAACTGACCGAGCCGCGCCACACCCTGTCGATCAACACCTGCACCATCTCACAATTTGCAGCCCTTGCCGCGCTGACGGGACCGCAAGAAGACTTTGCCGCGATGTATCAGGCCTATGACGAACGCCGCCTCTATCTGATGGGGGCCTTGAAGGCGGCGGGGCTAAGCTACGGTCATCCCGGTGGGGCATTCTATATCTACACAAACATCTCATCCACCGGCATGGTGGCCCCTGCCTTCTGCGAGGGATTGTTGCGCGAAACCGGCGTGATGCTATTCCCCGGCACGATGTTTGGTGACGACAGCACCGACTACATCCGCATCTCTTACCTGCAACCCTTGGAAAAGATCAAACACGCGATGAGCCTTATCAACGACTTCATCGCAAGACATCGGGGGCGCGCATGACAGGTCCAAATCCTGCTGAAAAATTCGTTGGCATCCAGATCAGTCCGATTAGTTTCATCGACGAGGGCGTCGATGTGGTGCTTGACACGCTGCAAAATCGGGTTGGCGTCAACGTTCTCATGCTGGGCACGGTGTCTTGGCTGGGGCTAAAGACCGGGCGCTCAATCTCGCACAAGCTGGACGGGTGGCCCGACCACGGCGTGCCGGAACCTTTTGCGATGAAGGGCGGCGCCTATTTCAATCCCGATCCGCGTTTTTACCAGAACACCTTGATCAAGGACTTCCGCGCCACCGATCCAGAAATGGCGGGTAAG
>CANIKY010000128.1 GCA_947468085.1 Paracoccaceae bacterium | reverse complement strand
TGTTCCAACGCCTTGGCGCTTGGGCGATGATGCCAGACGAAGATTTGACGCAAGCTTTGGCCGAACTGGGAGAGGTTGATACCCCCGACGCCACCCACATGGCCCGCGCCCGCAGCCTGTTCGCCCGTGCGATCGAAACGCCCGGCGGCTTGCGTATTCAAACCATCCACAGTTTTTGCGCCAGCTTATTGCGCCGCTTTCCGCTAGAGGCAGGGGTTTCGCCCAACTTTGTGGAACTGGACGACCGCGCAGCGCGTTTGTTGCGGCAAGACATTTTAGAGGAAATGGCAGATACGCTAGCACCTGAAGCCGTGTTTGACGCGGCCCTTGTGTATCGGGGCGAAGACTTCACCGCCCTGATGGAAGAAGTGGCCTATCACCCGCTGGGTTTTGAAACATCCGTTCACAAACTTCTGCAAATGCGCAGCGATGACACCGATGCGCTGCTTTTGGCAGAGGTGTTTTCGGGTGACGAGGCCGAGATAATCGCAACTTTGTTGCCCGCGCTGCAGACTGGCAGCGCCAATGATGTCAAAGCTTATGGCAAACTGGCACCATTGCGCTTTGCGCCGGCCGATCTGTCAACCCTCGTCGCGCTAGAGGGTGTTTTTCTAACCGGCGAAAGTGCGAATATCCCCTTTTCGGCCAAGCTAAACGCCTTCCCCACCGCCGCCACCCGCAAGACCATCACCAACCTGATCCCACGCCTGAATGCCCTGATGGAGCGCGTTGAACTGGCCCGCCCGCGCCGCCTAAATCTGCAAGCCGCTGCCATGACCCAAGCCATTTATGGCTTTGCAAAAAAATTCCTGCCGCTTTACGCCAAACGCAAGGCAGCCCAAGGCCTGTTGGATTTTGACGACCTGATCGCCCGCGCGGAAGGCCTGCTGTCAAACCCCTCGGTCGCGGCTTGGGTGCTGTTCCGGCTGGATGGCGGCATTGACCATGTGCTGGTGGACGAGGCGCAGGACACCTCTCCTAAGCAATGGCAGGTGATCGAGCATTTGACGCAAGAATTCACCGCAGGCGAAGGCACGCGGCCCGGCGGGCGCACGTTGTTTGTGGTGGGCGACAAAAAACAGTCGATCTATTCGTTTCAGGGGGCCGATGTTGCAGCATTTGATGCAAAGCAAGCGCTGTTTGCGGGGAAGTTCAACGCCGCTTTGCAGGTTTTTCAAAACCGCTCGCTGCGGTATTCTTTCCGCTCGTCCCCTGCCATTTTGAACGTGGTGGATGCAGCCCTGGCCAACCTGTCACCTGCTGCGCTGGGGGACGAGGTCAGCCACCGCGCCTGCTTTCCCGATCTGCCCGGACGAGTTGATCTGTGGCCCCTGATCGAGGCGGAAGACGTGAAAGAAGACGCGCCCTTCGAGGATCCTGTCGATCTGATCCGCCCCAGCCACCCCGTGGCCCAATTGGCCGATAAAATCGCGACAGAGATTAGCAAAATTCTGTCCAGCGGGACGCAAATCATCACCCGCCAAGGCCCGCGCTCCGTTCATGCCGGCGATGTGCTTATTCTGGTGCAAACCCGCAACGCGCTGTTCAACGAAATCATCCGCGCCTGCAAAGCCCAAGGCCTGCCCATCGCGGGGGCTGACAGGCTGAAGTTGGGCGAAGAGATGGCGGTCAAGGACCTCGTGGCGCTGCTGTCGTTTCTGGCCACGCCAGAGGATGACCTGTCCTTAGCGGCTGTGCTGCGCTCTCCGCTGATTGGGATGTCAGAGCAGGATCTTTACACGCTGGCCCACGGCCGCCCCGGCTATCTTTGGGAAAAGCTGCGCGGGCTGGATCTGCCCGCCGTTCTTTTGCTGAAAGACCTGCGCGATCAGGTGGATTACCTGCGCCCTTATGATCTGTTGGAACGCGTCCTTGTGCGCCACCACGGCCGCCACCGCCTGATCACCCGCCTTGGGGCCGAGGCCGAGGATGCGATTGACGAGTTGCTCAACCAAGCGCTGTCCTATGAACGCGGCGCTGTGCCCAGCCTGACGGGCTTTCTTGCCTGGCTTGAGGCGGATACGGTTCAGGTCAAGCGCCAAGCTGACGGGTCAGGCCAGCGCATCCGCGTCATGACAGTGCATGGTGCCAAGGGGTTGGAATCTGAAATCGTGATCCTGCCCGATACGGCAGACCGCTCTCCAACCGACCGCGATGTGCTTTATGCCGACGCATCAGGCCAAATGCTGTGGAAAACCCCTAGCCCCGAAAGCCCCCCTGTCATCACAAAATTGCGTGCGCAAAAGCAGCAGCGTGAGGCCGAGGAGAACCTGCGCCTGTTGTATGTGGCCCTGACACGGGCGCGGTGCTGGCTGATTGTGGCCGGGCATGGCAAGGCCACAAAAGAGGGCGCTTGGCATAAGATTGTGGCAGAGGGCATGGCCCGGCTGGACACCACGCCCACGCCCCTTGGCCTGCGCCATCAATCGGCCACTTGGCCTGACCCAATTCCATTGGCACCAACGCACAGCGTGGGGGAACCTGCACCGGAAGACTGGATGTTTTTACAAACGGAACACCCCGCTATGGCGGACCCCGTCCTGTCGCCGTCTGACCTTGGCGGTTCCAAAGCGCTGCCGGGTGCTTTGGGAGAAGACAGCGATGCCGCCAAGGCGCGCGGCACAGCGCTGCATGTGTTGCTGCAACACCTGCCTGACCACCCGCGCGCACAGTGGCCGCAGGTGGCGGCAGGACTGCTGGGCGATGGTTTCGCTGACCTTTACGACCAAGCCCATGCGCTTTTGACCGACCCCGCCTTGCAGCCCATCTTTGCAACAGGCCTGTCAGAAGTGGCGTTGACAACCCCTTGGGGCGACCAGCGCCTGCTGGGCACAATTGACCGGCTGATCGTGCAACCCAGTCATGTGTTGGCCGTCGATTTCAAAAGCAACCGCACCGTTCCGGCCACAGCATCGGTCGTGCCCGAAGGCATTCTGCGCCAGATGGGGGCTTATCAGCAGATGTTGGAACAGCTTTACACGCGCCCCATCCACCTTGCGATCTTGTGGACGCAAACCGGCAGCCTCATGACACTTGACCCCGATATGCTGCGCGCCGCCCTAGGGCGTGCCACGACCAATGGGGTTGCCAACCCTTGACGCAGGGCCTTACCACCCATAGGTTCTTATTCTGAAATCCCTTAGGAGACATATCATGGGCGCCGCAACCGTTGCCGTGACCGATTCCACCTTCGACAAAGAAGTGCGCCAATCCCCCATCCCGGTCGTCGTCGACTTCTGGGCCGAATGGTGCGGCCCTTGCCGCCAAATTGGCCCGGCTTTGGAAGAATTGGCGCTGGAATACGGCGGTAAGATCAAAATCGTTAAAGTGAACGTGGATGAGAACCCCGAAAGCCCTGCGGCTTTGGGCGTGCGCGGTATTCCTGCGCTGTTTTTGTTCAAGGATGGTCAGGTCGTTTCCAACAAGATCGGCGCGGCCCCTAAGGCGGCGCTGGCCAGCTGGATCAACGCTTCCATCTGAATTGATGGTGGTTTGTGTTAAAAGGGCGCCCTTGGGCGCCTTTTTGGTTGGCACTCCTGCGCTATGCTCTCACATTCGCTTTACCGACGTGTAAAGACCCGAGCCGAAGGCGTCGCGCACCTTACCCTCGGCGCAGGTAAACGTAGTAAGCCCCGCCGCCACCGTGCTTCAGGTGCGATTGCGTCACCTGCATCACAGCATGGCCAAGCGGGGCCATACGCAGCCAGTGGGGCACTTGGTGGCGCAGCACACCGGTGCGGGTTGGGATGGGGCCGTGGTCGGGGGCGGGTTTGCCCTTGCCAGTGATCACCAGCACCAGCCGCAATCCGGCGGTTTGGGCGTTCAGCACAAAGCGGATCAGTTCGGGGTGTGCCTCGGCCATGGTCATGCCATGCAGGTCAATACGCGCCTCGGGCTCTAGCTTGCCGCGTGTCATCTTGGCGTGTTTGCGCGCGTCCATTTGCAGGGGCGTTTGGGCCAGCGCCTCGGCGGGGGTTGGGGCAATATGGGCGGCAGAGCGCAGCGGGCGCGCCTTTTCGCCCAAACGAAAGGCGGTGAAGTGGGGCTTTGGCGCAGGAATTGGGTCGACCTGCCCCATTATCGGCTTTGCTTCCATGACCGGCAGCGGCTTGGCTTTGCGCAGACGGGCCAAAGCCGCTTCAGACAGCGGGCGGATGGTGCGCGCCACGTCTTGCCAAAGCTGCTCTTCGTCCGGTTTCAGGGTACGTCGGCGCGACATATGATCTGGCTGCTTAGTCGCCGGTGGCTGTCAGTTGCCAGTTTGGATCACCAGCACCCATGACGCGCGAAAAGGTCCAGGTTTCGCGCTGGCGCTGAATGGCTGTGGCGTTGCCTTCGACGACGGCACCTGTAGCGTCTCGCACGGCGCGGATCACCTCGCCCATAAAACGCACCGAGATTTCAGCGCGTTTTGTCGTCTGATCAAACTCTGCCACAGCCAGCGTCATCTCGCGCAGACCTACAAAGCTAGAGGTGACGCTTAGACCACGGTCCGCGCGGTCAGCCAAAGCGGCGTCAAAGCTTTGCTCTACCTCATCTCCCACAAAGGGGCGGATGCGGTCAATCTCGCCCTTGTCAAAAGCCATAAGGATCATCTCATAGGCTCCACGCGCGCCTTTAAGGAATTCGGTCACCGAAAAGGCAGGCTCGATCCCCTTCATCGCCGCCAAGGCCGAGCGCGAGGCGTCGTCGCCCACATTGTCGATGATATCATCGTCAAGCGACCCTTCAATCACCTCTAGCTTGGTGCCAGATTTGGCCGTGGGCGCAGTGGCCTTGGGTTCATAACCTTCGCGGGTTCCCAAAACAGAACGAAGCTTCAGGATCAAAAAAATCGCGATCCCGGCGAGGACGATAAGCTGGATCGGTACAGAGCTCATGGGAAACCTATCTAAAGGGTGGTTGTTGAACGGCTTCAAGCTTATGTAAGGGCTGGTAGGGCCCAAGTCCACCTATGGGGCCGCAAGAATTAAAGGTCTGCGAAAATGCGCGTGATTTGGCTGTTTTTGGCTTGGACAATGGTCGAAATCGGGCTGTTTTCAAGCATCGGTGCCCAGATCGGCGTGTTGGCAACGTGGGGCGTGGTCTTGGGCAGCGCGGTGGGCGGCGTTTGGCTGATCCGACGGCAAAAACGCAGCCTTGTGGGCGGCGTGGTAGGTGACCTGCAGTCGCTGCGGGCGGGCGTGAACACGGCGGCGCGTTCTGCCTTGATCGCGCTGTCCGGCATCTTGCTGATTTTGCCCGGCTTTTTTACAGATTTTGTGGGGTTGGTTCTGCTGATCCCTTGGGTGCAAACTTGGATCATCGCAGACCTGTCGCGCCGCGCCAGCACAGCAGCCATGAACGCAGGCATGGGTGCTATGCGGCAAGATAGGGGCGCCACTCCCGAAGATTTGATCGAGGGCGAGATCATAGATGTGACGCCATCGCTGGACGATTCCGGCAAGCCTTCGGGATGGACCAAGCCATAAAGCCCTGCTAGGAACGCTTTGACAAAAACTCAGGGGCTGATCATGGCGGACGCGAAAGAGACCGAAACGCAAAACGGGGCGACGCCGCCTCCGGTAAAAATGCAAGCACTGGCACAGTATGTCCGTGACCTGTCGTTTGAAAATGTGGTGGCCCAAAAAGGAACAAGCAGCGCTGAGGTGCAGCCCGATATTCAGGTGGGTGTCAGCCTTGATGCCCGCCAGCGCCCGCAACCCAACACCTATGATGTGATCGCAAAGTTCAAGATCACCTCGACCAACAAAGCCAACAACGAAACCTTGTTCTTGCTTGAACTGGAATATGGCGGCGTCTTTCTTGTCGAAGGCGTGCCGGCAGACCAGCTTCACCCCTTCTTGCTGATAGAGTGCCCACGCCTGTTGTTCCCCTTTGTGCGCAGGATCATCTCGGATGTCACACAAGATGGCGGCTTTCCGGCTTTGAACATCGACAACGTGGATTTTCTGGCGCTGTACCGCACTGAAATGGCCCGCCGCGCCCAGTTGGCAGCAGCGACGCCCGCCGCATCGGCTTAAGAGCGTTTCAACCAAACTGCAGCGTCGCCCATTTTGGCCAAAAACGCCTGATGGGCGGCCTGCTCGTCTTCGGTGAGGCGCGAGGCAAGTACTGAAGGCCGCGCTTTGGCGCGCCCTGCTTGGGTGTCGCGTTGATGGGCGGCCGTTTGAGCGGCCGCCGTGGCCAAGACAAAGTCGGGCTGACGTCCACCGATCAGTTCAAGATACACCTCTGCCAGCAATTCGCAGTCCAGCAGCGCACCATGTTTTTCGCGGGCAGAGTTATCGATGCCAAAACGGCGGCACAACGCGTCAAGCGAGGCAGGCGCGCCGGGAAACTTGCGCCGCGCCATGGCCACCGTATCCAGCGATTGCGACATCGGCAGGCCGGGGTGGCCAAGGGTTTTCAATTCAGCGTTTAAAAACTTCATATCAAAGGCTGCATTGTGGATGACCAAAGTCGACTCGCCCACAAACTCGATAAAGGCACGAGCGATGGTTTTGAACACAGGCTTGTCACGCAGAAAATCATCGCCAAGACCATGCACCTCAAACGCTTCTTTGGGCATGGCGCGTTCAGGGTTGATATATTGGTGATAGGTGCGCCCCGTGGGCATTTTGTTCAGCAGTTCCACCGCGCCGATTTCAACGATGCGGTGCCCTTCGCTGGGTTCAAAGCCGGTGGTTTCGGTATCGAGAACGATTTCACGCATCTTTAGACCGGATATGGGTGATCAGCGCCATGACATAGGCGCGGGTCGAGGCAACGTCGAGCGTTTCCACAATATGGGTGGCGCGCGCGCGCTTTTGCGCGTCAGGCATTTGGCGCCGCAAGATCAGATCGAACTGTGTCTGTGTCATGCCGGGGCGTGACAGCACGCGGGCGCGCTGCACATCAGGCGGGGCCGTAACCAGAAGGGTCGCGTTCATCTCGGAATCTGTACCTTTTTCGAACAACAAGGGAATGTCAAAGAGGGCGATGTCGGCGTTGATTTCGGCCAGAAATTGGGCACGGCCAGCAGCAACAAGAGGGTGGACCACAGCTTCTATCTGACCCAGGGCTTTGGGGTCGCAGGCAAGCCACGCCTTCAGGGCCGTGCGGTCAATAGACCCTTGCACGAAAGCCGGGGGGCAAATGGCGGCGATGGGGCCAACCGCCGCCCCACCTTGGGAATAAAGCCGATGCACAGCGGCGTCTGCATCCCAAACAGGGATGCCCTCGGCGGCAAACATGGCGGCTGTGGTAGACTTTCCCATGCCGATCGAGCCTGTTAGGCCAAGGCGAAACGGACCACTCATATCCCAAGCACGGCGGCGCGGGTGGCATCATCGACTTGCGGCCGCTGGCCAAACCAACGCTCAAAGCCGGGGGCTGCTTGGTGCAGCAGCATGCCCAGACCGTCCACAATATGCGCGCCACGGCTTTGCGCCTCGGTTAGGAAGGGGGTCATAAGCGGGGTATAGACCAGATCGGTGGCAATCGTTCCTGCTTTCAGCAGATCCAGCGGCAGGCGCAAGTCGGGCTTTCCAGCCATGCCAAGCGAGGTAGCGTTGATGACAAGCGCCGCACCGTCCAACATATCACCCGCGTGCAACCAATCATACACCACCAAGCGGCCTCCGAAATCAGCTTGCAGCCCTTCGGCACGCAGGCGCGTGCGGTTGGCGATGCGAATTTCCGGAGTGCCAGACTCGATCAGGGCGGCGATGACGGCGCGGGCAGCCCCACCTGCACCAAACACCGCAGCGGGACCCTGTGTGGCCTGCCAGTGCGG
>CANIKY010000127.1 GCA_947468085.1 Paracoccaceae bacterium | reverse complement strand
TCACGCGGTCGCAATAGCGGCGCGCGGTATCCAGCGTGTGCAGGTTGGCCACGATCATGCGGCCATCCTCGTCATGAATCCGGCGTAAGGTGTCCATGACGACCTGTGCGTTCATCGGATCCAGCGAGGCTATGGGTTCATCCGCTAAAATGATCTTGGGGTCTTGCATCAAGGCCCGCGCAATCGCCACCCGCTGCTGCTGGCCACCCGAAAGTGCCTCGGCCCGCTTGGGGGCCTGCTCAGATATGCCCAAACGGTCAAGGATCGACAAAGCGCGCAAGATGTCTGCCTGTGGCCAAACATTGAACACCGTGGCCAAAGTGGACCGGCGGTTCAAAATGCCGTGCAGCACGTTTGATGCCACATCCATGCGCGGCACCAAATTGAACTGCTGGAAAATCATCGCACACTGGCTTTGCCATGCACGCTTTTCAGCGCCTTGCAGGGACAAAATATTGCGACCTTCAAAAAGGATTTCTCCCTCAGAAGCATCTGTCAGGCGGTTCATCATCCGCAACAGCGTGGATTTTCCAGCCCCAGATCGCCCGATGATGCCCACAAACGACGCACCAGCCACCGTAAAGCTGGCCTGATTCACAGCAGCTTTCGCCCCGAAGCGTCGTGTGACCTGTTTAATCTGAAGCACCGACAAACCCCTCTAAGAGTGGTGCACTTTTAAGGCTGAAATGTGACGAAAGGGATTCAGCGTTGTGAAGCTTTGGTGACGCAGCGCCAAAGACCGCAAACCTGCGCAGTGGGACAAAGCCGGTGGCCGCCAGTCTGCTGTTATCCCCGGACAGACCTGTCCCCCAACCTTCATAAAGCAGGCGGCCGGTCACCAACCAGAAATGTGACACGAACCTAGAAAACAGCCCCTTAACCGGCGAAGTCTTGTGTCATGAGGCATGGACCCAGCCGTTTGGCTTCACGGGCCTGCGGTGCACACAACGCGTCTAGGTTCTGACGCAGCACCTTCGGTGGTTGCCGCGCCGTCGCCGCCAACGCTCGCCGGTGGGATCGGTCGTCCACATCATGTGAGCACCAAACCACGTCGAGAGCGACCCTCAGCGTTTGATTGCTTGATTAAAAGCGCGCCGGTTCAGGGTTTTGCAGGTCGGGGTGTTCAGCCTGATCATCCTTCAGCTATCACTATGGATTCATGAAATAAGTCCATGATGGGATTTATGCAAAAAAGCCAAAATGGCCTTCAAGCGCTGATGGATGCGGCGTTGGATGCTCTATCTATAATCGCGATCCCATGACGCTTAAGTTCTTGGAAAACGGTCGATTGATACTCAACAACTGAGTTGCGCAGCCAGCGTTCAAAGCGGACGGCGGCTTTAGCTGCGGGGCGAGTGGCTTTGAACAAAGAATAGGTCTGCGCGCTGATCAGACCAACTTTAAACGGGACAATCAATTCGCCCAACTGGATCAACGGCAGGGTCAAGAAACTATCCCCGATCGCCAAGCCCCCCCCCGAGGCTGCGACCGAGATTGGCAAAGTTGATTCGTTGAACAAGGTGCTGCGCAGGCGGCGATTGCCAAAATCTACGCCCGCAAACTGCATCCACTCTTGCAAAACATTGTAGTTTTCATCGACAAGATGGGCGATATCGCCGCTGTGAGCAGACTGTAAAAAGCGGTCAGCAAAGGCTTGGGTGCAGACTGGCATGTCAATCCATCGGCACAATTCTGTTTCGGCCAGCGGCCCTTTGGCGTGCGCTCCATGCAGGCCATAAAAGATGCGAAAATCGAAATCCTCTTCCAACCGGAAAGTGCCATTCTTTTCAGCAGTAATCTCAACCGAGATACCGGGGTTGGTCACCAAAAACGCGCCCACCCGCGCGCCAAGCCAACTGGCTGCAAAATCGCGGCAAACCAGCACGCGCACCTTTTGGTCATTCTGGGCAAGGTGCGCAACACTTTGTACAGCCGACGAGATCAGATCAAACGCCTGTTTTAAACCATCGCACAGAACAGCACCCGCCGGAGTTGGTTGGATGCGGTTTCCCGTGCGACTGAAAAGCGCGCAGCCCAAGTCTTTTTCCAGCAGGGCAATTTGTTTGGAAACCGCCGGACGTGTCACATGCAACTCTGCCGCGGCAGCCAACACGCTGCCGGTGCGCGCCACCGCCTCGCAGGCGCGCAAAGCTGTCAATGAGGGCAGTGTTCGCATCAAGGCACCCCGCAAGCGTTAACCCAAAGTGACGCTAACGGAAATCTTGTCACTTGTCAGCCCACATGAAGCTTTGGCACCCTGACCAAAATCAAACAAACAGCGGGGATGACATGATACTCACCAGACGCGCAACCTTGGCAGGCTTTGGCGCAGCCCTGAGCCTGCCTTGGGTCAGGCCATCTTACGCATCGACGGGTTCGGTCAACATCTATTCTTGGGCCGAATATATAGGTGAGACGACGCTTGCTGATTTTGAGGCCGAAACGGGGATTACACCGATCTATGACACCTATTCCTCTTACGAGGATGGCGAGGCCAAGTTGCTGGCGGGGTCCACCGGCTATGATGTGGTTGATGTCGCCGGTCGTTCGATGCCGATGCTGGTGAAAGCGGGGGTGTTTGACACGCTTGATCGCGGCCTTTTGCCGTTGTGGTCAAACCTTGACCCTGATCTTCTTAAAATCCTTGATGCGTGGGACCCGGGCCTTGCCCATTGCACGCCATATATGTGGGGATCGGTAGGGTTTGCCTATAACGTCGACTTGGTCAAAGCGCGGTTGCCTGATGTCGATTTGACCAACCTTGACACAATCTTCAAACCAGAAAACGCCGCCAAATTGGCCGATTGCGGGTTAAGCCTGCATGACAGCCCGCGTGATCTGATCCCGATTTTGCTGAAATATCTCGGCCTTGACCCAGATACGACCAATGTTGGCGACTATGACAAAGCGGCCGCTTTGATAGCCCCGATGCGGGAATATGTTCGCGCGTTTGACAATGAAAATTATCTCAACGGCCTGCCCAACGGCGAAGTTTGCGCCGTGATGGCGTGGTCGGGCGATTATGCTGTGGCCAAAGCACGCGCCGAAAGTGCGGGTCTTAGCCTGAATTTGGCCTATGCCGTGCCCAAAACCGGCGCGCCCTTGTGGTTTGACGTTATGGCGGTGCCAAAAGATGCGCCCAACAAGGCCAATGCCCATGCGTTCCTAAACTTCCTGATGAAGCCCGAGGTCATTGCCAAATGCACCGACTTTATCGGCTATGCCAATGCCAACAAGGCTGCCAACGCCTTCGTTGATCCCGCCGTTCTGGCCGATCCGGCCATCTACCCCGATGCCGAAACGCGCAGCCGTCTTTGGGCCCCCAAGGCCCTGAACGAAGACCAAGAACGCGCCTTGACCCGCATCTTCCAAGACATCAAGTCAGGTTAACCCATGCCCAATCCCATCCGCTTTACCCCCCAAGGCCCCGCTGGCTTTTTAACCTCCGCCGGTGCGCCTTTGGCCACGGCTGAACTTATCGCAGGCCAGCCCGTCGGGCTGGACCATGCGTGGTATGAACACGGGGCCGTCAAGGCCGGTATCTGGCGATCCTGCGGCTATACCGAGTTTTACGAAAGCTACCCCTGCGATGAATTTATGGTGGTGCTAGAGGGCGAAGTGACGGTGGAAAACGAAAGTTTCTCGGCCACTTACAAGGTTGGCGACAGCTTTTTGATCCCCAAGGGGTTTCGCGGCTTTTGGCGGCAACCGGGTGATATGCTGAAGTATTACATGATCGTATCATGACGCCACGCGACGAAGGCGCATACGATTACATCATCATCGGCGCAGGTTCGGCAGGCTGTGTTCTAGCCTACCGGTTGGGCGAAGACCCGTCTGTGCGCATCCTTGTGCTGGAAGCGGGCGGCGATGATCGGGCGGTGATGGTGCAGATGCCCTCCGCCTTGACGATCCCGATGAACACGGCGCGGTTCAACTGGGGCATGGTGACAGAACCCGAACCGGGCCTTGGCGGGCGGCAGATCAACCTGCCGCGCGGGCGGGGACTTGGGGGATCATCTTCGATCAACGGCATGTGCTGGGTGCGCGGCAACCCGATGGATTACGAGTTGTGGGAGGCTTTGGGCGCCGAAGGTTGGCGCTGGTCCAATGTGCTGCCCTATTTCCAGCGGCTGGAATCGGTGCGCGAGGGCGGCCCCCTGCGCGGCACCGAGGGGCCTATCAAAGTCACCCGCGGGCCAGAAAAGAACCCACTGTACCACGCCTTTGTGCAGGCAGGCGTTCAGGCGGGCTACGCTGCCAGCCCCAATATGAACCAACGCCAGCACGAAGGTTTTGGCCCGATGGAGATGAACGTGGGCCACGGCCAGCGCTGTTCAGCCGCCGTAGGGTACCTTCGCCCTGCTATTGCGCGGGGCAACGTGCGGGTCATCACTGGCGCTTTGGTGGAAAAGGTGCTGACAACTGACAAGATCGCCACCGGCGTGCGCTTTACCATCAAAGGCCACCCCTGCGAGGCGCGCGCGGGGCGCGAGGTGATCTTGTCGGCGGGGTCAATCATGTCGCCCGTCCTGCTCAAACGCTCTGGCATCGGGCCAGAGGCGGAACTGCGCGAACACGGGCTGGCGGTGGTGCATCACTCTGCCCAAGTGGGCGAAAACCTGATGGATCATATGGAGCTATATATCCAGCAGGAATGCACCCAACCCGTTAGTCTTTTCCCCAACGTCAGCCTTTTGGGCAAGGCCAAGATCGGCGTTGAATGGCTGCTGACGCATAAGGGGCTGGGCGCCACCAATCACTTTGAAACCGGCGGACATATCCGCAGCCGCGCGGGGATTGTTTATCCTGACATCCAATATCACTTCCTGCCGCTGGCAATTTCTTATGACGGCAAAACCTTGGCCTCCGGTCATGGCTATCAGGTGCATGTCGGCACCAAACGGTCCAAAAGCCGGGGCTTTGTGCGGCTGCGCGATGCGCACGCCACCAGCCTGCCCCGCGTGCGCTTTAACTACATGAGCCATGAGGACGACTGGCTGGAATTTCGCGCCTGCATCGCCCACACCCGCGAAATCTTTGCCCAAGCGGCCCTTGCGCCCTATCGCGGGCGTGAACTTGCACCGGGCGATGGGCGCATGGATCAAGACGATCTGGACGAGTTTCTGCGCCAAAAGCTGGAAAGTGCCTATCACCCCTGCGGCACCTGCAAGATGGGCAGTGATCCTGCCGATGTGACACGCCCCGATGGCACGGTGCGCGGAATAGAGCGGTTGCGCGTGGTGGATGCGTCCGTCATGCCGCAAGCCACGGCGGGTGACTTGAATGGACCGACCTTGGTGATGGCCGAACGCATGGCCGACCTGATCCGCGGCCGCCATCTGGCCGAGGCGTCAGACGCCCCCCTGCTCGCCGCCAATGACTGGACCACGCATCAACGCAGCGCCACCATCACGCGCAACTACGCCACCGACCGCCCCCGCCTGCGCGAGGCGCTTTTGGCCAATGCGAAGGGAATGCTGCCTCGGGTCACTCTGGCCTGAAAGCCCATATCGGGCAGACCATTGAGGGAAGGGTTTAAGGCCCAGCTGTCAGCAACACAGTGTGTGAAAAATCGCAGGGCCGCAGGTTCAAATCTGTGCCATCCGCGCAATTCTGATGGCGGTCAGCTTGCATGGGAGTAGCCTTTTGCAAAGGCCGCACAGACCGTTAGCGCGTCACGACAAGCCCAAGGCCGCAGCCAACCCACAGACGCAGGCTCCCGCCAGTGTGGCAAACACCACCGATTTGCGCCACACAAAGGCCAAGATCACAGCCATGACCCCCACACCCGCCCTGCCTTGCAACGCCTGCGTTCCGTTTAGCAACGGCAGCATTTCGGCGACAAACAGGGTGGCTATGGCGGCGGGGCCCGTAGCAGCCAGAAAGCGGGCCAAGAGGCCGTCTTTGCGCATATCCCCTAAGTTCAGCCGCAACGGCAGATAGCGCCACAGATAGGTCAAGCCGCCCGCCATCAGGGCCAGTTGCAGCACATCAGCCCGCATCGACCGCCTCCGCCTTGCGCCCGAACAGCCCAACCACTGCCCCGGCAATCATGCCCGCAAACAGGCCCAGTGTTGACGATCCGTACCATGTGCCCAAAACAGTTGCCGCCGCCGCAATGACAATGGCCGGCACCTGTCGAGCGCTGAGGATCGACAGTAACAGCGCCAAAAACAACGCGGGCAACATGAAATCCAAGCCAGCCCCCACAGCAGGCCAAGCATCTAAGGCCCCGCCCCCCGCCCAAGCCCCTGCCACGGTGCCTGCCAGCCACGATCCATAGGCCCCAAAGCCCACAATCACCATGAACCCTTCCGAAAAGCGCTGCCCCTTGGCCAAAGCACCAAGGGCTGCGCCAAACACCTCGTCAGTCAATGCAAAGGCCCAAAGCCAACCCCATCTTGTCGCCCGATCCTCGCCTGCCCGTTGCAGCAGCGTGGGCCCATAAAGCACATGGCGGAGATTCATGGCAGCCAAGGTAAGCCCCGCCACCAACACTGGCGCGCCACTCGCCAGCAGCGCAATCGCCAGAAACTGCGCCGCGCCGGCAAAGACAATCAGCGACAACGAAAACGCCTCAAGCGGCGAAAGGCCCGTGCGCGTGGCAGCCACGCCAAAGGAAAAGGCGATGGGGAAATAGCCTAAAACCAGGGGAATTACGGCCTGAAACCCAGCCATAACAGAAGATTTTTCCTGCGCCGTAGCCATGCGGCATCCACCCTGCCCTGCGCCCAAGCAGCGCAGCCCCACAAAATTTGCTTAACCCGCCTTGATCACCTGCAACAGCGGCATGACATCGGCCATTTCCGGCCCCGCATCGCGGCCCGTCAGCGCGCGGCGCAGTGGACGGTAAAGGCCCTTGCCCTTGCGGCCGGTAGCGGCTTTGACGGTATCGGTCCACTCGGCCCAAGTGCTGTGTGTCCAAGGTTTGGGCGGCAGCATGGCGATAGCATCGGCCACGAAAGGCGCATCTTCAAGATCAATCAGCGGTTCAGCACCATCACAGAACATTGCCCACCAAGCATCCAGATCAGACAACACCGTGATATTTTCACGCGTGACGCTCCAGAAAGCTTGCGCCTGATCCGCAGGCACACCTAAGGCCGCGATCCGCTCTGCCACATCGGCAAACGGCAGGGTCTGGTTGTGCGCCCTAGTCAGGGGCAAAAGGTCATCCGCATCCAGCTTGGTGGGGGCCGCGCCAAAGCTGCCAACATCAAAGCCGTCGATCAGCTCTTGCATCGATTGCGCCAGTTCCACCGGCTTGGACGATCCAAGCCGCGCCATAAGGCTAAGAAGTGCCATAGGTTGAATGCCGCTGGCCCGCAAATCGCGCAGCGCCAGCACGCCCAAACGCTTGGAAAGCTCTTCACCCTTGGGGCCGGTGAGCAGCGAGTGATGGGCAAAATCGGGCGGAATGCCACCCATCGCCTGCATGATCTGGATCTGTGTGGCGGTGTTGGTCACATGATCCGCCCCACGCACAATGTTGGTCACCCCCATGTCGATGTCATCAACCGACGAGGCGAATGTATACAGGATCTGCCCATCCGCCCGGATCAAAACCGGGTCCGAAACCGACGCGGCATCAATCGAGATTGGGCCCAAGATGCCGTCATTCCATTCGATCCGCGCAAGATCCAGCCTAAAGCGCCAATAACCTTCGCGCCCCTCGGCGCGCAGGGCGGCTTTCTCGGCCGCAGATTGGTGCAGCGAGGTGCGGTCATAGACCGGCGGCTTGCCCATGTTGAGTTGCTTTTTGCGCTTGAGGTCCAGTTC
>CANIKY010000126.1 GCA_947468085.1 Paracoccaceae bacterium | reverse complement strand
CGCGAGTGGGTCGATCTGCGATGCGATCGTCACGCCCGAACCGGGCAAGATCACCTTTCCCATCCTGCAGCGGCTTTGCGGGCCGGGGCTGGTGGTCAGCGATGCGCAGGTGCTGCAAGCTATGGCTTTGGCCTTTGCCCATCTGCGGATTGTGGTGGAACCGGGCGGGGCGGTCGCCTTGGCGGCAGCCCTCTTTTGCCCCGATTTGCCCGAGACGGTGATCTGTACCGCCTCGGGCGGGAATGTCGATGCCGAAATGTTCCGTCGGGCATTGTCTGGATAAATCATCTTTTTTCAACTATATTATCGCCAAATTGACCATATAAGTCACATGAAATGCAGTATCACAACCATGCTCGTCTATCTGTCTGATCTTCGCCTGAACGTAAGCCTGCAAGGCCCCCAAGGAGCGCCGCCCTTGGTGTTTGCGCATGCCTTGGGCACAAACCTGTCGATCTGGGACGGGGTTCTACCCCATCTGGCGGGGTACCGCACCCTTACCTATGACCACCGCGGCCATGGCGGATCAGACGTGCCCCCGGCACCC
Source organism: Paracoccaceae bacterium (assembly GCA_947468085.1). Lineage (GTDB taxonomy): Bacteria > Pseudomonadota > Alphaproteobacteria > Rhodobacterales > Rhodobacteraceae > Stagnihabitans. Next base: position 7,299 of record CANIKY010000126.1, on the reverse strand, counting down.
TATGCCATGGGTGCCCTGGTGCGCGATGCGGAACGGTTGATGGATCACGTGGGCATGAAAGACGCGGTGTTCATCGGTGTCTCGCTGGGGGGCTTGGTGGCGCAGGGGCTGGCGGTGAAACGGCTGGATCTGGTGCGGGGATTGGTGCTTTCGAACACCGCCGTCAAGATTGGCTCAGCCGAACTTTGGGCAGACCGCACGGCGCAGATTAGGGCGACAGGGCTAGACGCCTATGCCGACAGCGCCCTGCAACGCCAACTGGGGCCGCGCTGGCGCGACAACCCCCACGCGCCCACGCTGCGCCGCCTGATCACCGGCACCGACCCGGAAGGCTGGGCCGGCTGTGCCGCAGCCATTGGCGGGACGGATTTTTACACCACCACCGCCAGCCTGCGCCTGCCTGCCTTGGCCATCGCGGGTGCCAACGACGGCACCACCCCGCCCGATCTGGTGCGCGAAACGGCAGAGTTGATCCCCGGTCACCGCTTTCATCTGATGCAGGGCGTGGGCCATTTGCCGATGGTGGAACAGCCCGAGGCCTACGCCGCCGTCTTGCAAACATTTCTGGCCGCGATTGGGCATGTCTGACCTTTCCTTGCGGGGCCACGGCTGGGAAGGCCAATTGCCCTCCCAGACCCTCCTGCGCGTATTTGGGCCTCAGTGAAGGGGGAAAAGGGCCTCTTTCCCTTCATCTTGGTTCAAATGCTCCGGGGTGAGCCGCAGGCGAGGGGCAGCGCCCCTTTGCGACATTTGGCGTCGCGGCGGGCTATGTCTTTCTCGCACGGCCTTTTAGGCTGGGCAAAACTGGGAGATGTCGCCATGAAGCTGAAGGATCTGGAGATTTTCGTCGTAGCCCCCCCGGCCCCCGGTTGGGGCGGGCGGTATTGGATTTTCACCAAAGTCACCACCGATGACGGGATCGTTGGCTACGGTGAATGCTACGCCTCGACTGTGGGGCCCAAGGCGATGATTGCGGTGATCGAGGATGTGTTTGAACGCCATATGCTAGGCGAAAGCCCCGAGAATGTCGAACTGATGTACCGCCGTGTGTATTCTTCGGGCTTCACCCAGCGCCCCGACCCTACCGTCATGGGGGCCTTTTCGGGGCTAGAGATCGCCTGCTGGGACATTTTGGGCAAGGCGCGCAACCGGCCGGTTTGGGCGCTTTTGGGCGGTAAGATGAACCAGCGCGTGCGCTCTTACACCTATCTGTATCCTGAACCGGGCGAAGATGCCGCCGAATTCTGGGTCAACGCCGATATGACCGCCGAGGCCGCCGCGCGCACTGTCAAACAGGGCTTTACAGCCGTCAAATTCGACCCCGCAGGCCCTTATACGATCCGCGGCGGCCATGAACCGGCGATGAGCGACATTTCCCGCTCGGTCGAGTTTTGCAAAAAAATCCGCGAGGCGGTGGGCGACAAGGCTGATCTTTTGTTTGGCACGCATGGGCAGTTCACCACCCCCGGCGCCATCCGCTTGGGGCGCGAGTTGGAACCCTATAATCCGCTGTGGTACGAAGAACCGATCCCGCCCGACAATATCTTGGAATTCGCCGAGGTGGCCCGCCATGTGCGCATCCCCCTCGCCACGGGCGAACGGCTGACCACCAAGACCGAATTTGGCACGCTTTTGCGGGCAGGTGGTGTAAAAATCCTGCAACCCGCCTTGGGCCGCTTGGGCGGTATTATGGAGGCCAAGAAAGTGTCAGCGATAGCCGAGATTTTCAACGCCGAAATGGCCCCGCATCTGTACGCAGGCCCCGTGGAATGGGCGGCCAATATCCATCTGGCCGTGTCGATCCCCAACCTGCTGATGGCCGAAACCATCCAGACGGGCGGCGATTTCCACATGGCTTTGATCAAGCACACGCTGACATGGGAAGACGGCTATATCCTGCCACCCGAAGCGCCGGGCCTTGGCATCGACTTTGATGAAGACCTCGCCCGCGCCCACCCCTTCACCGGCACGAGCCTGCATTTGCAGATGCAAGAGGCCGCTTGCGACTACCGCCATGGCAACCGCTTTGCAGGGGGCGCGCCTGCGCCCGCCAAGTGATCTTGCCGTAACCCTGCCCCGATGGCAGAGTCAAACCAACCAAGGGAGATGACGATGCAAAAGGTGGCGGTGATTACGGCGGGCGGGTCTGGGATGGGGGCGGCGTCGGCCAAAAGGCTGGCGGCGGATGGGTATAGGGTTGCCATCTTGTCCTCGTCCGGCAAGGGCGAGGCGCTGGCCACAGAGTTGGGCGGCATTGGGGTGACCGGATCGAACCAAAGCACGGACGATATCAAACGCTTGGTCGATGCAACCATGGCCGGCTATGGGCGCATTGACGTGCTGGTGAACTCGGCCGGCCACGGGCCGCGCGCGCCGATTTTAGAGATTACCGACGAAGATTGGCACAAGGGCATGGAGGTATACCTTATGCCCATCATCCGCACCGCGCGGGTTGTGGCACCCCTTATGGTGGCGCAGGGTGGGGGTAGCATCATCAACATCTCAACCGCTTGGGCCTTTGAACCCTCGGCGATGTTCCCGACTTCGGCGGTGTTTCGTGCCGGTTTGGCCAGCTATACCAAGATCTTCGCCGATGATTTTGCACCCAAAAACGTGCGGATGAACAATATCTTGCCCGGTTGGATCGACAGCCTGCCCGCCACCGAGGCGCGCCGTCAATCCGTTCCCATGGGCCGCTATGGCCGCGCGGAAGAGATCGCAGCCACGGTGGCGTTTCTGGCATCGGACGGCGCAGGCTATATCACCGGACAGAACCTGCGGGTGGATGGCGGGATCACGCGGTCGGTGTAAAGGGCGGATTAGAAGTCGAACAACTCGCCCAAAATCCTGCCCTTGCGCTTTTTCTTATAGCGGTCGTCGTCATCGTCGTCGTCGCGGTACCTTTGGCCTTGCGGCTGCGCCATGGTGAAGGGGGCTGCGCCGGTCTGGGGTTGCGGGGCTGGCACGGAGGCGGGGGTGGCGCGGTCAATGATCTTGTCCAATTCGCCACGGTCCAGCCAGACACCGCGGCATTTCGGGCAATAGTCAATCTCGACCCCGCTGCGGTCAGTCATAACAAGGGGTTGGCCATCCATCGGGCAAAGCATCTGCATCTCCTGCGCTGTGTCGCGCTAGAGATAGGTACGCCTTTTCGGCCATACAAGCACGCGTCATTGAAGGGCGGCAAATTTGCGCTTAATCTTAGCCTATAGAACCGCAGGATAGGATGACCCCCATGACCACGCCCTATACACCGCCGAAAGTCTGGACTTGGGATCAAGAGAATGGCGGCAAGTTCGCCACGATCAACCGGCCCATTTCTGGCGCCACGCATGACAAAGACCTGCCGCGCGGGGAGCATCCGTTTCAGCTGTACTCGCTGGCAACGCCCAATGGCGTCAAAGTCACCCTGATGTTTGAAGAGTTGCTGCAAGCGGGTCACGCGGCCGAATATGACGCTTGGCTGATCACCATCGGCAAGGGCGAGCAGTTCGGATCTGGCTTTGTGGCGGTGAACCCCAACTCCAAGATCCCCGCCCTGCTGGACCTGACAGGGCCCGAACCTTTGCGCGTCTTTGAATCAGGCTCGATCCTGATCCATCTGGCCGAGAAATTCGGCGCTTTCCTGCCCACCGCTGGCCCGATGCGCACCGAGGCGCTCAATTGGCTGATGTGGCAGATGGGATCGGCCCCCTTCTTGGGCGGCGGGTTTGGGCATTTTTACACCTATGCGCCCGAAAAGATCGAATATGCCATCAACCGCTACGCGATGGAGGTGAAGCGCCAGTTGGATGTGCTGGACCGCCATCTTGCCCAGCACGCATGGATGGCGGGCGACTATTCCATCGCCGACATGGCGATCTGGCCATGGTATGGCAACTTGGTCTTGGGGCGCAGCTACCCTGAGGCGGACAGGTTTTTGGATGTGGGCATCTATACCAACGTGAAACGCTGGGCTGATGCGATCGAGGCGCGACCCGCGGTCAAACGTGGCCGCATTGTGAACAAGATCTCAGGCGATCCGTCAGAGCAGATGGCTGAACGCCACTCTGCCGCAGATTTTGCCGGGCGGGTGTAGGACAAGCCCTGTAAGGCAGGCGCCTGAGCGGCCGTTTAAAGAACAAAACTCGCGGCCGTCAGGTCAAAAAGGCCAGTCAGAACGATCTGCGTGTCGCCCATGCTCCAGCCTGCTATCTGCACCTCGATCACTGTGACGCCCAAGACTGGGTCGCGCGTATAGCGCACTTCGGCCCCACTCCCGCTGAAGGCATTTGTGCCGATGAATAAAAGGCCATCGTCAACCCCGCCCAAGACGGCATCCAACATGGAGAGATCAATCAGATCAATGGTTTTTTCAAAGTCTTTGATCGTGTCAAAGCCTGATAAAATGCTGTCGGTCAATCCCAAAAAGACAAAGCTATCGGCCCCTTTGCCGCCATAAAGAACATCGGCTTGGGGCCCGCCTACAATTATATCTGCGCCATCCCCGCCAGACAGCGTGTCTGCCCCACCACCGCCCGACAAGGTATTGGCTAAAGCATTGCCAGTTAAGGTGTCGGCATAGGCACTGCCAACCAGGTCTTCAAAGCCCGAAAAGCGCAAAGCGTCGCCTTTATCTTCGAAGACAGCTTTCTTGGTGGCAAGGTTGGCGGTGACGCCCAAAAGGCTGGAAAGCGCATCAAACCTCAGCGCATCGCGCCCTGTGCCGCCGATCAACGTGTCGTTGCCATAACCTACATAAACCATATCCGCGCCGGGGCCGCCTTGGATGCGGTCATGGCCGTCACCGCCGCGCAAGGTATCAAGCCCAGCACCGCCCATCAGGGAGTTGTTGCCCTCAGCACCGTTTAGCGCGTCATTGCCGCCCAATCCCCACAAAACATCGTCTCCACCGGCGCCGAGAATTATGTTTGCGCCGAGATTGCCCACGCCCGTCATTCCCGACGCACTGCTGAGGATTAAGTTCTCGATCCCCATGCTGAGCTTAAAACTGGCGGTGGCATAGACCGTGTCCATACCGCCGGTTGTGTCGCCGATCTCGGTATCGGACCGGTCAACATGGTACTGATCGTCGCCATTGCCACCATAAACGTGGCCCATCACCCGCCCCCCTGTCTGGTAAAACGCCCCACGCCCATCACCAAGATAGATATCGCCCATGACCACCCCGCTGACCCGGACCGTATCGTTGGCGCTGCCCAAAAGGATGTTACCATGAAGTGTGCCTGTTGTGGTGATATTGGCCGAAAGAGTGACCGTCACATCGCCCTCGATCTGGCCGGAGTTAAGCAAGGACAGCGTACCCACCACCGCAATGGCCACCCCATTGGCCGAGGCGTTGACGATGTTTCCCGTATTGCTTAACGAAAGCCCGCCTGCGCCCCAGACCTCGATCGTAGGGCCGGTGCCTGCTGTGGTGATCATGCCCGCATTGCTTAAAGCGGCCACAGATGTCGGGTTCAACGTCAGGGCGATGGCTTGGCCTGAGGAAAAACCCAAACCCTGCACGGTGCCGTCGTTGCCGATGAATAGGGTTGAGGACGGCTTTGATGCCACAAGGCTAACCCCCTGCCCACCGCTGACCATGCCCGACAAATGCAGCGCAAATGGGCCCATAAAGCTGCCCGAGATTGCTGCCAGATCAATCCCGCTGGTAACGACCGAACCTGTCGCAGCAATCTTCACGCTGGTTGACCCAGTCTCAAGCACCACCAAGGCGCTAGAGGTTGAAGCCGCCATCGCCCCGTAAGACACCAGTGTCGCCGCGCCCTTCAGCACCACCGCAGGTCCGACAGAGGCCAAAATAGACCCATTGGACGCCACAAAGCCAAATTCACCCGACGACAGGGTCTGGCCTGACTGCGTGTCGGTCGCAATCTCAAAAGATGCCATGTTCTACCCCAAACCGCGGCACTCTTCGAGCGCTGATCTATGGCCCATTTTGGTGCGAACAGTTTGGTAAATGGTTGATAGCCATGCGCCATTGCCCACTTTCTTGGCGCAATTTGTGCAAACTTTGCGCCAAATTTTGCGGGCCATTCACAGCACGAAACTATCGGCCGTCAGGTCATAGAGGCCCGTCAACACAATCTGAAGATCAACGCTGGTCGATCCGCCAGAGCGCAGTTCGATCAGGGTCGTGCCCATCGCCTCGTTGCGTTGATAACGCAGGCAAGACGTACTGGCTCCGAAGGCCTGATTGCCAATAAAACTAAAGGCATCATCCGCCCCGCTCGGCCAAGCATCTAGCGCAGACAGATCAATCTTGTCCTGCCCTTTTTCAAAGGCAAGAATCGTATCGGCCCCGCTTACGGGGCTGTCTGACAAGGCATTGTAAACAAAAACATCCGCCCCCTGCCCGCCGTCCATCACATCGGCCTGCGCACCACCCAGCAACGTATCGTTGCCTGCCGCGCCTGAAAGCTTGTCGGCGCCAGCAAAACCCGCCAAAGCATTGGCTAAGGCGTTCCCTGTCAGAGTATCGGCATAGACGCTGCCAAACAGGTCTTCAAAGCCCGAAAAGCGCAAAGTGTCGCCTTGATCCTCAAAAATCGCTTTGTTGGTGGTTAAGTTGGCAGTTACCCCTAAAAGACTGTCAAGCGCGTCAAACCGCAGCGTATCGCGCCCTGCACCGCCCAAAAGCGTGTCGCTGCCATAGCCCATATAGATCACATCCGCGCCTGCACCGCCGTCAATGCGGTCGTTCCCCTCACCGCCGCGCAAAGTGTCAAGGCCAGCACCGCCCATCAGGCAGTTGTTCCCCTCGCCCCCGTTTAAGTCATCATTGCCGCCAAGGCCCCATAGAAAATCGCCACCCGTGTCCCCCGCTATGACATTTGCCGCGGCATTGCCCGTACCGGTAAGCCCGATCGGTCCCAGAAGGACCAATTTTTCCAACCCAACCGTCAGACGAAAACTGGCCGAGGCATAGACCACATCCATGCCGCCGGTCATGTCGCTGATGGCCGTATCAGACCGATCAACATGATAGGTGTCATCCCCAAATCCGCCATAGACCGTGTCCATCACCCGCCCGCCGGTCTGCCAAAAGACATTGGCCCCATCGCCCAAGGTCACATTGCCCATCACCACACCGCTGATGCGCACCGTGTCGGCATAGCCGCTCAGCTTGATGTCGCCGTGCAGGGTGCCTGCATTGTAAATGTCGGCAATCCCGTCTTTGACCGTCACCGCCCCTTCGATCCGGCCAGAGTTGCGCAGCGCCAAATCGCCCGTCACCTCAATCGCTGCTTGTAAGGCCGAGGCGTTAAGGATGTCCCCCGTGTTGGTCAGGGTTGT
>CANIKY010000125.1 GCA_947468085.1 Paracoccaceae bacterium | reverse complement strand
TAGATGCCGCCGCGCTTGACCACTCGAGATTCCGCGTCGGGGGATGCCGCAGTGCTGTAGCGCCCCGCCAGCATCCCCATGGCCATGGGCGACCAGCACAACAGGCCAAGTCCATGGCGCTGACACATCGGCACCAGTTCATTCTCGATCCGGCGGTCAAGAAGGTTATAGGGCGATTGTTCGGTGACGAAACGGGCATAGCCCTTCATCTCGCTTGTCATGACGGCTTCCATCACATGCCATGCCGGTGCCGTAGACGACCCGATGTAGCGCACCTTGCCCTGCCGAACCAGATCGTCCAGCGCCCTTAAGGTTTCGTCCAATGGAACGCTCATGTCCGGACGATGGGTCTGGTACAGGTCGATATGATCCATGCCAAGCCTTTGCAGCGAATCCTCTACCGCGCGCATAATGTGCAGGCGCGAATTGCCGCGATCGTTCGGCCCGTCACCCATTGGATAATGAACCTTTGTCGCCACCACCGTTTGGTGCCGTCTGCCATTGGCCTTCAGGGCTTTGCCAACGATCCGCTCGCTTTCACCGCGCATATAGCTGTTGGCGGTGTCGATCATGGTGATCCCACCGGCCAAAGCCGCGTCGATCATCCGGATCGACTCCTCCTCTGATGTCGGGTTCAGAAAATTGTCCCCCCCCAAGCACAGCGTGGAAACCTTGATGCCAGTGCGGCCAAGCAAGCGAAGGGTCATGACATCTCCTTGAGCGACGAGTTTAGGGTCTAAAGGCTTGCCTTAGACAGCCGTGTAGCCCGCATCCACCGGCAACAGCGTTCCCGTAATATAGCTTGCCGCATCCGACGCCAAAAAGAGGACGGCCCGCGCAATCTCTTCGGGTTGCGCCACGCGGCCCATCGGCACGACCGTGTCGGCCATGGCCACCATGGCGGCGTCGCTCATCGGCTGATCACGCCCGCCCTGGCGCAGCATGGGCGTGTCAACCTCACCCGGGCAGACCGCGTTGACGCGGATGCCGTCGCGGGCGTGATCAATGGCCATGGCGCGGGTGATTTGATGGACGGCCCCTTTGCTGGCACAATAGGCCACATGGCCGCGTCCCGCCACACTGCCCCAGATCGAGCCGAAGTTGACGATGCTTCCCGCGCCCTGAAGCTTCATTTGTCGCGCCGCCGCTCGGGACATATAGAAAGTCCCGCTGACATTGACGTTCAGCATCCGCTGCCAATCGGCGTCGGTGGTGTGATCGGCATCGGCCCGAACGATGATGCCCGCCGCATTGACCAAGATGTCCAGCCTGCCATAGCGCGCCACCGCCGTGGCAACCGCCCCGTCGCAAAAGCTCGAGCCGCTGACATCGCCAACCAGTGGCGCGCCCGCCCCTGTCGCCTGCGCGATCTCTTCGGATAGCGCCGCATTGCGGTCAACGATCACCACTTTGGCGCCAGCCGCCGCAAAAAGCCGCGCACAGGCCGCCCCCATTCCCGAAGCAGCCCCGGTGATGAGCACAACTTTTTTGGCAAGTCCCATGGGCAATTCTCCTGTTGCGCGAATTCTATATATTATGCGCCCGAACCAAACTGAAATCCATCCCGCCACAGGGGCGCGTTTGCTATAATGGTGCGGTATTGATCTGCGCGGCCAAAGCCAAGCGATGTCGGACGGGAGATTTTTGCCCCGATCCGACGCCGTCTGGAAGTCAAGGATAATGTACCTTGACGCTTCTTTCAGCCAAAGGCCGCAAGATCGGCGATGGTCTTGCGGATAACCGCCTCTGCATGGGCAAGTTCTGCGCCCTCTACCGGCAGGCGGGGCGCGCGGACGGCCAAGGAAGCGCCGTAGGTTAGGTGTTCGGCCAGTTTGATGTATTGCACCAGCTTGACATCGGTATCGAGGTGGAAGGCTGGCGTCAGAATGCGGTACAGGCGCAGGGCTTCGGCAAACTTGCCACCCTTGGCGAGGTTGAACAGCTTCACGCATTCGATAGGCCAAGCGTTGGTCATGCCCGACACCCATCCCACCGCGCCAAGCGCCACGCTTTCCAGCAAAAGGTCATCCACGCCGCAAAAGATGTCGAACCGATCGCCGAACGCGTTGAACAGGTCGGTCACGCGGCGGATATCGCCGGTTTCTTCTTTGATGGCGACAATTTTGGCAATGTCGGACAGGCTCTTCAGTGTTTCCACATCCACATCGACGCGGTAGGCGATGGGGTTGTTGTAGATCATGATTGGCAGGTCGCTGGCGGCGGCGATGGCCTTGTACCAAGCGATGGTTTCGCGTCTGTCGGTGCGGTAGGCAAGGCTGGGGAAGACCATCATGCCCTCGGCCCCGAGCCTTTGATAGGTTTTGGCCGCCTGCACCGCGTCATCTGTCGAAAGCTGCGCCAATCCGCTGAGAAGGGGAACGCGGCCTGCGACGACTTCCTTGGCGGCAGTCACAACTCTGTCACGCTCGCTTTGGGTGAGGGATGCATTTTCGCCCAGCATGGGCAGCACAATGACGCCCGACACGCCGCTGGTGATCAGGCGGTCTAACCCGGCCTGAGTGGCGTTGATATCCACGCTGCCATCGGGTTTCAGTTTCGTGGTTGTTGCGGGAAAGACGCCGTTCCAGGCCATAGTAATCTCCAGATCAGGTGCGATAATCGGGTTCGAGGCGGTCAAGCTGACGCTTGACGCTGTTCAGATGCAGTCTTGCAGACTCGGTGTCGTCCTGCCGCATTTGCTGGTAGGCGGCTTGGGCTATATGCGCGGGAACCGGCACAATTGGCCGTCCCGTCGACATGGCCAGAAGTTGGACCTCGCAGGCGCGTTCCAGATAATACAGATCGTCCCATGCCTCCGCGATGCTGCCGCCCACCACCATGACGCCGTGATGTTTCATAAAGACAATGTCGGCCTCGCCGATTGCTTCGGCGATGCGTTGGCCTTCGCGCTCGTCAAGGGCAAGGCCGTTATAGGCTCGATCCACAGCCGTGCGCCCGTAGAACTTAAGCGCTGTCTGGCCAGCAAAAATCAGCGGATCCCCTTCCACCATGGTCAGGGCCGTGGCAAAGGGCATATGCGTGTGGAATGCGACACGGGCGCGGGGCTTGTGTTTGTGAACCTGGCCGTGGATGAAGAAGGCGGTTGCTTCCGGTGCGCCATCGCCTGCAATGACATTGCCTTGATAGTCGCAGATCAACAGCGACGAGGCCGTCACCTCGCAAAAGGCGCGGCCATAGGGATTGACCAGAAACAGATCGTCATAGCCCGGCACCATGGCTGAAAAATGGTTGCAAATGCCCTCTTGCATGCCAAGCCTTGCGGCCATGCGAAAACAGGCTGCAAGGTCGACACGGGCTTGCAGTATATCGGTTCGGTCAAAATCGGGCAGCGCATTGCGATAGGTTTCGGGCGATGTCAGGGGCGGTTTGGTGTCAAGCGGATGGGCCATGATCTCTCCTTCACGCGCGCCGCAGATCGACGACATTGACCGTTCGGGCGCCACTGGCCGGATTACTGCGCATATGGGGGGGAAGGGCGGCGTCCCAAGCCATAAAGTCGGCAACAATCTGGTTGCGTTCAAGCAGAGGAAGTTCAGGCATTGGCGGAATGACCCTTTGCCACTGCGCATCGCCCAGAAAGCCCGCCACAACCGCCTTGATCGAAGGGATGAAGGGGCGGCGCGACAAGATCGCATCGCCATTTTGCACGGCAGGCACAAGCGCGCGGCGGTCAAAGGCTGTGGGTGCATCAATCAAGGCGCGCATCAGGCGCGGCATCACATTGCCAAGGCCGCAGATCGTGCCACGCACGCCCACCTCGATCAGTTCGGGCAAATGGATCTCGGACCCGGTGAAGATGGACAGATGGGAAAAGCGGCGCACGATATCCAGCGTGAAATCAAGGTCGCCGCTGGAATCTTTGATCCCGGCGATATTGCCCGGATAGCGCTCGTCGAGTCGCCGCATCACCTGCGGGGTGATCGGAACGCCGCAGATGTCGGGGAAATGGTAGAGGTAAAGGCGTAGGTCCGGCAGTGCCATCCGGTCGATGACGGTCGCAAAATATCGAAATGTCGCGTCTTCGGTGATGCCGCTGCGATAGAAAGGCGGGGGCATCAGCAAAACGCCGTGGACGCCTTGCAGGGTCGCGTGGCTGGCAAGGCGCACGACATCGGCAATTGCCGCAGTTCCAACCGACACAACAACCCGGCCCGCAGGGATGCCCGCAGCAATCAGCGCGTTCAGGGCGTTGATGCGCTCTTCGACGGGAAGTTCTGCCCCTTCGCCGGTGGTGCCAAAAATTGTCACGCCATCACAGCCAGCCGCCAACATCGCACGGATATGGCCCAGCCAGCGGTCTATATCGGGGCGAAAGTCGGGTGTCAGGGGGGTTGCAACAGCAACGGCCAGACAGCGCGTTCCGGGCAGAGTTTTCACCACAACCTCATGAATCAAAAAGCTATAAGGTTTGGCCGCTCGCCAGATCCTGATGATATCATGATGATTAATGAAAGATTGTCAACAATGTACTTGACGGCTTGATCCCTGCATTGGAGTATTAGGCTGCAAAACACTGGCCATTGGGGACGCAAAGATCCGCAAGGCGTTTTCATCTAGGGAGCTTCATCCATGACCACCTCTATGCCGAACATAGGACGCCGCGCGCTGCTTTCGGGTGCCGCGCTTGTAATGACAGTTGCTGCCTTCGCCGGACCCGCCTTTGCCGACGCCAAGGCGCTTCGCATCTCCACGCCGGGCGCAGAGTCCGAAGTGCAGTCGATGGCGCTGGTGGCGTTCAAGGATGCCTTAGACAAAGCGCTTCCGGGTGCCTTTGACGTACAGATCCATTACAACGGAACGCTCTTTGCGCAGGGCACCGAAATCGAAGCCATGCAGCGCGGTAATCTTGAGGTCGGCATGATCTCGCCGCAGGATATTGCGGCCTTGATCCCGGAATACTCGATCTTCACCAACGGTTATCTGATGCGCGATGCTGCCCACTTGGACGCGGTTTATGACGGCGACATCGGGGCTGAATACAAGGCAAAGGTGGCGGCAGATCTTGATCTTGTCATCGTGCGCAGCCAGTACTTAGGGTCGCGTCAGGTCGTTCTGCGCGAAGCCCATACCGTCAATGTGCCAGCCGATCTTGCAGGCCTTAAGCTGCGGATGCCTGGGTCTGAGACCTGGCAATTTCTTGGCAATTCGCTTGGGGCCAGTGCGACGCCAATGGCATTCGAGGAAATCTACCTTGGCCTGCAAACCGGCACGATTGATGGCTTTGAAAACCCGCTGGCGGATGTGATCGCCAACAAGTTCTACGAAGTGACCAAGCAGGTCGTTTTGACAGACCATATGGTGTCAAACACCTTCTTCACCATGGCCAAACCCTATTGGGACGCGCTGAGCGACGAGGAAAGAGCCGCCATCCAAACCGCAGAGGCGGCCGCCAAAGCCTATAATGATTCTGGCGTTCTGGCGGCAGAAGCTGAGGCCAAGACCTTCCTGGAAAGCAAGGGCATGACTGTCACAACCCCCGATGTCGCCGCGTTCCGTGATCAAGTTCAGGCGAAGTTCTTGGCAAGCGACTTTGCTGCAACGTGGCCCGCTGGCCTGATTGACCGCATCAACGCCGCGGGATCGTAACCCAGTGATCGGGAAATTTCGGACAGGTTGGACGCGATTTTCCGAGGGCTTAGCGGCGTTTAGTTTTGCCGTCTTGTTCTTTGCCTTCATCGTCCAGGTCGTGTCGCGCTACGTCTTTAACGCGCCCATTGCCTGGACGTTGGAGCTTTGCGCTATATCCTATGTCTGGGTGGTATTTTGGACATGCGGCATCCTGCTGAGCGAGCGTGAACATATCGTCTTTGATGTGATTTACGCTTGGTTCAGACCGGGCATTCGCCGCTGGATTGCGATCTTCAACACGCTTTCGCTGGGCATCGTCTTTCTTCTCGCTGTCCCAGCGGTCTTTGACTACATCCATTTCTCGGCGCGGCGCAGCACGATGTTGCTGCATCTGCGTCTGGACTTGGTGTATTCCTGCTTTGCCATCTTCGTAATGGCAGTGGTCGTCGGTGCGGCGATCCGCTTTCGGCGTCTGGCAGGGGCCCGTTGGCAAGAAGCGCTCTAGGGGGGCGGATCTGATGAGTATTTCCGCTTGGACGATGTTTGTCCTTTTCTTCCTGTGGTCGTTCCTTGGCATGCCGATTGGTCATGCGATGCTGGCAAGCGGCATCGTTTATTTGGTGCTGACGCATCAGGATGTTGCGCTTGTCGCGACGCAAAGCCTGAATGGCCTTTATGGCAGCTTTGTGCTGCTGTCGGTTCCGCTGTTTATTCTTGCCGCCGAAATCATGAACGAAGGCAAGTTGACCGAAAAGATGTACGGCGTGGCCAATTTGCTGGTCGGGCGCTACAAAGGCGGGCTCGCTCACGTAAACATTGTGGCAAGCGTGATCTTTTCGGGAATGAGTGGGTCGGCCCTTGCCGATGCCGCAGGCCCGGGCAAGTTGGAAGTGGATGCGATGGTCAAGGCGGGCTATGCGCCTGGGTTCGCTGCGGCCTTATCGTCCACCTCTGCAATCATCGGGCCAATCATCCCGCCGTCTATTCCGATGGTGCTGTACGGCGCTGTCTCGGACACATCGATTGGCTATCTGTTCATGGGCGGGGTCATTCCGGGCCTGATGCTGGCCGCAGCCCAATCTGGCGTGGTGACAGTCTTAGCGCGGTATAAGGATTTCCCCGTCGAGCCCGTCCCGAAGTTCCGCGAGGCGGTTACGAGCGTTGTCCATGCAATTCCGGTTCTGTGTCTGCCCGCTATTTTGTTGGGGGGTATCTACTCCGGCGCTGTGACCCCGACCGAGGCCGCCGCCGTAGCCGCCTTTTGTGCGTTGGTTCTGGCGTTCTTTTGGTACCGCACACTCAGCCTCGCGGGGTTTTACCGCGTGCTCGTCAACTCTTCCAAAGCCACCTCGATCGTCGCCATCACCATCGCGGGTGCCTTGGTGATGAACTGGATCGTCGCCGCAGAACAGCTTCCCGAAGTGCTTGGCCATTGGATGGTTGAGCTTAATCTTGCACCTGCGCTGTTCATGTTTGTTGTGACAATCCTGTTTTTGGTCCTTGGGGCCTTTCTGGATACGCTGTTGATGTTGCTGATCATCATCCCGATCCTGATGCCCACGGTTCTGACACTGGGCATTGATCCGGTGCATTTCGGGGTGGTGTCGGTGGTCAATCTGATGATCGGGTTGGTGACACCGCCGATGGGCGAGTTGGTGTTCCTGATCGCTGGTGTTTCGGGGATCAAAGTTGTGGATATCACCAAAGAGCTTTGGCCCTTCTTGATCGTGCTCATCACGTTACTGTTCGTTCTTGTCTACGTCCCGCAACTTACGCTCTGGCTGCCTGAAACGATGGGCTATCAGGTTCAGGGCGACTTCATGCGCTAAGCGCTTAAGGAACCACTGCCATGTCCGGCTTAAAAGATCTTGTCAAAGGCACTGACCGCTACCGCAATTACATCGGCGGCAGTTGGGTTGAGTCCAACCTGAAAGAATGGATCGAGGTTGAAAATCCGGCCACGGGGCAAGTGATTGCATCGGTTCCGCGCGGCAATGCCGACGATGCCGACAGGGCAGTCACGGCTGCCTATCAGGCCCAACCGGCATGGGAGGCTATGCCGCCCGCCTCCCGCGGGAAGCTGTTGAAAGATCTCAGCCGCCTTATTCTTGAAAACCGCGAGCGGCTTGCGCGCTGTGTGATTGCCGAACAAGGCAAGCCCCTGCATGAGGCGCGCGGCGAGATCGAGGGGGCGGCACTTTATCTGTCCTACGCGGCCGAGGAAGCGCGCCGGATCACCGGAGATATCATTCCTTCGGACAATCCTGACGAGCAGATCTGGATCCAGCGCGTGGCCCATGGCGTGGTCATTGCGCTGACGGCGTGGAACTATCCCGCTGGGCTTATGTGCCGCAAGATGGGGCCAGCTTTGATTGCGGGCAACACCATCGTCGTCAAGTCGCACGAAGGAACGCCGACCACGGCGCTGGAAATTGCCCAGTTGGCCCACCAAGTAGGCTTTCCGG
>CANIKY010000124.1 GCA_947468085.1 Paracoccaceae bacterium | reverse complement strand
TCAACTGCACCACGCGCCTGTCCAGCTCATCCAGCTCTTCAGGCTTGGAGTCTACCTGCATACGCAGGCGGCTGGCGGCTTCGTCCATCAGGTCGATAGCTTTGTCGGGGAGGAATCGGTCGGTGATGTAGCGGTGGCTAAGGGTCGCTGCCGCCACCAAAGCCGCATCAGCAATACGCACGCCGTGGTGCAGTTCGTACTTTTCCTTAATGCCACGCAGGATGCTGATTGTATCTTCCACCGTGGGTTCATTGACCATCACAGGCTGAAACCGCCGTGAGAAAGCGGCGTCTTTTTCCACATATTTGCGGTATTCATCCAACGTGGTCGCCCCCACGCAGTGCAAATCCCCCCGCGCGAGGGCAGGTTTGATCAGGTTGGCGGCATCCATCGCGCCATCGGATTTGCCAGCCCCCACCAACGTGTGCATTTCGTCGATAAACAGGATGATGTCGCCTTGCGCACTGGTGACTTCGTTCAGAACGGCTTTCAAGCGCTCTTCAAACTCGCCGCGATATTTCGATCCGGCGATCAGTGACCCCATATCCAGCGCCATCAGCTTTTTGTTGCGCAAGGATTCAGGCACATCACCGTTGACGATACGCAGGGCCAAGCCCTCGGCGATGGCGGTTTTGCCCACACCGGGTTCGCCGATGAGGACGGGGTTGTTCTTGGTGCGGCGCGACAGAACCTGCATGGTGCGGCGAATCTCTTCGTCGCGGCCAATGATTGGGTCAATTTTGCCTTCGGCGGCGGCCTCGGTCAGGTCGCGGGCGTATTTCTTAAGCGCGTCATAGCCCGCCTCAGCGCTCGCCGTATCTGCCGTGCGCCCTTTGCGAATCTCATTAATGGCGGTGTTAAGCTTTTGGGCTGTGACAGCGCCCGCCTCCAACGCCTCTTTCGCTTTGGAGGTGACCAAGGCCATGGCCATCAAAATCCGCTCAACCGGCACAAAGCTGTCACCCGCCTTTTTGGCGACCTTTTCCGATTCGTCCAGCACGCGCGCCAAGGTAGGGTCCATAAAGGGCTGGGCGTCGCCGGTGACCTTGGGCATCTTGGCCAAGGTCAGGGCCAAAGCCTCGGCCACCCTAGCAGGTTCGCCCCCCGCACGGCGGATCAGGTTTGACGACAGGCCCTGCTCGTCATCCATCAAGGCTTTCAGCAGATGTTCTGCGCCCAACCGCTGGTGGCTTTCGCGCATCGCAATCGTCTGCGCCGCTTGCAGAAAACCACGAGAGCGTTCGGTGAATTTTTCCAAGTTCATGCGTATCTCCTTATCAAGCGCCCAATCGATGCCCGCTTCAGCAGCACATCTTTTCGACCTCATCTTTGATCTGGGGATAGTTTTGCCAATTTGCAATCCACTAAGCCTAAGCCATGCAAAAAATGCCCCCCAAAGCCGCGCTTGACCATAGGGGCCCCAAACCGCCAGATAAGGGGCGGAAATCAAAGGCTAGCTCGTGCAAGCACTCACCCAATCCCTTCGCAAGACGGCGCTGGACTTTGGCTTTTCAGCCATAGGCATCACGACGCCCCACGCCATCCCCCAAGCCGCTGACCGCCTGCGCGCCTTTCTGGCGGCAGATCACCATGGCCAGATGGACTGGATGGCCGACCGCGAAGCGTGGCGCGGCGATCCGTCAGCGCTTTGGCCGCAAGCCAAATCGGTTGTCATGCTGGCCGAGGCGTATACCCCCGCCACCAACCCGCTGGCGGGGTTGGAACATCCCAGCCAAGGCGTGATCTCTGCCTATGCCCAAGGCAAGGATTACCACGATCTGGTCAAACGCCGCCTGAAACGCTTGGGCCGCTGGCTGATCGACCAGCAAGCGTGCGAGATCAAGGTGTTCGTTGACACCGCCCCTGTGATGGAAAAGCCCTTGGCCCAAGCGGCAGGGTTGGGCTGGCAGGGCAAGCACACCAACCTTTTGTCGCGCGATCTGGGCAACTGGGTCTTTCTGGGCGCGATCTTTACCACGCTGGACCTGCCCGCTGACGCCCCCGAAACCTCACACTGCGGCAATTGCACCGCGTGTCTGGACATTTGCCCCACCAAAGCCTTCCCCGCGCCCTATCAGTTGGATGCGCGGCGGTGCATTTCGTATCTTACGATTGAACACAAAGGCCCCGTTGATCCCGACCTGCGCGCCTTGATGGGCAACCGGATTTACGGCTGTGACGATTGCTTGGCCGCGTGCCCATGGAACAAGTTTGCCGTGGCAGCATCCGAGATGGGCTATCAGCCCAAGATCGGCCTGCCCGACTTGGCCGATCTGGCCATGTTAGATGATGCCGCTTTTCGCGCCCGCTTTGCGGGCAGCCCGATCAAACGCATCGGGCGCGATCGGTTTGTGCGCAATGTGCTGTATGCCATCGGCAACTCGCGCGATCCTAACCTGATTCCCCACGCGCAGCGCTTGACCCAAGACGCCGACCCAACCGTGGCTGATGCCGCCCTTTGGGCGCTGGCGAGGTTGACAAATCCCGTCTGACCTTGCCAAGCCCCGCCCCGATGTTACCTTGGGCCAAAGCAGCGCAGAGGGTGCCATGGGTGATCGTCTAAAGGGAAAAGTGGCCATCGTGTCCGGCGGCGCCACAGGATGCGGGGCGGCAGCCGTTCGGCTGTTCGCCGCCGAAGGCGCCGCCGTGGGCATCATCGACCGCAACGTACAGGCGGGCCAAGCTTTGGCCTTTGAACTGGCAAGCCTTGGCAAGCGGGTTGTATTTGCCACGGCGGATGTGTCGCAGAAAGATCAGGTCAACGCGGCTGTGGCCAATGTTAAAGCCTCGCTCGGGCCAGTGAATGTGCTGTTCAATCATGCGGGCACGATTGTCATTAAGCCCTTCTTGGAAACGGAAGAGGAGGATTGGGATTTCCTGTTCGATGTGAACGTCAAATCCATGTACCTGATGACCCGCGCCGTGTTGCCCATGATGCTTCAGGCAGGCAAGGGGGCCATCGTATGCACCTCGTCCATCTCGGCCGTTTATGCCACGCCGAACGAGGTGCTGTATGATGCCACCAAAGGCGCATGCCATATGTTCGCCCGCGCCATCGCCGTTGAATTCCGCGACAGGGGCATCCGCTGCAACGCCATCTGCCCGGGCTTTATCGAAACCCCCCACGGGTTGCGCGAGGTGAAGGAACTGACAGCCCTTGGCGTCGATGTATCGGAAGCCGCCCTCAAAGCCGCCCAAGGCCGCTTTGGCCAGCCCGAAGACATTGCCCGCGCCGCGCTGTACCTTGCCTCTGACGATGCCGAATTCGTCAACGGCACCCAGCTTTTCGTCGACAACGCCTTCTCCGCCGTCTGACCCCCATAAAGGCCAAACCCATGAGCAATGCCCACTGGATCTACACCCAAACGATCAAAACCTTTGCCGCAGGGGCAGAGCCGCCGTTTGAAGACCCGACCGAACTGATGGCCTCTTGGGGCAAGGTCTGGGGGATTGATAATGACGTGGGCAAGATCCGTTCGATCCTGATGCACCGCCCGGGGCCAGAACTGAACGTGGTCGACCCCGCCAAACGCTTGGCCGAGATTGGCAGCTTTGGTGACCCCGCCGTGGGCTGGTATTTCCAATCTGACACGCCGCCCGACCTGC
Organism: Paracoccaceae bacterium; assembly: GCA_947468085.1. Lineage (GTDB taxonomy): Bacteria > Pseudomonadota > Alphaproteobacteria > Rhodobacterales > Rhodobacteraceae > Stagnihabitans. The sequence continues at coordinate 4,525 of CANIKY010000124.1, read as the reverse complement.
CCCTGATGCAACGCCAGCACGACGGCTTTGTGGCCGCCCTGCAAGCCGACGGCGTCGAGGTGCATTATATGGAAGGCGAGGCGGGCAACCGTCTGAAGCAAATCTACACCCGCGATCCGGTGATCATGGTCAAAGGCGGGGCCATCGTCTGCCGCATGGGCGCGCGCATCCGGCGCGGCGAGGAACTGGCCGTCACCCGCACCTTGGCCAAGATCGGCATCCCGATTCTGCGCACCATTTCAGGCAGCGGCATCATGGAAGGCGGCAGCTTTGCATGGCTGAACGAAAAGACCTGCGCCATCGGCGTGGGCGTGCGGGTGAACCGCGAAGGGGCCGAGCAGGTGGGCGAGGTGCTCAAGCGCCAAGGGGTTGATCTGCTGATCGTCGAACTGACGGGCTATGACATCCATCTGGACGTGTCTTTCCTGATGATCGACCGCGATCTGGCGATCTTGAACCCGATGGGCCTGCCCTATTCCTTCCTTGAAGAGCTCACCGCGCGCGGCATCCGTTATATCGAAACCGATCCGGGCGATGATCCGTGGATCGTCAACTCTCTGGCCATTGCGCCGGGGAAAATGCTTATTCCACAAGGCGCAACCAACCGCACGCTGGACCGCTTGGCCGCAGCGGGGGTGTCGTGGCAGACGGTCCCCTATGCCGCCAACCATAAGAACGGCGGGGGGCTGCATTGTTCCACCACGCCCTTGCGCCGCGATAGTCTTTAGGGCCAAGGGCGCGCGTTAAAGCGCGTCCTGTTCCAAATTCAGCCACAAAACCTCTGCGACGCTTAACTTTAGCGCCGCGCCGGGCAGCGTGGACAAAATCTCTCCCGCCGATCTTGGCCCCACCAAGGCCAGCGACTGGAAGCTTTGGCACAAAACCCAAGCGGTGGCGATGTTATGGGCCGTCACACCCTTTTTGACGGCCAAAACCTCAGCCCTGCGGCGGCGTTCAGCGTTGGCGGGGCTGCCAAAGCAGGTTTCAGGGGCGGTGTCGGCGGGCAGGCGGTGGCGCAAAGCCTCGGGCAGGAAATATCCGCGCGCTTGCGATGACCACGAAAGATGCGCCACCCCCCCTTGGCGCAGTTGTGCAAGGCTTTCGGGCGTGTTGGCGGTGATGCAGCCCGCCCAAACCGGCTTTTCCATCACAGCCAAAGACAGGTTGTTGTTCAGGATGCGGAAGGGCTCTAGCCCTTGGGCCTTGGCGTAGGCGTTCGCTTCGGCCAGACGGGCGGGGGACCAGTTTGATCCGCCGAAGATGCCGATCTTGCCCGCCGCTTTCAACGCGTTGAGGGCATCGACAAATTCCGCAGCGGGAACCTGCGGGTTGTCGCGGTGCATGATATAGATGGGCACCTGCGACAGGCCCAGACGGTCAAGGCTGATGTCCAACTGCGATTCAATCGCGCGGGGGGTGCAATAGGGGGTATGCGCGCCCTTGGCGATAACGACGACCTCTTTGGCCACGCCCCTTGCAGCGATCCATTCGCCTAAGACTTTTTCGTGCAAACCCGCACCGTAGACAAAGCCCGTGTCAAAGGCATTGCCGCCCGCCTCGGCCCAAGCGTCCCAGACAATTGCGCCTTCGGCCAGCGTGTTGCGGTTGTCACACCCGATGATCAGTTGCGAAACGGGAAGAGCCACCCCTGCCAGCGTCACCTTGGGAATTTGTGCCACACCTTTGGGCATGACGCCGGGCAAGATGCGGTTGGTGGCGGGGGTTTCCGCAAAGGTCTTATAGCCTACCTCGGCCCGCCATTTATCCAGCGTTTCGTTGTTGCCGATGCTGTCGGCAGGGCTGGGCGCGGGGGCGGGGGCTTGGGTCAGGCCGTCGGCTATAGCTTTGGATACATGCTCTGCCTCAAACGCAAACAACATGCGCGCGTCGCGCAGCGTTTCGGTGCGGGTTTCTTTGCCCACGGTGATGTGTAGCGTGGCATCCGAAGGCCCGACATTGCGGCCAGGCACCCAAGGATCGTCGATCACGATCTGCCCCTTGGGGCCAGAGATGATCGCCCGATTGTCCATGTTGCGGCAGACGGCCACAGCGATTTCTGCGATAAAGCCAGAGGCAAAGGTCAGCAACCCGTGGGCCACAGCGTCAACCCCCGTTTCAGCCAAAACCCCCGCGCCTTTCACGCTAACGGGGTTGTCAAACGGCGCGCCAATCGCCGCCCCCGCGATCAGGCGGGCGAGCGACACGGGATAGCCGCCCACATCCAATATCCCGCCCCCGCCCAAGGCCATGTCGTACAGCCGCGATCCGGGTTGATAGGGCGCATTAAAACCAAACTGAGTGCGAATGTGGTTGGGGGTGCCAATCTCACCAGCGGCGATGATCTCTAGCACACGGGCGATTTGGGGATGGCAGCGGTACATGAAAGCTTCCATGAAGAAGCGCCCCATTTGGGCGGCGACTTCCGTCACGGCAATCACCTCGGCCGCATTCATTCCCGCAGGCTTTTCGCACAGCACATGCTTGCCGGCCCGCATAGCTTGAATCGAAAGCTCTGCGTGCCACGGGTGCGGGGTGGAAATGTAAATCGCATCCACCTCTGGATCGGCCATGATCGCAGCATAGGTCGCGTAGCGCTTGGCAACGGCGATAGCGTAGGCATCGCCAAAGGCATCGCGCCGCGCCGCATCGCGCCCTGCGATGGCGACCAGCTTTCCAGCCGTCGATTGCGCCAAGCCATCCGCATAGTTATGCGCGATGGCCCCCGGCCCGATGATACCCCAACGAATTGTCATGAATGCCCCCTGTGTTTGCCCATTGGTAGCAGTGCAAACACAGGGCCGTCAAAGGAAGGATGGGCACGGCGGCCCATCCTTAAGCGCACGTCAGGCGCGGACCAGCTTTTCGTATTCGGTCGACACGCGCTTGGTCAAATCACCCACTTCAAACATATGATCGCCAATCTGGCCCACAGGGGTCACCTCGGCGGCGGTGCCGGTTAGCCAGCATTGCTCAAAGCCTTGCAGTTCGTCGGGCATGATGTGGCGTTCATGCACCACGATCTGCATGTCTTTGAGCATCTGGATGACGGTTTGCCGTGTGATGCCGTTCAAGAAAGCGTCGGCTTTGGGGGTATGTACTTCGCCGTTCTTGACGAAGAAAATATTGGCGCCAGTCGCCTCGGCCACATAGCCGCGGTAGTCGTACATCATGGCATCCGAGCAGCCCTTGGCCATAGCCGCGTGTTTCGACATGGTGCAGATCATATACAGACCGGACGCCTTGGCCGACGAGGGAATCGTTTCGGGCGAGGGGCGCTTCCATTTAGAGATGTCCAACTTGGCGCCTTTGAACTTGGCGTCGCCGTAATAGGCCCCCCAAGTCCAGCAGGCAATCGCCAGCCGAACCGGATTGGCCATAGCCGCAACGCCCATCTCCTCACCCGCCCCACGAAAGGCAATCGCGCGGACATAGGCATCGGTCAGGCCATTGGCTTTCAGCACTTCCACCTTGGCGGCGTCGATCTGGGCGGCGGTGTAAGGGATCGGCATATCAAGCAGTTGGCCTGACTGCAAAAGCCGTTCGGAATGTTCGGTCGATTTGAAGATCTTGCCGTTATAGCAGCGCTCGCCCTCGAACACGGCGCTGGCATAGTGCAGCGCATGGCTTAGGACGTGCACCTTGGCTTCGCGCCATTCCACCATTTGTCCATCCATCCAGATGAACCCGTCGCGATCGTCATATCCTGCCATCTCATCCTCCACCTTTGCAAATGTTGCGGCGATTAGGTCCACTTCGGACATAATATTGCGCAAAATCATCATTTTGCTAGCAGTGGCGATTTAGAATGTCAACAAGGCTGACGTAGTTTGGCCCAGCATTTTGCCGCTTGGAATGTCAGAAAGGCTGACGTAAATTCATCTTAGCAAGGGGGCATCATGGCAGACAATGCATCCGGCAGCGACAGCCTGCTTTTTCTGACTGACGAACAGTTGCGCAAAGGCATCGAGGCGATGTTCTTCGCCTATCGCGGCTTTACGGCCGACCCCGACCGCATCTTGGAAGGCCTTGATTATGGCCGCGCCCACCACCGCGCCATCCACTTTATCCACCGCGCGCCGGGGATGACAGTTTCCAGCCTTTTGGGCATTCTGGGTGTGACAAAGCAAAGCCTGAACCGCGTGCTGCGCACCCTGTTTGACGATGGTTTGGTCGAGGCGCGGGTGGGCAAGACCGATAAGCGCGAGCGCCGCTTGCACCTGACCGACAAAGGGGCCGCCCTTGAACGCGCCCTGTCAGATGCCCAACGCGCCCGCATGCGCGCCGCCTACCGCACCGCAGGGCCCCAAGCCGTGCAAGGCTTTCGCACCGTCCTGGAAGCGATGATGGATCCCGAAATGCGCCGCCAGTACCAAGGCCTGCGCGAGGATACGCCATGAGCGCGCCGCAAATCCATCTGCTGGTCGTAGACGATGACGAACGCATCCGCGGCCTGTTGCAAAAATTCCTGATCCGCAGCGGCTTTCTGGTCACCACCGCCCGCAACGCGGCCCAAGCGCGCCGCTTG
>CANIKY010000123.1 GCA_947468085.1 Paracoccaceae bacterium | reverse complement strand
GGCTTTGGCCCTGCTGACTGCCAAACGAACCGGCGAAATCCGATCGATGGAGTGGTCGCACCTTGACCTGGATCGGGCCGTCTGGGTCACCCCCGCTGCCGGCATGAAAACACGTAAAATGCATCGCCAACCGTTAAGCCTTGCTGCTGTCAGCGGTATTGAAGGCATACGTCCGTTAACAGCCGGCGGCCAATATGTCCTTGGTCTAAAACCGCCCCATGAAAGTCTGATGCTCGTCGCGGTTAAGCAGTTTGACTCGACCCTCACGGTTCATGGATTTCGCGCCTGCCTTGGCTCATGGATGGCCGAAAACGGTGTGCGCAAGCCCGTAGCTGATTTCATATTGGCACATCAACAAAAATCCTTGGATGCCGCCTATCAGCGATCAGACTTGCTGGACGAACGGCGCGACGTGCTGGAAAGGTGGGCGCAATATGTCACGGGTGGCTGATCGTCTGAAACTGCTCCAAGGCTAGCTTGGCGAGGATGCTATCATCCATCCTGGCCTAGAGCCGCGCATTGAAGCTTTCACAATAGCCTTTCTCCCATGGGAATCCTGGGGCTATGAACGCGGTCGCGGTCATAGCCCCCAATCATGCTGGCGTCATAGCACATGCTCAGACATCTGAGCCAAGACCCTTGGGAGGCCTACGATATTAGATTTTCCAATGTTTCAGATTAACAACTGATTTTGGCGTTGAGGTGACGCGCGTTAGGGGCTGTTTGGTCGACTTAAGGACGCTTTCTGACGGGCGCGGCGCGAACAATTGGCGCCTAAACAGGGTGGTCAATTTTGCGCAAAAGGCCGCAGTTTAACAAAGAAATAACAGAATTTCAGGATTTTGCGAAACCGGTTAGGGTGAAAAAACTTTTCCAGATAAGCGGTTCGAAAGCGCGGTCGCCCGTCCACGAAGCGAAGGCTTCCGATGTTCGCGGGTGCCGCTCTGATGCGCCACCCTAGGCTTGACCATCAGAAAAATCCGCTGCTAGTCTGCCTTATGGATCATCGATAATAGCTAAATAAATCGATGGAATTGGCGTGCAGTCTAAATGGGATCGGCGTGCCTGGGGGATCAAAATGCAGACTGAAGTCGGGACTAATCGTGCCAGTGCGGGCGTCTGGATCTTCCGCGTCCTTCTCGTGGCTGCGGCCGCATACATGGTTTACACATGGTTTGCCCCTTGGTGGGGGGCCAAGATTGCCGTCTTGCCCGGTGAGGATCACATGGTGTTACACCCATGGGGGATCGAAGCGGTGGCCCAAGTGCGCGCCAATGCCGATGAGTCCCTTTATTCGATGCCATGGTTTTTTGCCCCTTTCATGTGGACCTATCTGAGCGTCTGCATCTTGGCGCTTGCCGCGAGCCTTTTTGTAGAGCGGACTATCTCGATCGGGCGTATCAAGTTGCCACTCGCGGCGGTTATGATCGGTGTCGTGGGTCTGTCCTACCTTGTTTGCGTATCGCTCGCTTTTGCGATCGGAGAGCTTCGCGCCGGTTGGGCTGGAAGCAATTTCATCGGCAAATCCATGATCTATAACAGCACGATTGATGCCAAGATCAAGATGACCTCGGCACTGAAAATTGGCTACTGGTTGGCACTTTACTCGGGCCCGTCTTTGATCGTCTTGTCGCTTATACGGGGCCTGTTTGTGCGCAAGCCCAAGGCATAAGGACGCCTAGGATCAGCAAAAACAAATTGCCTGCCACATCGCGGGCGGTATCGACAAAACGCGTCAAAGGCAAAGTCTGCCTTTGACGCGTTTTGCGGTTTGAGTACCTGCACGGCAATAACTAGCTGTTCTCATTTACTTTACCCGCCATCAGCCACCTGCATTTGATCCGTCAATATCATGCATCGCTGAATTTGATGAAAATGATCCTTAGGCATTAAAGACGCAGCACTATGTTGCCCGAGGGGCCTATGATCAAAACCGATGAGCAAGTTGATACGCCAATTGCACGCCCTGACCTGCGGGCCGATGCTGAACTGCCGATCGGGGCTGACCTTTTTGGCAATGCAAAGTCCGGGTCCGAAATCACCCTGCGCCGTTTGCGGATTTTCTGGGCAGTGGCGCATTCCGCCACCATGACGCAGGCGGCCAAACTTCTGAACGTCTCGCAGCCCACCCTGTCGCAGCAATTGACGGGGTTCGAGGCCGCCATTGGAACCCCCCTGTTTGAACGCCGCTCTAACGGCATGATCCTGACCGAAGCGGGAGAGCTTTTCTTACGCAAGGCAGAACCCGTGCTGCGGTCGGCGCAAGAGATGGAGGATTTTCTGCCCTCAATCAGCAGCCAGTCCAGCCACATGGTGCGGATTGCAGGCGTGGCCTCTGTGATGCGGGTGATCGTGCCTGCAGCCATGCGGCGCATTGCGGCCAGTACGCCTGCGGTGGAGTTTGATATCCATGAAAACGCCCCCGCTGAAATCATTGATCTTCTCTATGCGCGGCGTGTGAACATTGGCCTGATGGCCGCCAATTCCGTGTCCGAAGTCAGCGCTGGCTTTCAGCAATTGCCCGTGGCCGCGGACCCCTTTGTTTTGGCCGTGCCCGCGCATTTGGATCTGTCGGGCGTGCGCGCCCCTGCGCGCGACCTTGATGGGGCGGCACAGCGCGTCTTAAATAGCACGATCCAGTTTGTCTTTGGAACGCAGCATTCCAGCCGGATCCAAGATTGGTTTGACCAAGTCTTGCCCCAAAGTCGCCTGACATCGCGTGTGCGCAGCTTTGAACTGGCCTTGGATTTGGTCAGCGCGGGTCTTGGCGTCTGTTTGGTGCCTGCCCTGACCGTGATGGTGGGCGATCAGGTGCGCAAAGGGGTGCGGCTTTACGCTATTAACCTTGAACCACGCCGAATTGTGGCGATGGTGCCCTCACAATATCTGCGGGTGCCGCCCTATGGGGCTTTTCTGTCGGCGTTGCAGAGCGTGGGGCACGCCGTGGTCTTGCCGCCTATCGAAGTTATGCCGCCCTTTATAGCCAAGGCAGCTGTCGGCATGACGAAAATTGACATGTCAGACGCCGCCGCCCAATAACTTGGGTCTATGGCAAGGATAGATAGTGCCTCCCTCCTGCTATGAGTAGGCTTTCCTAGTGGATGGGGTTCTCCCTTCCCAGCGTGACGTCCGCATAAGGCGTTGGACTGTTTCTGGAGGAGACAATCATGGCTTGGAACACACCGAAAGTTGCTGAAGTGCAAGTTGGCATGGAAATCAACATGTACGCCTGCGCAAAGCAGAAGTAATTCACTCTCCTGCCGCGGGTCAAAGGAAGCGTCCATGTTGAAGGTCGTCATCCTAGGATCTGCGGCAGGGGGCGGCATTCCGCAGTGGAACTGCAATTGCCCCACTTGCCGCGCCGCGTGGAGCGACCCATCCCTTCGTTCGACGCAGGTGTCTGTGGCGGTCAGCGCCGATGAGGGCCAGCATTGGTTCTTGATCAACGCCTCGCCCGATATTCGCCAACAGATTTTGCAAACACCAGCCCTGCATCCGGCCCGCAACCAGCTGCGCCATTCGCCGATTGCCGGGGTGATCCTGACCAATGGCGAGATTGACGCGATTGCGGGCCTTTTGTCGTTGCGCGAAAGCAGCCCCTTCGCCCTGCACGCCCATCCGCGCGTTTTGGCGACCTTGGCAGAGAACTCGGTCTTCGAGGTACTGAACCGCCAATTGGTGCCGCGCCTGCCCATGCTTCTGGATCAGCCGTTTGAGCCCCTGTTGCCGGATAAATCGCCATCTGGCCTGTTGGTTGAGGCGTTTGCCGTGGCGGGTAAGCCCGCTTGGTACATGGAAGACGCCTTAGCTGACGCGGGTGATACGATTGGGCTAAAGATTTCCCATGCTGCGGGCGGTGACGCACTATATTTCATCGCCGCCTGTGCCGAGGTGACGCCTGATTTGGCGGCACGGCTGGACGGGGCCAAATTGGTGCTGTTTGACGGCACCTTGTGGCAAGATGACGAAATGATCCGCGCGGGTCTCGGGGCTAAAACTGGCCAGCGGATGGGACATCTGTCGATGTCAGGGCCCGAGGGATCCATGGCGGCGCTGTCGGGCCTGTCGATTGGCCAGCGCGTCTTTGTGCATATCAACAACACCAACCCCGCGCTTTTGCCGCACTCGGCCCAGCGTCAGGCGCTGACGGACGCAGGCTGGCGTATTCCCGCTGTCGGAGAGGAATTCATTCTGTGACCTTGCCCACCCCTGACCCTGCCATGAGCGAACCTTTGACCAGCGCCGAAGCTATGGAACGCCGGTTGCGCCATATCGGGGCGACGCGCTACCATTCGCTGCATCCGTTCCACCATATGCTGCACGGTGGTCAGTTGACCAAGGGCCAAGTGCAAGCTTGGGCGTTGAATAGGTATTACTATCAAAGCTCTATCCCGATCAAAGATGCCGTAGTTCTGTCGCGGTTTCGCGACCGTGACATCCGGTTGGAATGGCGGCACCGGATCGAAGACCACGATGGCCAGATCGGCGGCGAGGGCGGGATCGAGCGGTGGTTGCAATTGACCGATGGTTTGGGCCTAGACCGCACCTATGTGGAAAGTGCGCAAGGCATTCTGCCTGCGACTCGCTTTGCCGTGGATGCCTATGTCGATTTCGTAGGCCGCAAATCGCCGCTAGAGGCGATAGCCTCGTCATTGACAGAACTTTTTGCGCCGAACCTGCATGAAACCCGCATCGCCGGGATGCTGCAGCATTACGATTTCATCAACCCGTCCGTCATGACCTATTTCCAGCGGCGTCTGGAACAAGCGCCGCGCGATGCGGGCTTTGCGCTGGACTATGTCAAACAGCACGCCACCACCCCCGCCGAACGCCAGTTGGTCTGCGATGCGCTGACCTTTAAGACGCAAGTGTTGTGGGTGCAGTTAGACGCGCTTTATCACGCCTATGTGACAGGCTTTCCACCCCCCGGCGTCTTTCGCCCCGAGCGCGCCTGATGGACCAAAGCTCCCGCAAATCGCGCCCAATTTATGACGCGACCAGCCGCCCCGTGATCCCGCGCCATGTCAAACTGCGCTTTGACATCACGCGCGACCGCTGGGTCATTCTTGCGCCTGAACGCGTGCTGGTGCCCGATGATATCGCGGTTGAAGTGCTGCAACTGTGCGACGGGCAGCGCCGCATTCAAGATGTGGTTGACCTTTTGGCCGCAAAATACACCGCCGACCCAGACCTGATCCTGACCGATTGTCTGGCCTTGCTGCAAGACCTTGCCAACAAAGGCTATCTTCTGGCCGCATCGGAGCCCCAACCATGACAGACCAATCCCCCCCCGTCGCCGATTTTCAGCTGATCACCCGAACGGGGGATGAGGTAGGCCAGAAAACCACCTATGGCATCCCTTTGGCCGTGCTGGCCGAATTGACCCACCGCTGCCCCCTGCAATGCCCCTATTGCTCCAATCCGCTAGAGATGGAGGTGGCAAGTGCCGAACTGACCACCGCCGAATGGTGCCGCGTGATGGACGAGTTGGCCGAGATTGGGGTGTTGCAAATCCACTTCTCCGGCGGGGAACCGGCCGTGCGCAAGGATCTGGTGGAACTGGTGCGCCATGCGACACAAGTGGGGCTGTATTCCAACCTGATCACCTCGGCCGTAATGCTGACCAAGGCGCGGTTGCAGGAACTGGCCGATGCGGGCCTGTGCCATGTGCAGATCAGCGTGCAGGGGTCTGAATCGATTGTGGCCGACCGCGTCGGCGGGTTCAAAAACGGCCATGTCAAAAAGCTGCAAGTGGCCGCTTGGACGCGCGAAGTGGGCTTGCCGCTTACCATCAACGCGGTGATGCATCGCCAGAACCTGCACCAATTGCCCGAGATCATCGACATGGCCGTGGCGCTGGATGCTGATCGGCTAGAGGTGGCCAACGTGCAGTATTATGGCTGGGCGCTGAAGAACCGTGAGGCTTTGATCCCAACCTTTGCCCAAGTGGAAACCACCAACCAGATCGTCGCTGAAGCGCAAGATCGTTTGGCAGGCATTTTGGACATCGACTATGTCGTGCCCGATTACTACGCCCAGCGCCCCAAGCAATGTATGGGCGGCTGGGGGCGGCAATTTTTCAACATCTCGCCCTCGGGCAAGGTGCTTCCCTGCCATGCGGCGGAATCGATCACGGGGATGGAGTTTGATTCTGTGCGTGGCAACAAATCCATCCGCTGGATTTGGGACAATTCCGAAGCCTTCAACAAATATCGCGGCACGGGCTGGATGCCAGAACCCTGTCAATCGTGTGAATTCAAAGAGATCGACTTTGGTGGTTGCCGCTGTCAGGCCTTTGCGCTGACAGGGTCGGCGGGCAACACAGACCCTGCCTGTGCCAAGTCTGACCTGCACGCCCAAATCTTTGCCCGCGCCACTACGGAATCGGCCGAGGCGCAGGACCGCTTTATCTATCGCAACTTTGCCGGTGGCGCGGTGGAGGCTGAGGAGCTTTGAATGGGGGCGCCAAGCCCAGCAACCGAGGCGGGATTTTACTTCGACGTTGGTGATGGCCACCAGCTTTGGGTATCCACATGCGGAGATGCCAAGGGCATTCCTGCGGTATTCTTGCATGGTGGCCCGGGGGGCGGCTTTCAGCCTTCCAACGCCAACCTGTTTGACCCGCAGCGCTTTTTCACCGTGTTGTTTGATCAGCGCGGCGCGGGGCGCAGCACGCCGCGCGGCGGGTTGCAGGCCAATACGACCGCCCATTTGATCGCCGATATCGAACGCTTGCGCGAACATTTCGGGGTGGAAAAATGGCTGGTTGTGGGCGGATCATGGGGGGCGACATTGGCGCTGGCCTATGCCCAATCCCATCGGGAACGGGTCACTGGCCTTGTGTTGCGCGCGGTGTTCTTGGGCACGGCGGGGGAACTTGATTGGGCCTTTGGCACGGGACTGCGGACGTTTTATCCGGCTCTTTACGAGGATTTTATAGCCGCCTTGTCGGAACCTGATCGCGCCAATCCGCTCCCTTCCTATTATCGCCGCATTCTCGACCCTGACCCAGCCATTCACGCGCCCGCCGCTTTGGCGTGGCATGACACCGAACGCGTTCTATCTGAAGTGGCGCCCACCCAGACCCGGCTGAATATTGTGCCCAATCACAGTCTTCCCAACTCCCCATTTATTGAGGCGCATTACTTCCAAAACAGCTGTTTTCTGGACCAGAAGGGCCTTTTGGAAAATGTAGAGCGACTTCATGGCATCCCCGGCGTGATGGTGCAGGGACGCTATGATCTGCTATGCCCCCCCGCGACCAGCTTCGCCCTTGCCAACCTTTGGCCCCAAGCCGAGATCGTGGTGGCCGAGATGTCGGGCCACAGTCTGCAGCATCCTGCGGTCCATCAGCAGGTCAAAGAGGCTATTTCCCGGTTTGATGGCAACAGATTCGCTCTGGCCTGATCGGCAAGACCGCCCTTAGCCGGCCAAAGCGTGCAAAAGGCCCGCACTTGGCCTGGTATTCGATTTTCTAATACGAAAAATAAGATGATCTCCAAGACGTTCCCTTCCCGTCAACATAAGCGCAATCTATACCCAACATCAGTATTTCTAAATTGGTGGGTGATATGGACTTCACGTTTCGTCAGTTGGAAATCTTTCGCGCCGTTGTGGTGGCCGGATCTATCACTAAGGCCAGCCACCGGATCGGCCTGTCACAGCCTTCGATCAGCCAGCATCTCGCCAAGGTAGAGGAAAGCCTTGGCGTGCAATTAATCAACCGCAACCGCACCGGGACCGTGTCTTTGACCCCGGCTGGCGAGTTTTGGTACCGCTCTTCAATTGAAATCATCGACCGGATGGAAACCCTGTTGCAAGAACACGCGCAGACGTTTCGCAATTCGAACCTTGTGCTGAAGTTTGGCGCAACCCCGGTCTTGCGGGGGCGGTTCTTAAGTGGGGCAGCCCGCATTGCGCGGGATCACTCGAACTTCACCCGCTTTGAAATGGTTTACGAGTTGAACTCTGTCAATTTGGTCGAACGACTGCGGATGCATCAGATCAACTTTGCGGTTGTGGCTGAAGACGCGCTTGTGGATGAGGCGTCGTCCTTTGCCATTACCCCTTTGTTTGTTGATAGAGCAGTCTTGGCTGTGCCGGCCTCTGTCTCGGATGACGAGATCCGCAACGCCTTTGATCCGGGGTTTGATCCAGACAAGATCAACCCGATGCTGCGCCATTATGTCGAGATTGATTCGGCTGTGCCGACCCATAGACAGTCGCATGAATGGTATTTCGGCCACCTGCCCCATGCAGTGCCTACCTTTCGCGCCCCAACTT
>CANIKY010000122.1 GCA_947468085.1 Paracoccaceae bacterium | reverse complement strand
TCAGCTTGCAGCCCTTCGGCACGCAGGCGCGTGCGGTTGGCGATGCGAATTTCCGGAGTGCCAGACTCGATCAGGGCGGCGATGACGGCGCGGGCAGCCCCACCTGCACCAAACACCGCAGCGGGACCCTGTGTGGCCTGCCAGTGCGGAGCCAGTTGGCGCAGATTAGCCATGAAGCCAGCACCATCGGTGTTGTCCGCGTGGATCTTACCATCTTGTCGAAAGGTCAAAGTGTTGGCGGCCCCGATCAAGGCGGCACGATCGGTGATGACCTCTGCCAGTTTCAGCACGGAAATTTTATGCGGGATCGTCACGTTCACGCCAACAAACCCCAGCTTGGGCAGCATGGCCAGCACTGCGGGCAGATCGTCTGCGGCCACGTCCATCGGGATGTAATGCCCTTTTATGCCATAGCGCGCCAGCCAATGCCCATGCAATTGCGGCGATCGGCTGTGCGCGATCGGGTGGCCGATCACACCGGCAAGGGGAACACGGGGAAGCTCTGTCATGCGGGAATGAAGCCTCGTAGGGAAAGATAGGACAAGAGGGGCAAAAGCGGCAGGCCCAGAATGGTAAAGTAGTCTCCTTCGATGGCAGAGAAAAGCCTGATCCCCTCCGCCTCTAGCTGATAGCCGCCGACGCAATGTTGGATGGCGGGCCATGTCCGGTCAAGATAAGCGTCGAGAAACGCGTCAGAAACTTGCCGCATTGTTAACCGCGCCACGCCAACGTGCCGCCAGATGGGTTCACCTTGATGGTATAGAACAGCGGCAGATAGCAATTGATGGGTTTGAGCAGACAGGTCAACGATTTGTTGACGTGCTTGCGCGCGCGTGGTGGGCTTGGCAAACAAACGCGCGCCGAGGGCTAGGATCTGGTCGCATCCCAGAACCAAAGCCTGTGGATGGCGCTGTGCCAGTTTCATGGCCTTCGCCTCGGCCAAGGCATCGGCGATGTCGCGGGGGGTGGCTTCTTCAGCTTGCAGGGCGGCGCGTAGGGCTTCTTCATCCACGCGGGCAGGGCAGGCTTGAACGTCAACGCCTGCGTTTTGCAACAGGGTGAGGCGAATGGGAGATTGAGAGGCTAAGAGGAGCAGGGTCATGCGAGGCACCTTGGGGATTGGTCTGTGGACAATGCGGCTTTGTTCTAAGGGTGAAAAGGGGGTTTTGGTCAGGGTTCGCAAATGTCACGCAATCCCGGTGCAGAACAAAAGCTGACTTTCCACAGGTGGACAGCGGCTTTTGAGGGTTGTGCATAGCGGAGAGATTAGGTTTTTGGCAGGGGATAGTTTTTTGGGATTCTATTGTCACTAATCCTTGTTTTTACATGTTTTTTCCTTGATTTTTTTGGACCTATCCACAAGATAATCAGCGTTTCTGCTCACCTTTTGCCCTGTGGACAAGATGCGGGAAGAAAGACACAATCCAGATACCCACGGGGCCTATTACATCATCAACTCTTTCTCTATCTTTATATATATTAAGTAGGGAGCGCACATGACTGACCTGTTGTCACTTTGGTATCCGTGGATCAAAACGCTACACGTGGTTTCAGTGATCGCCTGGATGGCGGGGCTTTTTTATCTGCCAAGGCTTTATGTCTACCATGTTGAGCAGGTCGAAAAGGGATCAGCCACGGATGCCATGTTTCAAACAATGGAACGGCGATTGCTAAAGGCCATTATGGGGCCTGCAATGATCGCCACATGGGTGTTTGGCTTGTGCTTGGTGCTGACACCGGGGGTTGTGGATTGGACAGTTGTCTGGCCTTGGGCAAAGGCTGTATCGGTGCTGGCGATGACGTGGTTTCAGTACTGGCTGGGGATGCGGCGGAAAAACTTTGTTGCGGGCAATAACACAGCCAGCGGTCGGCAGTACCGGATGATGAACGAAGTGCCGACTTTGCTGATGTTAGTGATCGTCGCCTCAGTCATCGTGAAATTCTGAAAGGTTGACTTTTGGTGGGCTTAGTCTTAGGTGGGGATCGCGTGGCCGTCCGGCCGTTGACGCATTTCTAAAACATCGCTGTACTGCACCAAGGCGCGCCTTTGGGGCTATTGAGGGTTTTTCATGACGATTGAACATCTGAATCTTGCCGATCTGAAAGCAAAGACGCCGGCAGAGTTGCTGGCTATGGCCGAAGAATGGGAGATTGAGAATGCGCCTTCGATGCGCAAGGGCGAGATGATGTTCTCGATCCTAAAAGAGCACGCGGAAGAAGGCTGGGAGATCGGTGGCGACGGTGTTTTGGAAGTGCTGCAGGATGGGTTTGGGTTTTTGCGATCCACTTCGGCCAACTATCTGCCAGGGCCGGATGACATCTATGTCTCAGCTGATATTCTACGCCAGTTCAGCCTACGCACGGGCGATACGATCGAAGGCCTAATGCAGGCCCCGCGCGATGGAGAGCGCTATTTTAGCATTACCAAAGTAACGCGGATCAACTTTGACGACCCCGAAAAGGCGCGGCATAAGGTTTTGTTTGACAACCTGACGCCGCTTTACCCTGATGAGCGTTTGAAGATGGAGGTCGAAGACCCCACCATCAAGGACAAGTCAGCGCGGATCATCGATTTGGTTTGCCCGATCGGCAAGGGCCAACGGGCTTTGATCGTCGCGCCGCCGCGCACGGGCAAGACGGTATTATTGCAAAATATCGCCAACTCCATCGCGATGAACCATCCCGAATGCTACCTGATCGTGCTGCTGATCGACGAACGGCCCGAAGAAGTCACGGATATGCAGCGCAGCGTGAAGGGTGAGGTTGTGTCATCGACCTTTGACGAACCGGCGTCGCGCCATGTGGCGGTTGCGGAAATGGTCATCGAAAAGGCAAAGCGCTTGGTGGAACACAAGCGCGACGTGGTTATCTTGCTGGATTCCATCACCCGTTTGGGGCGGGCGTTTAACACGGTGGTGCCTTCGTCGGGCAAAGTGTTGACAGGTGGCGTGGATGCCAATGCCTTGCAACGCCCGAAGCGCTTTTTTGGTGCAGCGCGAAATATCGAAGAGGGCGGCAGCCTGACAATCATCGCCACGGCGCTGATTGATACGGGAAGCCGGATGGACGAGGTGATCTTTGAAGAATTCAAGGGCACCGGCAACTCTGAAATTGTCTTGGACCGCAAGGTCGCCGACAAGCGTGTCTTCCCGGCGATCGACATCTTGAAATCGGGCACACGGAAAGAGGAACTGCTGGTTGAAAAGATTGACCTGCAAAAGACTTACGTATTGCGGCGCATCTTGAACCCGATGGGAACGACCGATGCGATCGAGTTTTTGTTGGGCAAACTGAAGCAGACCAAGTCAAACGGCGAATTCTTCGAATCGATGAACTCTTAAGAGGCGATGATGGGCGACACGATCTTTGCCCTGGCCTCGGCGCGGGGCAAGGCGGGTGTGGCGGTGATGCGTCTGTCTGGCCCGCAGGCGCATTGGGCCTTGGCGCATTTTTGCGCCGCCCCTACGGCGCGGCAGGCGTCTTTACGGCGACTGGTGTGGCAGGGGCATGTTTTGGACGAAGCTTTAGTGCTGGTGTTTGATGCCGGCGCCAGTTTCACCGGCGAGGCCTGCGTTGAATTGCACCTGCACGGCAGTTTAGGCGTGATCAAGGCAGTTGCGCAGGCATTGGCCGAGATGGGGTTGCGTCCGGCCGAAGCGGGCGAATTCACCCGCCGCGCTTTGGAAAATGGGCGACTGGATCTGGCGCAGGTGGAAGGCTTGGCCGATCTGATTGATGCGGAAACCGAAGCGCAACGGCGTCAGGCCCTGCGGGTTTTATCTGGTGCTGTGGGCAAACGGGCGGAATTCTGGCGCAAAGATCTGATCCGCGCTGGGGCTTTGGTGGAAGCCACGATTGATTTTGCCGATGAAGACGTGCCCGTCGATGTCACGCCAGAGGTTTTGGGGTTAATTGACGGGCTGCTGGTAGACCTGCGGCGTGAAATTGCTGGAGCGGGTGTGGCAGAGCGGGTCAGGGAGGGGTTCGAGGTGGCAATCCTCGGCGCGCCAAATTCTGGAAAGTCTACTCTTTTGAATGCATTAGCTGGGCGAGAGGCGGCGATCACATCGGAAATTGCGGGCACAACGCGCGATGTGATTGAGGTGCGGATGGACTTGGGTGGCTTGGCTGTGACCTTGCTGGATACGGCTGGCTTGCGTGAAACGGCAGACCCGGTAGAGCAAATTGGCGTTGCGCGGGCGGTATCGCGGGCGAGAACGGCTGATTTGCGTGTGTTTTTACTGGATCATTCAGACGAGGCGCTGTTGATTGCGCCAGAGGTGGGCGATATCGTGGTGCTGGGCAAGGCAGATTTGCGCCCGGGTGCTGACGCCATTTCGGGGCAAACAGGGCAGGGATTGGACAAACTGGTTGCGGGAATCACGGCTGTTTTGGCTGGCAAGGCCGCCTCCGCCGGTGTGATGACGCGCGAAAGGCATAGGATTGCGATGGTACGCGCGGTTGAGGCTATGGAATCGGCGCGGTATCAGGTAAAAGGCATCGGCGGTGCGGCTGAACTTGTGGCACTTGACTTGCGTCGTGCGGCGCGGGCGTTGGATATGCTGGTCGGGCGTGTGGACACTGAGGATTTGCTGGATGAAATTTTCGCCAGCTTTTGCATAGGTAAGTGAGGATGTTTCACGTGAAACATTTTGATGTTGTGGTGATTGGGGGCGGGCATGCCGGCGCAGAGGCCGCGGCGGCCGCTGTTCGCATGGGTGCGCGCACGGCACTTATTTCAATGCGCAAAGACCGCATCGGGGTTATGTCGTGCAATCCCGCAATTGGCGGCTTAGGCAAAGGGCATCTGGTTCGCGAAGTGGATGCGCTGGATGGGATTATGGGTCTTGCGGCAGATGCGGCGGGCATTCAGTTTCGCCTGCTGAACCGACGCAAAGGCCCTGCCGTGCAAGGCCCGCGCACCCAAGCTGATCGCAAGCTGTACCGCCAGGCCATTCAGGTGTTGCTGGCACGGACCGCAGGGCTAGAGATTATTGAGGGCGAAGTGGTTGATCTTATAGATGGCCCCAACGGCAGTGTTTCTGGCGTAGCGCTATTGGACGGCACACAGGTAACCGCTGCTGCCGTTGTGCTGACGGCTGGTACATTCTTGAACGGTATAATCCATGTGGGTGATCAGCACCGGTCGGGTGGGCGCGAAGGGGATGTTGCCTCAGAGCGCTTGGCGCATAAGTTGGCGGGGCTGGGGCTTAAGCGGGGTCGTTTGAAAACCGGAACGCCGCCGCGATTGGATGGGAAGACAATCGTGTGGGAGGGGCTAGACGTGCAACCCGCCGACGACGAACCCGTGATGCTATCGTTTCTAAACAAAGCTCCGCAGGTGCGACAAGTGTCTTGTGGCATCACCCACACCAATGAGCGTACCCATGATATCGTGCGTGCAAACCTCGGGCGCTCGGCGATGTATGGCGGCCATATTGAGGGCGTGGGGCCGCGCTATTGCCCGTCGATCGAGGATAAGGTGGTGCGTTTTGCCGACAAGACCGGGCACCAAATTTTCCTGGAACCTGAAGGGCTGGACGATGACACAGTCTATCCGAACGGGATCTCAACCTCGCTGCCCGCGGATGTGCAATATGAATATGTGCGCAGCATCAAGGGCTTAGAAAATGTGACGATCCTGCAACCCGGCTACGCGATCGAGTATGATTTCTTTGATCCGTCAGCCTTAAGGCCGACGCTGGAAAGCACTTTGACAGGCTTGTACTTTGCCGGGCAGATCAACGGGACCACAGGCTATGAAGAGGCGGCGGCACAAGGTCTGGTTGCTGGCGCCAATGCGGCGGCGGCGGCTTTGGGCCTTGCACCGGTGCTGTTTTCGCGAACAGACAGTTACATCGGTGTGATGCTGGATGACCTAATCTCGCGGGGCGTGACTGAGCCTTACCGGATGTTCACCTCGCGAGCGGAGTATCGCCTGCATCTGCGGGCTGACAATGCCGATCAACGCATGACAGGCTTGGGGCTGGCGGCCGGTTTGGTGGGAGAGGCGCGTGCCAAGATTTATACCGACAAGATGGCAAAGATTGGGGCCGCAAATGCCGTTCTAAGCACCCAGACCTATTCGCCGCAAGAACTGCAGGCTGCGGGCATTGGTGTTAGCCGTGATGGGGCTGCGCGCAGTTTGCTGCAGGTTTTGGCCTTTGCAGACACGCATTGGTCACAGATCGACCAACTGGAACCGCAAATGCTAGGCTTTGATACCGACACCAAAGCGCAAGTCTGGCGGGATGCGCTGTATGCGCAGTATTTGCACCGCGAGAAGGCAGATGCCGACACGTTGCGCCGCAACGAAATGATGCGGATACCTGTAGAACTAGATTTTGCAAACCTTCCCGGCCTGTCAAATGAATTAGCAGCAAAACTACAGCGCCGCCGCCCATCAAACCTGTCCGAGGCAGAGCGGATCGAGGGTATGACGCCCGCAGCTTTGCTGTTGGTGCTTGCGCATTGCCGTAAAGCCAATTTGGCGCGTGCGGTTGGTCAATGATGGATATAGCGCGGGGTGTGGCGCCGGACTGGCTGGATGTTTCACGTGAAACATTGGTCAAATTGGATCACCTGCTGTCGCTTGTCGAAAAGTGGAATCCTGCAATCAACTTGGTTGCCCAAGGCAGTTTGGCCGATGCATGGCAGCGCCATGTGCTCGATTCCGCCCAGATTTTCCATTTTATCCCACCCATGACACGAAAAGTTGCGGATTTTGGCAGTGGTGCCGGCTTTCCAGGATTGGTTCTAGCGATTATGGCGCAAGCGGCCTTACCCAGTTTGCGGATGACCTTGGTCGAGTCTGACAAGCGCAAGGCTACTTTTTTAAGCCAAGCGGCACAGCAATTGGCCCTTTCTGTCACGGTTCTGGTCAATCGGGCAGAATCCGTGCCTCCTTTGGTGGCTGATGTTGTTACGGCGCGCGCCCTTGCACCGTTGAACAGCCTTTGCGGCATTGCTGTGCGGCATTTGGTGTTGGGTGGTATTGCGGTTTTCCCTAAAGGGGGGCAGGCGGCCAAGGAATTAGAAGAGGCTGCGGCGCATTGGGATTTTCAGGTGCATCAGGCGCAAAGCCAAACCGATCCTACTGGCCGGATTTTAACGCTTAAGAGCATTCAAAATGTCTGATTTCAGTCGCGATATCCACGCCCATATCATCGCTGTTGCCAACCAGAAGGGTGGTGTTGGTAAGACAACGACGGCGATCAACCTAGCGGCAGGATTGGTAGAGTTGGGCGCAACGGTGCTGTTGATCGACCTTGATCCGCAGGGCAATGCCTCAACCGGATTGGGGATTGCAGCGGATGCACGTCGCGCTACGACGTATGACATCCTAATCGAGGACCGCCCTCTGACAGAGGTCATCCAACGCACTGCGATCGATAACCTATGGATATGTCCTGCAAATTCTGACCTGGCTTCGGCCGATATTGATCTTGTGGCAAATGAAAAGCGGATTTTTCTGCTGCATGACGCCTTGCGCGAGACTGCCCTTGAGGCATTGGGGTTTGACTTTGTCCTAATCGATTGCCCACCCTCTCTTAGTCTGTTGACCGTCAATGCGTTCGTGTCGGCGCATGCCGTGCTGGTGCCGTTACAAGCTGAGTTTTACGCGCTAGAGGGGCTGTCGCAACTTATGCTGACGGTGCGCAAAATTCGTACCACCGCTAACCCCGGCCTGAGAATTGAAGGCGTGGTGATGACGATGGTTGATCAACGCAATCGGCTTAGCCAGCAGGTGGAAAGTGACGCGCGGGCGACTTTGGGGGATCTGGTGTTCAAAACCGTCATTCCGCGCAATGTACGCTTGTCAGAGGCGCCGTCTTTCGCGCTGCCCGTGATGCAGTATGATCCAAACTCCAAAGGGACAGAGGCGTATCGCGCCCTGTCGGCTGAAATCTTGGCGCGTCATCCGCGTCAGCGTAGGTAAGGGACCGTCCACATGGATAAGAAAAGCGAACGTCGTGGTCTGGGCCGTGGTCTATCCGCGCTTTTGGCAGATGTGACCCCATCCTCGTCAGCCACAGCCAGTCCCGATGCCATGCGCGCGGCGCAGGTTTTGGCGGTCGAACGCGTGCAGCCCAATCCCAACCAACCGCGCCGCGCCTTTGCGCCGGATGCTTTGGACCAGCTGGCCCAATCTATTCGCCAAAAGGGGATTGTGCAGCCGCTAATTGTTCGGTCCATCGGGCAAGACGGGCAATACGAAATTGTCGCGGGCGAACGCCGTTGGCGGGCCGCTCAGATCGCGGGTCTGCACGAAGTGCCGGTTGTGGTGCGGGAGTTTGACGATGTCGAAGTGCTAGAAATCGCGATTATCGAGAATATACAACGCGAAGATTTGAACCCGATTGAAGAGGCCTTGGCCTATCGCCAACTCATCGACCGTTTCGGCCATACCCAAGAAAAACTGGCAGAGGCGCTTTCCCGCAGCCGCAGCCATGT
>CANIKY010000121.1 GCA_947468085.1 Paracoccaceae bacterium | reverse complement strand
TCGATCGCCCCGTTGCGCATCACGGCCACGCGGCTGGACATTGCCATCGCCTCGCCCTGATCATGGGTGACGTAGATCGCGCTGAACTGCAATTGATCATGCAGTTTCTTGATCTCGGCGCGCAGTTGCAGACGCAGCGATAGGTCAAGCGCTGAAAGCGGCTCGTCAAACAAAAGGATCGCGGGGCGCACGGCTAGGGATCGCGCCAGTGCCACCCGCTGCTTTTGCCCGCCCGAAAGCTGCGCAGGATAGCGGTCAGAAAAACCTGAAAGTCGCACGATATCAAGATATTGTTTTACTCGGTCGGTGATTTCCGCAGCGGCAATCT
The DNA here is from genome assembly GCA_947468085.1 of Paracoccaceae bacterium. Taxonomy (GTDB): domain Bacteria; phylum Pseudomonadota; class Alphaproteobacteria; order Rhodobacterales; family Rhodobacteraceae; genus Stagnihabitans. Next base: position 8,141 of record CANIKY010000121.1, on the reverse strand, counting down.
TGCGCATACGCAGCCCAAAGGCCACATTCTCGGCCACGGTTTTGTGCGGGAACAGTGCGCCCGATTGAAAGATGGTGGCCGTGTCGCGCTGGTAGGCCGGAAGATGATCGATGCGTTTGCCGTTGATGCGGATCGCCCCCCCGTTTAGCTGGTCAAACCCCCCAACCAGACGCAACGTTGATGTCTTGCCCGAACCGGACGGACCCAGAAGCGTGACAAATTCACCCTTCGCCACGCTCAATGACACGTTGTCAACGGCGACCACCGGCCCATAGGTCCGCCGCACGTCCTGAAGGTCAAGGGCTGCGATCGTCATCCGCGGGTTGTCACCGTGATGGTCTGCTTCATCCTTGCATCCAGCGCCTCCCAGTTAGGACCAAACTTGTCCCAACCGGCCAAGCTGAAAAGGCTGAAGGTTGCAGCCATCTGCTCATTGGTCATCGGGTAATTGGCCCAATGCGCTGGTGCCACCAGATCTGAGCGCGACAGAAAGTCGGTCGAACCGTTCAAAAAGCGTTGCTGGGTCTCGTGTTCCAGCAGGTATGACTGAAACAGATCGGCCAGTGCGCCGTGTTTAGTGCCGCGCACCTTGATAAACCAGTTGGTGTAGGATGCGGTGCCTTCTTTAGGCACAGCAGCGGTGAATTCATCGCCATAGTCTTTCAAAAAGCCGTAAGCATCGCCAGAATACATGGTTGCAACCTGCGCCTCGTCTTGCAGCATCAGGTTGGTAAGCTCAGCCCCGTCCTTGTACCATTTGGCCATCCGCAGCTTTTCCAACTCGATAAACAACGGCTCCATTTCGGCGGGGCTGTCGAATACCTCATCGATGCCCGGCCTGCGCGCGGACAAAAGGGCCGGGATGCACAGGTCCCAGTAAAAGGCAGCGGCATCCATCGTTGTCTTGCCAAGGGCGCGCGGATCCCAGAAATTGGCCCAACTGTCGGGCGCAATGCCGCTGGCCCTTGAGGTCAGCATCCAAAGAGATCCGCCGCCAAAAGGCACACCGTACTTGGCAGCCTCACCTCGAAGGGTATCGAACCACGGATGGACTGCTGCGAACCCTGGCATCGCGCTGCGGTCAGTTTCCAAAAACAGGCCTTCGGCCAAACCGGCCGAGGTGGTGTATTCATCGGCTATGGTCAGATCGAATGGCGGATTGTCTGCAGGTGCGGCCACAATTTGCGCGACCATCTGATCCCACCCGCCTACAGTTTCCACTTTCGTGCCGTAGGTGGCGTTGAAGGGGTCGACCACCAACGCGCGAAAACTCAGCTCGTGGTTGCCAGACCAAGACACGACCACTAGCCCTTCCCCCGCAAAAGCGGTCTGTGCCGATACGGGCAAGGCCCGACCGATCAGGGCAGGTGCCGCCAGCGCGGCAAGACCTTGCAATGTTGTGCGTCGGGTGACTTGCATTTGCATCCTCCAAAATGGGGTTGCCCGCCCTTTTCAGAGCGGGCTTAAAAAAAGCGCTATCAACCTGTGGTGCGCGCAACGGTCTGCTTCATGCGGTCATCAAACGCCTGATAGTTGGCGTTGATCTTGTCCCAGCCATCCATGGTTAGGATCTGGAACATCTTGTGGTAATCCTCATTCGACTGGGGATAACCGTTCCAGTGGGCGGGCACTGCCACGTCCTTGCGTGCCATGAAGATCATCGACTTGGCAAGAAAGCGGTCCTGCGTTTCCTTTTCCAGAAGATAGTTCATGAACAGGTCAGCCAAGTCGCTGTGCTGGGTGCCGCGCACCTTGAAATACCAATCCGCCCAAGCCGAGACACCTTCTTCGGGAACGGCCGCCACATATTCGTCCGGGTTCTCTGTCAGGAAGGTATAGGCATCCGACGAGAAGGTCATCGCTGCATCAGCCTCTTCCTGGTTCAAGATGTTGGCCTGCTCAGCGCCGTCGCTGTACCATTTGGCCACCTTTAGCTTGTCCAGTTCGGCAAACAGCGCCTCGGCGGTAGCCATGTCATACATCTCGTCAAGGCCGGGGTTGATCTTGCTCATCACCGCAGGCACCGACAGCGTCCACCACCACGCAGAGGCATCAGAGGTGACCTTGCCCGCCAACCGGTCATCCCACAAAAGGCTCCACGAGGTCGGTGCGATTTCCAGCGACTTGCGGACCATCAGCATGCAGGTGCCACCGCCAAAGGGAATGCCATATTCCTTGGCCTTGTCGGGGCGGGTTTCATAAAACCACGGGTAGACGGCGGCAAGGTTCGGAATTTTGGCCGGATCGGTCTTTTGGTATTGGCCAGCGGCCAGACCGGTGGAGGATATGTATTCCTCGGCCACGGTCACATCGAAGGGGGGATTGTCTTCGGGGGCGGCTGCGATCTGCGACGTGATCTGGTCCCAGCCGCCGACAGTTTCGGCCTTGGTGCCGTATTGCGCGTTGAACGGATCAACGATCGTTTCGCGAAACACCTGTTCGTAGTTGCCCGACCAAGACACCGCTATGAGGCTTTCCCCCGCAAACGAGCTTTGCGCCGTGGCAACCGAGGCACGGCCGATGATGGCGGGCATTGCGACGGCGGCAGCGGCGGTTGAAAGGAAATGGCGGCGATTCAGCGAAAGTTTCCCGGTTTTGTCAGTCATAGTATCTCCCCGTCTCTTGGTGTTCAGATTGATTAAGGTCGACTATTGCGCTGGTATCTGCATCAGTCAAAGAAAATCGCTTGGAATCAGCATTCATGCTGAATCTTGCGGGGTACTTCAGGATGTTTTTATCTTCACAATGCGCTTGCCCAACATTCCAATGATCCAAACCCCTCTGCTTGCCTCGATTGCCGTGGCTTTGTGCGGTAGCATATGGGGCGTGTTTTGGCTTCCTTTGCATTGGCTGGATGCGCAGGGGGTTGGCGGCGCATGGACTGCGTTTTTGTTCAACCTTGTGTCCTTTCTGGCCCCACTGCCGTTCTTATTGCGCCGCGCGCAGTGGCAAGGTTTTGTGCGGCATGCGCCGGCGGGGCTTTTGCTCGGCACGGCGTTTTCGCTTTATACAGTCAGCTTAGTGATGACGGATGTGCTGCACGCCATTTTGTTGTTCTATCTGACCCCAGTCTGGAGCACACTTGCTGCGCGTATCTTGTTTGGCTCTCGGCTGACCTTGTCGCGGGTCTTGGCAATTGCGCTTGGGCTAGCAGGAATGGTGACGCTTCTTGGGGCCACGGACGGGGTGCCTATGCCGCGCAACCTTGGCGACTGGGTGGCGCTGGTTTCGGGTATGTTATGGGCCGCAGGCACCATGCACAGTTATGCCCGGCCAGCGCGAGGGATAGCGCTCTCGGTGGTCAGCTTTTCTTTAGGAGGAGTGATTTCGTCGGCGCTGGTGCTTGCCGTGGTTCTGAAGATGGATCTGCCCCTTGCGGCGCACGGTGCGCTTTTGCCCTCTTTGCCCTGGATCATCCTGTCAGCGCTTATTGTCTTTGTCCCGCCAAATTTTTTGATCCTTTGGGCGGCACAGCGGCTGGATCCGGGGCGCATCGGCATTTTGCTTACGACCGAGGTGATGGTCGGGGCGATCAGTGCTGCACTTTTGTCGGGTGAACCCTTTGGAACACCGGAACTTCTTGGAACAGCTTTCATCATCAGCGCTGGACTGGTGGAAGTCTTGGGTCGCCGCTGACGTAAGGGATTGCGTGACAGCGAAAGTCGCGCCTATTGTTCCTCTCATCGTCTAGGAAAGGGTGCCGCAGATGAACGTCGTTTCCCGTGGTGTTTGCGATTTAGGCCGCTTTGATGCGGACCCCGAGAAATCTTACACGATCCCAAAGGACTATTACACCGATCCGACCCGTTTTCACCGTGAGAAGGAGGCGATCTTTTTCAAGGCTTGGAACTACGTCTGTCATGTAAGCCAAGTGGCCGAGGCTGGGGCTTATGTGACGGCCCAGATCCTTGATCAGAACATCGTCGTCCTGCGCGGTGCGGATGGGGTCTTGCGGGCTTTTTACAACGTGTGTTCCCACCGCGCGCATGAGTTGTTGCAAGGCTGCGGTCACGCCAAGATGATCACCTGCCCTTATCACGCTTGGACCTACCACACCGATGGTAAATTGCGCACAGCCGTGGGGCAAAAGCGGGTCGAAGGGTTTCAATCCGAAGAATTTGCGCTGAAACAGGTCCAGCTGGAAGACTACGCAGGGTTTATCTTTGTCAACCTTGATCCCAACGCATCCCCACTGCACACCCAAGCGGGCCGTCTGGCCGATGACATCAAGGGCTACTGCGCCAATGTACCGGCGCTGAAATTCGTGCATCGATTAACCTACGAGATCAAGGCGAACTGGAAGAACGTCGTCGATAACTTTTTGGAATGCTACCATTGCTCGGTCGCGCATCCTGCCTTTGTGGACCTTGTGGACATCAAGAATTACCACACAAAAACCTATGATCTTTACTCCAGCCATATCTCGCCCCCGGGTCGGTCAGACAATGCGGCCTATGCCATACCCGATGGTCCGGCTGGCAATTTTGCCGCTTGGTGGCTGTGGCCGAACGTCACCTTCAACGTCTTTCCCGGCTCGGCCAATATCACCGTCCTGCACATCCAGCCCACCGGGCCAGAAACCACGTTAGAGCATTTTGATTTCTTCTTTGCCGATGAAACGCCCTCTGATGGCGAGCGGCAGGCGATCGACTATGTCGACAAGGTCTTGCAGCCCGAGGATATTGCTTTGGTTGAAAGCGTGCAGCGGGGCTTGCATTCGCGCGGCTACAATCAGGGCCGCCTGATGGTTGACAAAGAGCGCAGTTACAACTCCGAACACGGGCTGCACCATTTTCACGCACTTGTGCTTAAGCAGCTTGGTGACCTTTGAAGGCCGCAGGTACGGCCGAATACGACTATGTGATTGCAGGAGCAGGCTCGGCGGGTTGTGTTTTGGCGAACCGGCTGACCGAAGATCCTGACGTGCGCGTGCTGATCCTAGAGGCGGGGCCGCGCGATCTTAACCCGTTCATTCACATGCCCGCGGGCGTCTATAAGGTTTGGAAGGATCCGCGGATCAACTGGAACTATGCCTCTGCCCCGCAGGCGGAACTGGCGGCGCGCGCAATACCTGTGCCCCGTGGGCGGGTGTTGGGCGGGTCTTCTTCCATCAATTCGATGGTTTATCTACGCGGTCATCCCATGGATTATGATCGCTGGGCCTCGGACTTTGGCTTGCCCGCGTGGGACTATGCCCATTGCCTGCCCTACTTTCGCAAATCCGAACGCAACGAGCGCGGTGCCGACCCGTGGCACGGCGACAGTGGCCCCCTAGGCGTCAGCATCGGCAACAGTCCGAACCTTCTGTATGATGCTTTTGTCGAGGCCGGGCCGCAATCGGGATTTGGCGGCTCAAACGATCTGAACGGCTTTAACCCCGAAGGATTGGCGCGGCTGGACAGTACAAAGTGGAACGGGCGGCGCTGTTCGGCGGCGGTGGCGTATCTGCACCCCGCCGCACGCCGGCCGAACTTGACGATCCAAACCGGCGCCTTGGTTCAGCGCGTCGACATCGCGGGCAATCGGGCGTCAGGCTTGACCTATATCAAGGGGGGCGAGACGTTCAGCGCCCTTGCCGCGCGTGAGGTGCTGCTGTGCGGCGGTGCGATCAACTCGCCGCAAATGCTGATGCTGTCGGGCATCGGCCCCGAGGACGAGTTGCGCGCGCATGGCATAGCGGTGCGCAACCCTTTGCCGGGGGTGGGGCAAAACCTGCAAGACCACGTTGATTTGATGATGCAATGGCAGTGCACCAAACCGATCACGCTGGCCCGTCTGGCCAACCCTTTGGCCAAGCTGGTGGCCGGGGCTGAATGGCTGATGACCTCCAAGGGCCCGGTGGCGTCCAACATTTGGGAGGCTGGCGGTTTGATCCGCACCAACGGCACAGTGCCCTCGCCCAATATCCAGTTCCATTTTGGTCCGGTCGCGGTGGACTATGTTGGCGACAAGATTCAACTCAAGCAGGGCTTTCAGCTGCACGTCAGCCAATTGCGCCAGATGTCGCGCGGCCGTTTGCAACTGGCAGACAGCAATCCAGCCTCCGCCCCGCGGATCGCCTTTGATTTTCTGACCACCGATCACGATCGCCGCGAGATGGTGGAAGGCGTCAAAGCCGCCCGACACATCGTGGATCAACCGGCCTTCGCCCCGTTTCGGGGGGCTGCGATCTATCCCGCTGCGGGGGTGCAATCTGACGCGGATATCCTTGATTTCGTGCGCACTACCGCGGAAACCGAATTTCACCCTTCGTGCACCTGCCGGATGGGACATGACGCGATGGCCGTCACGGGGCCGGATTTGAAAGTTCATGGGATCGAGGATCTGCGGGTGATCGATGCCTCGGTCATGCCTGCGGTGATCAGTGCCAATCTCAATGCCACGGTGATGATGATCGCCGAAAAGGCCGCTGATATGATCCGAGGTTACCCCGCACTTGCCCCCACACGGCCCCGTTTTGCTTTTGATGGCGTTTTGGGGGCCTAAGTTTGCGGCGATTGCCTGCCTATGGGTGAAAGGGCGTCACGATTGGACACAGCCTGTCCAATCGTGATCGGCGTAAATGTCTGGCGTTTCGCGCCGGATCTGGTGGTACCAGTCGACCACGTCAACCAGCGTATTCTCGCCACGGCCATAGGCTTGGACAAGTTCGCGCATTCGGTCCTTGCCAAAGGACGGATAGTGCCCACCATGAAAAACCTCTGCCCCCAGATTTTGCAATCGTGCCAGCGTGCGGCGCAGGGTGGCGGGGTCGGAATGGTACAGAGTGTCCAGAAGATCGCCATCATAAAGGGCGTCTCCAGAGAAAACAGTTTTCGCCTTTGGATCCCACAACGAAATTGATCCGGGCGAATGCCCCGGCGTGTGCAGGATCTGAAAGGCGCAATCCCCAAGGTCCAAAACATCACCTTCATCAAGATACCCGGTCAAGGGGGCCGGAGTGATGCGAAAGGTGGCAGGATCAAAGTCTGGGTGAACCCGTGGGTCGACGATCTCGATCTGGGTCCAGGCGCCTGCATAGACCACTGCGTCGTTTTCGGGTGCTGCAAAAATATGCGCCTCGGCGGGATGGCCCAGCCTGCAGTCAAACTCGTGCAGGCCGCCGGAATGGTCGAAATGGCAATGCGTCACGATGGCCTTGATCGGGCGGTCGGTCTCACGCAGCAGCCAATCTTTCAGTGGGCTTAGGCCCATGCCGGTGTCGATGACAAGATCATAGTCGCGCCCGCGCACATGCCAGATGTTGCAGCGCAAGAAGTTAGCGACCCCGGTTTCTTGGATAAGCGACACGCGGTCTGATAGGCGCAACGTCTTGAAAGCCATTTTTCGATCGCTCCTGTTCAGGGGTGCTTGCGAGGGTCAAACTCTGGTCGCTGCGCGGACACTGTGGCTGGATCAAGCATGGCTGGCAAGAGTTGGAAGCCCGGCACGACGGCCTCATATTGCGGGGCAGGCAACATCTTCGCAATCCGTGCCAGTTCTTCTTTCCGATAAAGAGATTCGATAGCCATTTATCCGCTGCGCTGTCATGCTCCTTAGGCACCGACTATGCAGCGTCCCGAACCTTTCAGGCAAGGCACCGCGTTTCGGTACGGTGCGCCAATATCGGGCCCGGGCGGGCTTCGCGGCCTTTCCTACACCGAAATTCCTAGGGGTGGGTTGTCAGTAGATTTTCGTTCTGCCAATTTTACCAATGAAATAAATGATAATTGGCTCCGGCGGTAGGGATCGAACCTACGGCCAGCTGATTAACAGTCAGCTGCTCTACCGCTGAGCTACGCCGGAACACAATCGGTCTATAACAAGGGTGTTTAGGGGCGGCAAGGGGAAATGGCGGGAAAAGTGCGGGGTTGTGAAAAGGCGCAGTGGGGCTTGGGGGGTTAGGAAAGCCCAAAGGTGGCGGCGCTTAGTGCGCCAGGCCCAAGGCGGGCCACTTTGGCGCGGGCCAGCAGGTCGATAAGATGGGCCAGCACGTTGCGCGTGGCTGCACCTTGCAGGTTGGGGGCAAGATCGGTGTAGATCGTTTTTGTCAAAGCCTCTGCCGTGGCGGGGCCTTGCGCCAGAGCCGCCAGCACCGAAGCCTCGCGCCCCAGACGATGTTGTATCAGCGCAGCCAGTCGGGCGGCGGGGTCTTCGACGGG
>CANIKY010000120.1 GCA_947468085.1 Paracoccaceae bacterium | reverse complement strand
GAAGGGTTGTTTGAACCGCCCCTCGCCATCGCGGCTGATCTGCCCCTTGGCCTTGATGCTGGGCGGTGCATCAGTCTGTATTGTGACGGCCCAAGACCTGCCTGTCGCGCCTTCAATCGTCAGGCGCCCTGACTGTTGCAGGGTAAAGTCCTGCGCGGGGTCAGAGGCCGCTTGTACATCGGTACGCCCTGACACGGTTTCGGCCAAAATCAGCGCCCCGGGTGCGCCGTAAAAGCGCAGTTTGATGCGCGTACCTGCTGGCAGGGTCAACGCGGGGCCGGTTTGGTCGCCCAAGTAGAGCGCGGGCTTGCCCGTGTAGGCGGGGGGGGTGGCCCATCCCTCCCACGCGGGGCCTGCGGCCACTTGGCCATCCCCACCCAGCGCGGGCAGCGTGGCCAAAGATGACACCCGCCAAAGCGAGCCGAAGATCAAGGCCAGCACCAATATCGTCAACGCCATATAGCGCAGCGCATACGGGTCGCGGCTGGCAAGGCGCAGGTCGGGTTCCACGGCTTGCGCGGTGCTGGCGCGCTGGGCCATGCGGTTGCGGTGGGCGGCCCAAAGGGCCTGCGTGGCGGGATCTTGCGCCCCCATCGCCAGACTATCGCGCAGCGCGGCGATGGGCTGGCCGGGCAGGGTTTGGTCCAACCGGGCCAGCGCTTGGTCGCGGGTGGGTCTGCGAAAGCTGCGGGCCGCGTGCACAAGGCCCCAGATCAGCCCCGATGCCCCCAAGACGAGGCCTGCCCAATCCACTTCGAGCGGCAGGTGGTCTTGCACGCCAAGGGCCGCCAGCCCAAGGCCCAAGATCAGCACGCTCCACAAAGGCCAAAACGCCCGCGTCAGCGCCTCGGCCCACAGCCCCATCAGGGTTAGCCGCAGCGGCAGTTCGATCCGCTTTAGGGCCCCATCGGGCGTGGTTTGGGTCATATCCTGAGCCAGATTACAGCCATGGGGGGATGCTATCGCGCTTCAAGATCTCGTCAAAGGTCGGGCGGGCGCGGATGACGGCGAAGTGATCGCCTTGCACCAGAACCTCGGGCACCAGGGGCCTTGTGTTGTATTCTGACGCCATCACCGCGCCGTAAGCCCCTGCCGAGCGAAAGGCCAAAAGCTCGCCCGCGGCAATCGGCGGCAGCGCGCGGGCCTTGGCGAATGTATCGCCGGTTTCGCAAACGGGGCCTACCACGTCATAATCTTGGGCTGCGGCACCGGCTGCGGCCTCGATCACCGGCACAATATCATGGTGCGCGCCGTACATTGACGGGCGCACAAGATCGTTCATCGCGGCATCTACGATGAGAAAGGTGCGATCCTCGCCCTCTTTCACATAGATCACTTCTGACACTAGCAGCCCCGAATTGCCCGAAATCAGACGGCCCGGTTCAATCTCGATCTCGCAGCCCAAATGGCCCAGCGTGCGCTTGACCAGGGCGCCGTAGTCCAAGGGCAATGGCGGGGCCTCGTTCGAGCGGGTGTAAGGAATGCCAAGGCCACCGCCCAGATCAAGGCGGGTGATGGCGTGGCCGTCGGCGCGCAGCTGTTCGGTCAGCTCGGCGATTTTCAGGAAGGCAGCCTCGAACGGGGCAAGGTCGGTCAGTTGGCTGCCGATATGCACATCAATCCCCACCACCTGCAGACCGGGCAGGGACGCCGCCAAGGCATAAACCGCGCGGGCCTTGGAGAGGGGGATCCCGAATTTATTCTCTTTCTTGCCCGTGGCGATTTTCTCGTGGGTCTTGGCATCGACATCGGGGTTCACGCGCAAGGTGATGGGGGCAACGGCCCCAAGTTCGCTGGCCACAGCAGACAGCGCCAGCAATTCAGGTTCGGATTCGACGTTGAACTGCCGCACCCCGCCCGTCAGCGCCAAGCGCATCTCGTCACGGGTTTTGCCCACGCCGGAAAAGACGATGCGTTCGCCGGGAACGCCAGCGGCCTTGGCGCGCACATATTCGCCGCCCGACACCACATCCATCCCCGCCCCCAAATCGCCCAGCAGTTTGAGCACAGCGATGTTCGACAAGGATTTGATCGCAAAGCAGACGGTATGGGGCAAAGGCGCCAGCGCCTCGCTGAACAGGCGGTAATGGCGCGTGAGGGTGGCGGCAGAATAGACGTAAAACGGCGTGCCAACGGCGGCGGCGATATCGGCTATCGCCACATCTTCGGCCATAAGTTGTCCGTTTTTGTACAAAAAATGGTCCATCGACCGCAAACCCCATGAGTGTTGATGGCCGCAGCTATAGCAGAAGGGCGTTAGGGTGCAATTGCTGTGGGCAGGTTCTGCGGTGGGCCTAGTGCGTGACCACAACCCCCATCGAAGCTGTGCCAGTTATGGCAATGCCGTTTGATGGCTGGGCAGGGGCTTGCGGCTGGCCTTCAGCCCCGCAGGCAGCAAGGGAAAGCAAGGCAAGTAGGGCAAAGCGCGGCATGGGGCACCTTTCGGGTTGGTCAGTCCAGCCTAGATCACACCAAGGCTGCCTGCCAGCGCGCAATCTGGGCGCGCACCTGATCGGGCGCGGTTCCGCCGTAAGATTGCCGCGAGCGGACCGAGTTTTCAACACCCAGCACGGAATAAACCTCATGCGTGATGCCCGCATGAGCGGATTGCATCTCGGCCAAGGTCAGGTCGGGCAGATCGCAGCCCTTGCCCTCAGCCAAGGCCACAAGGCGGCCAGTGATGTGATGCGCCTCACGGAAGGGCAGGCCAAGGGCGCGCACCAGCCAGTCGGCCAGATCGGTTGCGGTCGAAAAGCCGCTGGCGGCGGCGGCTTTGAGAGTGTCCTTTTGCGCTGTCATGTCGCTGACCATGCCGGTCATGGCGGCCAGCGACAGCATCAAGGTGTCTGCGGCGTCAAAGACCTGTTCTTTGTCTTCCTGCATATCCTTGGAATAGGTCAGCGGCAGTCCCTTCATCACGGTAAACAACGCCACCGTTGCCCCCAAGATGCGCCCAATCTTGGCGCGCAGCAGTTCGGCTGCGTCAGGGTTCTTTTTCTGCGGCATGATGGAAGACCCTGTCGTCCACTTGTCTGACAGTTTGACAAAGCGAAACTGGGCGGTGGACCAGATCACCAGCTCTTCGGCAAAGCGCGACAGATGGGTCGCGCAGATGGCTGACGCCGACAGGAATTCCAACGCAAAGTCGCGGTCCGAAACCGAATCAAGGCTGTTGGCGGTGGGTCTATCAAAGCCCAAGGCGGCGGCGGTCATGTGCCGGTCGATGGCAAAGCCCGTCCCCGCCAAAGCGGCAGCACCCAAGGGGCATTCGTTCATCCGCTTGCGCGCATCGGCAAAACGCGACCGATCGCGGCCCAGCATTTCAACATAGGCCAGCATGTGATGACCCCAAGTGACGGGCTGGGCCACTTGCAGATGGGTAAAGCCGGGCATCACCCAATCGGCCCCCGCCTCGGCCTGTGCCAAAAAGGCTTGCATCAAGGCCGTCAGGCCCGCGATGGCCGCATCGCATTGGTCGCGCACCCAAAGGCGAAAGTCGACGGCTACCTGATCATTGCGCGAACGCGCCGTGTGCAAGCGCTTGCCGGGTTCGCCCACAATCTCGGTCAGGCGGGATTCGATGTTCAGGTGGATATCCTCAAGATCGGTGCGGAAGGTGAATTTCCCGCCCTCGATTTCTGACAAGACCGTGAGCAGGCCTTCCCGAATGGCTGCAGCATCGTTATCAGTGATGATGCCAGTTGCTGCCAACATGGCGGCATGGGCGCAAGAGCCTGCAATGTCTTGGGCGTAAAGGCGTTGGTCAAAGCCGATCGAGGCGTTGATCGCCGTCATGATCGCATCCGGCCCGCTGGCAAAGCGCCCGCCCCACATGGTGTTGGCTGCGGGCTTGTCGGATTGGGTCATGGTGGCCCCCTTTGCGAGGTGTGATGCGGATCATTCGGGCTTTCCTTTATACGGCCTTTCTGGCTTGCGCAAATGTGGCGGGGGCGGGGGGGGTGGATCCGGCTTTGCTGACGGGGACGATGGCCAAGCTGGTGCTGGAAGCGCCCAAGCCCCTGCCGCAGGTGGGCTTGGTGGGTTTGGCAGATGAACCAGCCAGTCTGGACGCGGCCAAGGGCAAATGGCTGGTGTTGAACCTATGGGCCACGTGGTGCATGCCCTGCCGCGAAGAGATGCCGTCGTTGGACAGGCTTGCGGCGTTGCGGCCCGATCTGGCGGTGGTGGCGGTGGCCACGGGGCCAAACCCGCTGCCCGCCATTCACAGCTTTTTGGATAAGGCGGGCGTTCGTACGCTGACGGTGCTGCGCGACCCCACCCAAGACTTGGCGCATCAGATGGGGGTGATGGGGCTTCCCGTCACCGTGATCGTCAATCCCGAAGGCATGCAAGTGGCGCGGTTGATCGGCGGCGCGGATTGGAGCGCGCCCGACGTTTTGGCGGTGCTGGACGCTTTGCAATAGCGGCAGGCGGGCGCAGCGGGGGGCTGCCGCCCCCCGCACCCCCTGCGACGGGGGCGGCTCACGCCCCCCCGTCACCCCCAGTGGAGTATTTCAGCCTCGATGCAATCAGGCGGGGCTGTAGGGCTTTAATCAAAGTGCGGGCTTCGGGCGGTGGGGGGTGTTCGAGGCGTCGGTAGGTGCTGACATCAGGCGTGCGGGCCACAAGGTGCAATTCACACAAGGTGCGGCGCAGGATGGCGGGGTCGCCGAAGTGGTGGTGCTGGGCGAGGGTTTGGCTGATCTGACGCTCGGTCATCAGGTCTTTGGGCAGGCGGGACCACAGCGCCCAAAGGCACAGGTGCTGGATGGCGGTGCGGGCGGGCCACGTGGTCATTTTGCCCGCATCGTCAAAGTGGCGAAGGGCTGCGCTGACGCGGGTGAGGTCGGGCAGGGCCTGTGGTGGCGGCGGGTCGAGGGTGAGCCCCGCCCTTTGGCTGGCGCGCAGGTGTTGGAAGTTGCGAAAGCCTGCGGCTTTGGCGAGTTTATTCAGCAGCGTCAGGTGGCTGGGGGCTTGGCCAAGCTCTTTGGCAAGGGCGCGGGCATAGGCGGATAGATCTGCGATGGGCAGGGAGATGGTGGGGCGGGTCATCATGTCCTCGATCGGCCCATGGGGTGCGGGTCACCGGCTTGGCACGGGGCCTTGGAGAGAAGACCACGGGGGGCAGGCACAGGTTTAGCTTTTCGGTGACGCCTGGGTGAACTGCGGATACTTGGGCAAAGTTAGCCTTGGGGCCTGCCTGTGGCAAGGGCTGCGATGCGCGGATGTGCGGGGCAGGTGACAAGGTGGTCGTTGACCAAACCGCAGGCCTGCATAAAGGCGTAAACGATGGTTGGGCCGACGAAGCTAAACCCCGATTGGCGCAGCATCGTGGACATGGCCTGCGAGGTGGGGGTTTGGGTGGGGATTTGGGCGGGCACGGCGGGGGTGTTTTGCAGTGGCGTGCCGCCGACGAAACCCCACAGCAGCGCGGCGAAATCGCCCTTTTCTTGCAAGGCCAGGTAGGCGCGGGCGTTTTGCACCGTGGCCTCGATTTTGCCCCTGTGGCGGATGATGCCGGGGTTGGCGAGGGCTGCGGCCACCTGCGCTTCGCCCCAACGGGCGACAGACTGCGGATCAAACCCGTCAAAGGCCGCGCGGAATGCCTCGCGCTTCTTAAGGATGGTGATCCACGACAGGCCCGCTTGAAACCCATCCAGCACCAGCTTTTCCCAAAGCGCGCGGCTGTCCCATTCGGGCACGCCCCATTCGTGGTCGTGATAGGCCACATACAGCGGGTCTTGGCCACACCAAGGGCAGCGGTCGGACATGGGGGGCTCCAGTTTGGTGAGTTAGGGTTTAGCCGTTGGTTGGGTGTTTGTCATGGGGGGCGCTTTGGCGCGAACTTGCCGCTGGCCTGCCCCAAAGGGTCGCCCATGTGCTTGGCAAGTTGCCAAGGCCGCTATTCCGGTCTAGGGGATGCTGCAAAGCAGCGAGAGGGTCTGGCTGCACGGTATTTCTGAAAGGGCAAGCCACTATGACCAATGTCGTGATCGTTTCAGCGGCGCGGACCGCTGTGGGCAGCTTTAACGGGGCTTTTGCCGCAACCCCGGCGCATGATCTGGGCGCTGCCGTGATCGAGGCGGTCGTGGCACGCGCAGGCATCGACAAGGCCGAGGTCAGCGAGACGATCTTGGGTCAGGTCTTGACCGCTGGCCAAGGCCAAAACCCCGCCCGCCAAGCGGCGATCAAGGCCGGTCTGGCCAAAGAGGCCAGCGCTTGGGGGTTGAACCAAGTGTGCGGGTCGGGTCTGCGGGCTGTGGCTTTGGGCGCTATGCATGTGCAACTGGGCGATGCGGCGATTGTCGTGGCAGGCGGTCAGGAAAGCATGAGCCTGTCGCCCCATGTTGCCCATATGCGGGCAGGCACCAAGATGGGCGATATGGCCTTTATCGACTCGATGATCCGCGACGGGCTGTGGGATGCGTTCAACGGCTATCACATGGGCCAGACGGCTGAAAACGTGGCGAACCAGTGGCAGATCAGCCGCGAGATGCAGGACGCTTTCGCGCTTGCAAGCCAGAACAAGGCCGAAGCCGCGCAAAAGGCGGGCAAGTTCAAGGACGAGATCATTCCCTTCGTGATCAAGACCCGCAAGGGCGACATCGTGGTGGATGCTGACGAATATATCCGCCACGGGGCCACGCTGGAATCGATGCAAAAGCTGCGTCCGGCCTTTGCCAAAGACGGGTCGGTGACGGCGGCGAACGCTTCGGGCTTGAATGACGGGGCGGCGGCGGTTTTGCTGATGTCTGAGGCGGATGCCGCCAAGCGCGGACTAAAGGTTCTGGCGCGGATTGCGTCTTATGCCACAGCCGGCTTGGACCCGTCGATCATGGGCGTGGGGCCGATCTATGCCAGCCGCAAAGCCTTGGACAAGGCGGGCTGGACGGTCGCCGATCTGGATTTGGTCGAGGCGAACGAGGCCTTTGCCGCCCAAGCTTGTGCTGTCAACCAAGACATGGGCTGGGATCCGGCGATTGTGAACGTGAACGGCGGGGCGATTGCGATTGGCCACCCGATTGGCGCTTCGGGCGCGCGGATCTTGAACACGCTGATCCATGAAATGGGTCGCAGCGGGGCAAAGAAGGGTCTGGCGACGCTGTGCATTGGCGGGGGCATGGGTGTGGCCATGTGTCTGGAACGCGCCTAAAGCTTTGCGGCCTTTTGTGATTGAGAAATTCACCGCGCAATAATCTTGCGCGGTGTTTGTATTTTTAGTAACAGAATTCCAGCAAGGTTTAGGGGAGGACAGAATGTCGAAAGTGGCTTTGGTGACCGGCGGGTCGCGTGGGATTGGGGCGGCCATCTCGGTTGCGCTGAAAGCGGCGGGCTATACGGTGGCGGCAAACTATGCCGGAAATGATGTGGCGGCGGCGGCTTTCACCGCTGACACGGGCATCAAAACCTATAAATGGTCGGTCGCCGATTATGACGCCTGCAAAGCGGGCATAGCACAAGTCGAGGCAGATTTGGGCCCCGTTGCCGTTCTGGTCAACAACGCCGGCATCACCCGCGATTCGATGTTTCACAAAATGACACCCGAATCGTGGAAAGAGGTGATCGACACCAACCTGTCGGGCCTGTTCAACATGACCCATCCCTTGTGGAACGGCATGCGTGACCGCAAGTTTGGTCGGGTGATCAACATCTCGTCGATCAACGGGCAAAAGGGGCAGGCGGGGCAGGTCAATTACTCGGCTGCGAAGTCGGGGGATCTGGGCTTTACCAAGGCGCTGGCCGCTGAAGGCGCACGGGCGGGCATTACGGTCAACGCTGTGTGCCCCGGGTATATCGCGACCGACATGGTCAAGGCGATTGACGAAAAGGTGCTGAACGAGCGGATCATCCCCTTGATACCCGTGGGCCGCTTGGGCGAGCCGGAAGAAATTGCGCGGGTTGTGGTGTTTCTTGCGTCGGATGATGCGGGCTTTATCACGGGGTCGACCATCTCGGCCAATGGCGGGCAGTTCGTCGTTTAAGGCTTGGCTGACGCACGATCTTGGGGGGCCTGCCGGATGCGGCGGGCCTTTTCCTTTTGCAGCCGCCCTGCTAGGCCAAGCCAAAAGGGGGCCCCATGCCACGCAACCGCGCCACGATCATCGGAGCTTCGGCCATTTTGATGTGGTCGCTTCTGGCGGCTTTGACCATCGGCACCGCCCCCGTTCCGCCTTTGCTGCTGAACGCTTTGTGCTTTGCGATGGGCGGGGTGTTGGGGCTGATCTGGACAGGCTTTGGACGCGGTTTTGGCGTGCTGCGCGGGATCAGTTGGAAGGTCTATGCCTTTGGCACTTTGGGGCTTTTTGGCTATCATCTTTTGTATTTCACAGCCTTTCGTCTGGCGCCTTATGCCCAAACCGGCCTGATCGCCTATCTTTGGCCTTTGTTCATTGTGCTGCTGTCGGGCCTGCTGCCGGGCGAAAAGCTGCGGCCCTTGCATCTGATTGGGGCCGCCATGGCCTTTGGCGGGGCGGCGGTGATTGTGCTGGGTGGGGGTATGGGCGGCGGGCCGGGG
>CANIKY010000119.1 GCA_947468085.1 Paracoccaceae bacterium | reverse complement strand
TCCGGCCGGATTTGCCCATCACATCGCCAAGGAACAGAAGTTTCATGGCTGCGGGATAGACTTGGGGGACGGGCGCTGCAACCTCAAAGGCGACATAGCGAGGGGCGCAAAGGGGCCATTCGCCACCCCTTCGGCTGCGCTGGGGGCTGGCTTGCCTGCGGCAGTCTGCTATGCAAGGCACAAAAGAGGAGCGTGCGATGGTGCATCTTTGGGTTCGGGCCGAACAAAGGCCGCATGAAGAACGTGTCGGCCTGACGCCAGAGGGGGCTGCGGCCTTGGTTGCGGCGGGCATCCAAGTGTCGGTCGAAGAAAGCCATGTCCGCGCCATTGCGATTGACGGCTATCTGCGCGCAGGCTGCCAGATCGTGGCCGAGAATGCGTGGCCCTTCGCCCCGCCCGATGCGATTATCTTCGGCTTAAAAGAACTGCCCGAAGACGGCACCCCCCTAACCCACCGCCACATCATGTTCGGCCATGCCTTCAAAGGCCAACCCGCAGGCCGCGTGTTGCTGCAA
Organism: Paracoccaceae bacterium; assembly: GCA_947468085.1. GTDB lineage: Bacteria > Pseudomonadota > Alphaproteobacteria > Rhodobacterales > Rhodobacteraceae > Stagnihabitans. The sequence goes on along the minus strand of CANIKY010000119.1, from coordinate 8,144 downwards.
CGCTTCAAGGCGGGTGGCGGGGTGCTATATGATCTAGAATATCTGGTGAACGAACAGGGCCGCAGGGTTGCGGCTTTTGGCTATTGGGCAGGTTATGCCGGCGCTGCGGTCAGCCTGAAATGCTGGGCAGCCCAACAGCGCGGCACGATTGCAGGGCCAGTCGCGGTTTATGCGGGTAAAGCAGAGCTTTTGGCCAATCTGGCCAACGAGTTGGCCGGCCTGTCGCGCCCCAAGGCGCTGATCATCGGCGCTTTGGGCCGTGTGGGGTCGGGGGCTGCCGATTTGCTGGAAGCCTTGGGCTGCGGCGTGACCAAGTGGGATATGGCCGAAACCGCCTCTGGCGGGCCTTTCCCTGAAGTGTTGCAGCACGAGATTTTCCTGAACTGCATTCTGGCGCGGCCCGGATGCCCTGTGTTCGTGCCAGCCTCGGCCAAAACCGATCCGCGCAAGTTGACGGTGATTGGCGATATCGCTTGCGATCCGACATCGGACTTTTCGCCGATCAAGGTTTATGACCGCGCCACCGACTGGGACGCGCCCGCCTTGCGCGTGGCCGATCATCCGCCCTTGGATGTGACGGCGATTGACAACTTGCCCTCGCTGATGCCTGTCGAATCGTCACAAGATTATGCAGCGCAACTTTTGCCCTCGCTTTTGACGCTGGCTGACCTTGGGTCGGGCGTTTGGGGTCGGGCTAAGGCGGACTATGACCGCCATATCCAAACAGTCTAAGGAGAACGCGATGACGATACATTGGTGTGGCACGGGCCTGTCTTCGGCCCCCGGATTGCGGCGTTTGATTGAGGCGGGCCTGCCCGTGGTGGTGTGGAACCGCACGGTCGACAAGGCGCGCGAGGCGGTGGGCGATCTGACCCAAGACATCCGCCCCTATTCGCTTGAGGCGCTGACGGCCGCCCTGAACCCCGGTGATGTGGCGATTTCGATGCTGACCGTGGAACACCATGTGCCCATCGCCAAGGCGTGCTTGGCCAAGGGGGCGAATTTCGTCTCATCCTCCTACATCTCGCCAGAGATGCGCGCGCTGGACGGCGATTTCAAAGCCAAGGGGCTGGTATCCATCAACGAATGCGGGCTGGATCCGGGGATTGACCATTTGATGGCGCATGATCTGGTGGCGCGCTATCGGGCCTCCAAAGGCTATGATGTGCAAAATGTGCTGAGCTTTGTGTCCTATTGCGGCGGCGTGCCCAAGATCCCCAATCCGTTCCGTTACAAGTTCAGTTGGGCGCCCTTGGGGGTGCTTAAAGCCCTGCGCTCGCCCTCGCGCAGCTTAAAGAACTTTCAGGAACTCAAAGTCGCGCGGCCTTGGGATGCGATCACATCCTATGACGCGCCGCTGCCGCAGGCCGAAAGCTTCGAGGTTTATCCCAACCGCGATTCCTATCCCTTCATGGAAGACTACCGATTCGATCCGGCATGGCGGGTGAAAGACTTTGTGCGCGGCACGATCCGTCTGAACGGCTGGGAAGCGGCTTGGACGCCGGTTTTCCGCGAGATTGAAACGCTTGAAGGCCCCGAAGGCGATGCCCGTTTGGCCGAGATGGCCGCAGATTTCGTGCGTGACAATTCCTACGCCCCCGGAGAGCCGGACCGCGTGATCCTGTTCGTCTCACTCAAAGCCGAGCGGGATGGCAAGATCATGTTCCATGAGACATGGGCTATGGATGCTTGGGGCGATGCCAAAAGCACGGCTATGGCGCGGTTGGTGTCAACGCCGGTGTCATTTGCGGTCGAATCGCTCTTGGCCGGTGATATCCAATCCGGTGTTCATCCCGCGCCGCATGAGCCCAAGCTTTACACCAAATGGCTGGGCCAAGTGCGCGGTCTGGCCCAATATATGGAGCGTCTTGACCATACCGCCTGAAATGCGAACAGCCCCCCCTCGCGCCCGGTGACAGGCTGGGGGGCGTTCGCTATGCTTGGCCCACGGCCTCCCAGAGGGGGCCGTGGCAAAGCAGGTTACAATGGCCAAAGACGACCCAAAGCATCGCGTGTCGGGCGGGTGGCGCGACAGGCTGGATATGTGGCGTGCGCGCCGCAAGCCTGTGGCTGTGGGCTTCGAAAACCAGCCTGAACCGCGGTCGATCGGGCTTTATGCGCGCGGTAAGCAGTTGGTGGCTGGTCAGTTTATCCTTGGCGGTGTGGTTGTTGAAAAGCCAGATGTCGCTATCTGGGATCTGGCCTTTCCCGATGCAGATGTGCAGGTGCTAGCCCATGGCTTTGGCTGGTTGGATGATCTGGCCGCGATGGGCAGCCTGAAGGCGCAAGCCAAGGCCCAAGGCTGGACCTTCGACTGGCTGGCGCGCTTTGGCCAAGGGCGTGGCCCGGGCTGGCAACCCCATATTTTAGGACGGCGGTTGATCCGCTGGATCAACCACGCCCCCCTCTTGCTGCAAGACCGCCCCGCACCCGACCAAGCGGCCTTTATGGCCAGCCTCTCGGCGCAGATGTACTTTCTGGCCCGCCGCTGGCCCGAAGCCGCAGCCGGCCTGAACCGGGTCGAGGCTTTGACAGCCACCATTATCGCCGGGCTGATGCTGACCGGCCTATCAGGCCCCGTTATTCCTGCCCTAAACGCGCTGTCCGCCCATCTTGAGGCGGAAGTTGACATGGGCGGCGGCATTGCCAGCCGCAATCCGGAAGACCTGTTGGACCTGTTTACATTGCTCACTTGGGTCGAACAGGCACTGGCCGAGGTGGACCGCGCCATCCCCGCCGAACTTCTGGCAGCGATAGAGCGGGTTGCCCCCGTTTTGCGGGCCCTTCGCCACGCTGACGGGGGCCTTGCCCGCTTTCACGGCGGCGGGCGCGGGGCCGAGGGGCGGCTGGACGCTGCCTTGGCCAATGCGGGGATCAAGCCCTTGCCATCGGCCGGAATGGCCATGGGCTATGTGCGCCTGACGGGCGGACGCACGTCGATTGTGGTGGATGCCGCCACACCCGCACAGGGCAGCGCACAGGCCCATGCGTCGCTTGGGGCGTTTGAACTCACCTCTGGGCGCAGGCCTGTGGTCGTGTCGGTTGGGTCAGGGGCCGCTTTTGGGGCCAAGTGGCATGCGCCCGGACGCACCACTGCGGCGCATTCAACACTGGGGGTAGAGGATGTCTCGTCCTCTCGGCTTGGGCCAAAGGGCGTAGGGGCCTTTGTCACCCGCGCCGACACCACCACTCTGCGCCTTTTTCCCGGCGAGACGGGCGCAGGTGTGCATCTGGCCCATGACGGTTGGGCCAAAAGCCACGGCATGATCCATGTGCGCGACCTGATGCTTACCAAGGCGGGGCGTTTGTTGACGGGAACCGATCGGTTGACCGCCACCGCCACTTTTGAAAAGCGCGGAGCGGGGTGGGGTCGGACGCGCAAAAGGGGCCTGCCCTTCACCATTCGCTTTCACCTGCACCCAGATGTCGACGCGCGCTTGGATATGGGCGGAGCTGCCGTGTCGTTAACCCTGAAAAGCGGCGAGATTTGGGTGTTTCGCCATGATGGCACCGCAATTCTGACGCTGGAACCCACGATTTATCTGGAAAAGACCCGAATGCGCCCGCGCGACAGCCTACAAATTGTGCTTTCTGGTGTGGCGCAGGGCACAGACAGCCAGTTGGGCTGGACCTTGGCCAAAGCGCAGGATACTCCGCTTGCCATCCGCGATCTGGAGCGGGAAGACCCCGCCAGCCAGATCTAACACCGACTTTGGGGGTCTTGCCGTGACAAATCTTGTGCCAATCGGCCGCGCCTTGATTTCAGTTTCGGACAAAACCGGCTTGATAGACCTGACCCGCGCCTTGGCGGGGCTGGGGGTAGAGCTGATTTCAACAGGCGGCACATCGGCCCTGCTGCGGGCGGCCGGGCTTAGCGTGCGCGATGTCGCCGACGTAACGGGATTTCCCGAGATGATGGGGGGCCGTGTGAAAACTTTGCACCCCAATATCCACGGCGCGCTTTTGGCGCTGCGCGATGATGACGAACACCTGCTGGCCATGGCCGCACACGGCATAGAGCCGATCGATCTTTTGATCGTAAACCTTTACCCTTTTGAAGATACCGTGGCCAAGGGTGCCGACCACGAGACTTGCATCGAAAACATTGATATCGGCGGGCCTGCGATGATCCGGGCGGCGGCCAAGAACCACCGATTTGTCACCGTAATCACCGACCCCGCCGATTATGCCACGCTGATTGAAGAGATGAAGGCCCGCAATGGGGCGACCACCTTGGCCTTCCGCCAAACGATGGCTTTGGCAGCTTATGCCAAGACAGCGGCCTATGACACGGCAGTGTCCGGCTGGATGGCGGGGCAGATTGGCGAGCCTTTCGCGCGCAACCGCTCTTTCGCTGGCACCTTTGCGCAAGGAATGCGCTACGGCGAAAACCCGCACCAAAAGGCGGCGTTTTACACCGACGGCTCTGGTCGCCAAGGCGTTGCCACCGCGCGGCAATGGCAGGGCAAGGACCTGTCTTATAACAACATCAACGACACAGACGCTGCCTTTGAACTGGTGGCAGAATTTGCCGGCCAATCCCCCACGGTCGCCATCGTTAAACACGCCAACCCCTGTGGGGTGGGGCAAGCCACCACCCTGCACGAGGCGTATTTGCGCGCTTATCAATGCGACCAAACCTCTGCCTTTGGGGGAATTGTGGCGCTGAACGCCCCCTTGGATGCGCAAACGGCGGAAGAAATCGTCAAGATTTTTACTGAAGTGGTTATAGCCCCCGGCGCATCGGATGAGGCTATGGCGATCTTTGCCACCAAAAAGAACTTGCGCCTGCTGACCACGGCGACCCTGCCCGACGCCAAGGCCCCGGGACTGGCGTTCAAGCAGGTGGCGGGTGGTATTTTGGTGCAAGACCGCGATTTTGCCGGTATCGCACCGGCGGACCTTAAGGTTGTCACCAAACGCGCGCCAACACCGGCGGAAATGGCGGATTTGCTGTTTGCTTGGACAGTGGCAAAACACGTGAAATCCAACGCAATCGTTTATGTCAAAGGGGCTGCCACCGTGGGCATTGGCGCAGGACAAATGAGCCGCGTCGATTCGACCCGCATTGCCGCACGAAAGGCGGGCGATATGGCCGAAGCTTTGGGCCTGCCCCAAAGCCCAACGCGCGGGTCGGTGGTGGCCTCGGACGCTTTCTTTCCTTTTCCCGATGGGCTGATCACGGCGGCAGAGGCGGGGGCCACGGCGGTGATCCAACCGGGCGGGTCGATGAACGATGATGAGGTGATTGCCGCGGCCGATGCGGCGGGATTGGCCATGGTCTTTACCGGCCAACGCCATTTTAGGCATTAACAGATGCAGCGCGCCCTGATCCCCCTTGTCGCTGTGAGTGTGCTGATCTTGGATCAGGCCAGTAAATGGGCTGTGGTCTTTTGGCTGAACCTTGACCAACGCGTGGAAATTGATGTCTTTCCGCCCTATTTGGTGTTCCGCATGGCGTGGAATTACGGGATGAACTTTGGCCTGATGTCACAAGGATCTGATCTGGGGCGCGCCGTGCTGATTGGATTAGCACTGGTGATTTCAGCTTGGGTGTGGCGTTGGGTTCTGCGCGAAAAAGGTGGCCTACGCGCCAAAGTGTCAGCAGGGTTGTTGATCGGCGGAGCCTTAGGCAATGTGATTGACCGAATTCTTTACGGGGCCGTGGCAGACTTTTTGAACATGTCATGCTGCGGGATTGACAATCCCTATGCTTTTAACGTTGCAGACTTGGGCATTTTTTTTGGCGCGGTCGGTTTGGTGATGTTTGCCAATTTCAGCGGCGACCACGGGCCGCCTGAAAAGCCCAAGGGCACAAAGACCCCGTGACGCGGCACAGTCTTTGCGCTATGAGGGAACAAATTGAAGTGCAAGGGTCTGACGGAATGCGAAATTCACGGATGGTTCTCGCGATAGCGGGCGTGGCGCTTCTGGCGGTTGGGGCCTGTGGGGCGCATAAAGGCGTTCCGCGCTTGATGAACCTTCATTCGACCAGCAATGGGCCCGATGAATTCGCCCTGCTGCCGCCCAAAGCACTGGTCTTGCCTGAAGACCTGACAGCGTTGCCCGACCCGACACCAGGTGGCGCAAACCTTACCGACCAGAACCCAATGGAAGATGCCATCTTAGCCTTGGGCGGCAAAGTGCCGGAAGCGACGGGCATTCCCGCAAGCGACGGCGGTTTGGTGCGCTATGCTGGGCGCGCAGGCGGGATCAGCGATATCCGCGCCAGCCTTGCGGCGAACGATCTGGCGTGGCGCAAAAAGCATCCGGGCAAGCTCTTAGAACGCGTCTTCTCGCTGACCACCTATTTTGACGCCTATAAGTCAATGTGGCTTGATAGCTATGCCGAATTGCAACGCTGGCGCGATTCGGGCCTGCGCACGCCCTCAGCCCCGCCCAAAGACATGGGTCCGGCGAAAAACTAAGCGACACATCTGGTCACAACCGCGTGGCAAGGGCTTGGCACATAACAGCCCTAAGGCTAGCTTGACCCATAGTGCAGGGGGCAATCTCGATGTCAAAACAGTCTTGGATCAAGCGGGGGTCTTTGGCGGCTGCGGCCTTTGGCCTAATGCTGGGGCAAGCTACGGCCGATCAGGTCAGCACCTTTGCGCTTGATAACGGAATGCAAGTCGTGGTGATCGAAGATCACCGCGCGCCGGTTGTGGTGCATATGGTTTGGTACAAAATCGGGGGGGCCGATGAAAGCCCGGGCCACTCCGGCATCGCCCATTTTCTGGAGCACCTGATGTTTCAAGGCACCAAAGAGGTGGCTCCAGAACAATTCAGCAAAATTGTCGCCGCCCAAGGCGGGTCTGATAATGCTTTCACCTCACTGGATTACACTGCCTATTTCCAGCGCGTGGCCTCTGACAGGCTGGATCTGGTGATGACGATGGAATCAGACCGGATGCACAATTTGAACCTCAGCCAGACCGATGTCGACACCGAGCGCAGTGTCATTCTGGACGAGCGCACCCAACGCACCGACAGCGACCCCAGCGCTTTGCTGGGCGAACAGATGGCCGCAGCCCAATATATGAACCACCCCTACGCCATTCCCGTAATCGGCTGGCGCCATGAGATCGAGGGACTGACGCGTCAGGACGCGCTTGATTTTTACCACGCCAACTATGCCCCCAACAACGCGTTCTTGATCGTGGCGGGCGATGTGACCCCGCAACAGGTGCTAGATTTGGCCAAAAAGCACTATGGTCCCATCCCGCCCTCTAACAAAATCCACGACCGCAACCGGCCGAGCGAACCACCCCAACTGGCCGAACGCCGCATGGTTCTGGCCGATGCCCGCGTTGCCCAACCCTATGTCGTGCGCAACTACCTTGCCGCCGAGCGTAACCCCGGCGACCAGAAAGAGGCCGCAGCCCTGACCATGCTGGCCCAGCTTTTGGGCGGCAACCGCGCCACCTCGGTTCTGCCGAGGGCTTTGGAGTTTGACCAGAAAATCGCCACCTATACCCAAGCCTCTTACAATGGGGTTTCGCTGGACCAGACAACCTTTGGCTTGGCGGTCGTCCCCGCCGATGGCGTAAGTTTGGATCAGGTGGAAAAGGCGATGGACGCTGTCATCGACCAGTTCCTGAAAACCGGCGTCGATGCCGAGGAATTTGCCCGAATCAAGGCGCAGGTGAAGGCTGAACAAATCTACAGTGCTGACAACACCCAAGGCTTGGCGCATCGCTACGGCATGGCGCTGGCCTCTGGCCTGACCGTGCAAGATGTGCAGGCCTGGCCTGATGAACTGCAAGCCGTCACCGCCGACGAGGTTATGGCACAGGCGAAAAAAGTTCTGGATCGCCGTCAAGCCGTGACAGGCTGGCTGCAAACCGAAGGAGCGGCGCAATGATGGTTCGTGCCCTTGCCCTGATGGGTGCTTTGATCTGTTTGGCCCTGCCGCTGCGGGCAGAGGTTCAGATACAAGAAGTCACCTCGCCGGGTGGGATCAAGGCTTGGCTGGTGGAAAACCACGATATCCCCTTCACAGTCCTTAACATCCGTTTCAAGGGCGGCACGTCTTTGGATGCGGCGGGCAAGCGCGGGGCTGTCAACCTGATGACTGCGCTGATCGAAGAGGGTGCCGGCGATCTGGACTCGCAAGCCTTCGCCGCAGCGCGTGACGGCAT
>CANIKY010000118.1 GCA_947468085.1 Paracoccaceae bacterium | reverse complement strand
TGCACCGGCTCGCTGGATTTGGGGCTGGATTGGGGCGATGTCGATCTGGTGATCCAAGTGGGGGCGCCTAAGAACATCAAACGTCTGGTGCAACGCATCGGGCGGGCCAACCACCGCTACAACGCGCCGTCCAAGGCGCTGCTGGTGCCCGCCAACCGCTTTGAAGTGGTCGAATGCCAAGCGGCGTTAGAGGCAGTCAAAGCCCATACCCTTGACGGCGAGCCCCGCGGCCCCGGCCCGCGCGATGTGCTGTGCCAACACATTCTGGCCACCGCCTGTGCCGGCCCCTTTGACGCCGCTGCGCTTTTCGCCGAGGTTACAACCGCCGGCCCCTACGCCGCCCTGACCCGCGCCGAGTTTGACGCCTGCCTCGATTTCGTGGCCACCGGCGGCTATGCCCTACGCGCTTATGATCGCTGGCAACGCCTGATGATCCGGGATGGCCAATGGACCCTGCGCGACCCCCGCGCCGCCGCTGTCATCCGCCAGAATCTGGGCACAATCATCGATATCGAAACCCTCAAAGTCGCCCTTAAAGGGCGGGGCGCACCCTTGGGAGAGATCGAGGAAAGCTTTGCCGCCACCCTTACCCCCGGCGATACCTTTTTGATGGGCGGCGAGGTGGTGCGCTTTTCTGGCCTGCGCGATCTGACCGTGGAAGTCACCCGCGACCCCGGCCGCCCGCCCAAAGTCGCCGTGTTCAACGGCACGAAATTCGCCACCTCGACCGAGTTGTCCGACCGTATCTTGCGCATCATGCAGCAAGACAGTTGGCCCGACCTGCCCTTACACACCGCCCAATGGCTGACCCACCAGCGCGAGGTGTCGCGCCTGCCGCAGCCAGACCGCTTGCTGTTGGAATCCTTCCCCCATGACGGGCGCGAACATCTGTGCATCTACGGATTTGCCGGACGCAATGCCCAGCAAACACTGGGTTTGCTGGTGACCAAAGAGATGGAAGTACTGGGGCTTGACCCCTTGGGTTTTGTCGCCACCGATTACGCCACGCTGATCTGGGGCCTACAGCCTTTGCAAGACACCGCGCTGTTTTGCAAAACCCGTCTGGCAGACGGGCTGGAAACTTGGCTTGCAGGCAATGCCGTCATGAAACGCACCTTTCGCAACACCGCCACGATTGCGGGCCTGATCGAGCGCAACAACCAAGGCCGCCGCACCACGGGACGTCAGGCGACCTTCTCGTCTGACATTCTGTACGACACGCTGCGCCGCTTTGATCCCGACCACTTGCTGCTGTCCATCACCCGCGACGAAGCGATGCGCGGCTTGGTCGACTTTGGCCGCATCGAAGCCCTGCTAGACCGCGTAGGCCCCCGCATCGACCTGATCCGATTGCCCCGCATCACACCGCTGGCAGCCCCCCTGATGCTGGAACCCGGCGTTGTGCCTATTCAAGGCAAGGGCCGCGAACGTCTGGCCTCGGATGCCGCCCGCCAATTGCTGCGCGAGGCGGGTCTGGGGTAACGGCGTCCCCTTCCCCTGTAGCCATTCACCCTCTCTTCGCTCTTTTCCCAAATACTCCTGCCGGAGTTAAGATTTAGTACTTACTATCAGCTGTTTGCTGATTATTTTGTGCAACATGCGTGCACTCGTGTATCATTTACGTCGGGTTAGCTTTTTGGCTCAGTTGTTCACTTTGGTGGCCTCGACAGAATAGATCATAACAAAATAGGCGCCTAAACGGGCGGCATTGCGTGAACCAGCCCGCACCCCTGCCCGCAGTTCTCTTAGCCATGTATCGGCTGCGTCTTTGAACAGCACCACCACGGCAGTCAGCCCGTATTCATGGCGAAAGTACATATCCGCATACATCTGGGTGGCTTTGTCTTTGGCCATCTTTTCGTTTGATGTTCGCAGGCTCAGGGTATGCCTGCCGCCATTGGGTAGCCGACACGCTCGACGCGAGCTTTTGTGTCGAGGCATTGAACGAGGCCATCGCCAAATACGCAAAACCCGAGATCATGAACACGGATCAAGGGTCACAGTTCACAGGGGCCGCATTGATCACGACCCTCGATGATGCCAAGATCAGGATCTCAATGGATGGTCGGGGCCGCTACCTCGATAATATCTTCATGGGAAGGCTCTTGCGGTCGCTCAAACAAGTGGCGATCTACCTGCACGAATTGCAGGACGGGTTCCAAGTAAAACGTGCCATCGACGCATAGCTAGAAATCTATAACGCCGAACTGCCACACACTGCCCCAGATAAACAGACCCCAAACAACGCATACTTTGACGCAATCCAGATGAACCAAGCGGCATGAAACTTAACCCAGATCCATCTTAGCTAAGCCGCAAACCTGTTCATAAAAGCAAGACCGCTTCAGGGGCGCACAGAAGTAACAGCCACAAAGATCAGTTAGTGACGATGAAACTGGCCAAAAGCGCAGATGTTGCGGATGCCGTCCAAAGTGCCGCCCGCTGCCATCACAAAGCGGCTCGCCATCGGGGATCCCAATCGTGCCTTGGGTTCGGGGTCAAACCATGGCAGGTCCAAGAAGTGTTCACCCCAAGACCCTTGGTGGGCAACCCACAGGTACATCTTAGTGTTCGAATGCGATCAGGGATTGATCAGGGTAAATTGCAAATCTCCCGCTATGGAGGGGGCGGCACTGGACAGGAACTATTTCATAGCCCCGACACGATGAGCGAACCTTGATCGCGATAGACCTTTACAAAATGGCAAAGCTAGAACCCATTTCTTACATCGCTGCCATGCGCCCATCACAAGTGCCTATGGCACTTTTCTTGGGCGCACGGCCCAGTTCTTAGGCCACCAGTTTGTAACCTCCCGCCTCGGTCACCAGAATACGGGCGTTGGCTGGATCTGGCTCGATCTTTTGGCGCAGGCGGTAGATGTGGGTTTCCAGCGTGTGAGTGGTCACACCGGCGTTATAGCCCCAGACTTCGTGCAGCAGCACATCGCGGGCAACCACGCTCGATTGGGCGCGGTAAAGGTATTTAAGGATATTGGTTTCCTTTTCCGTAAGGCGGATTTTTTTGTCCTTAGCGTCCAACAGCAGCTTTTGCGCAGGTTTGAACGTGTAGGGGCCCATTTGGAAAATCGCATCTTCAGATTGTTCGTGCTGACGCAACTGCGCGCGGATGCGGGCCAGAAGGACGGGGAATTTAAAGGGTTTGGTGACATAATCATTGGCCCCCGCATCCAGCCCAAGGATCGTGTCGGCGTCGCTGTCATGGCCGGTCAGCATCAAGATCGGGCATTTCACGCCCCCTTTGCGCATCCGTTTGCACAATTCACGCCCATCGGTATCGGGCAGACCCACATCAAGGATCACCAGATCGTAGGACGCGGCCTTGGCTTTTTCCATGGCTTCAGCCCCTGTGCGGGCTTCGAACACGTCAAAGTCTTCAGTCATGACAAGTTGTTCGGACAAAGCTTCTCGCAGGTCATCGTCGTCATCAACGAGCAGGATTTTGCGCAGCGTGGACATGGTTTTATCCTTAATTGGGTCGCGTATGTCTCCACTTGGCCTTGGAAAGGCCGCGCGGCAAGATATGTGACCGGTGTCTCACGTTGACGTGTCGGGAAAGAGGGAATTGTTTCAAACTATGGCAGAATGCCCCAGATCGTGTAACACCTGAACCCATGAGCCTTGCCCTAACCCTTACCGAAAGACTTGCCCGCGCACGCGGGGATTTGCGCATGGGCGTTCCTGTAGTGCTGGTGGGGGATGGTGCGGCCTTGGTCGTGGCGGTGGAAGAGCTAACCGCCGCGCGCTTGGCCGATTTACGCGGCTTTGGCCAACCTGTGATTGCGCTGACCGATAGGCGGGCCGAAACGCTAAAGGCGCGGGCTTATGATGGCGACTTGGCGCGCATCACTTTGCCCCCTGATCAGGGGATAGAGTGGATCCGCAGTCTGGCCGACCCGGCGGATGACCTGCGCTGGCCGATGAAGGGGCCGCTGAACGCGCTGCGCACCGGTAGTGCCGATTTGCACCGCGCAGCACTGGGTTTGGCCAAATCGGCGCGGCTCTTGCCGGCTGTGCTTGTGGTCGACGTCCCTGATGCCGCAGCCTTGGCGCTGCGCAACGATCTGTCGCTTTTGCAGGTGGCCGAGATTGGCCCAGAACTGGCGCGCCTGTCGCCACTTCATGCCGTATCTGCGGCACGCGTGCCGATGGCCTTAGCCCAAGCCGGGCGGGTGCATGTCTTTCGCCCCGAGGATGGCAGGCAAGAGCATTACGCCATCGAAATCGGCCGCCCAGATCGCAGCCTGCCTGTGCTGACACGCCTGCATTCGGCGTGCTTTACCGGCGATGTGCTGGGCAGCCTGAAATGTGACTGCGGCCCACAACTGCACACAGCCTTGGCGCAAATGGGGGCGGAAGGGTCTGGGCTTTTGCTGTACCTAAACCAAGAAGGGCGCGGGATTGGGCTGGCCAATAAACTGCGGGCCTATTCCTTGCAAGATCAAGGCTTTGATACCGTCGAGGCAAACCACCGCCTAGGCTTTGAAGATGACGAGCGTGATTTTCGAATCGGTGCCGATATTCTGCGGCGCATGGGATTTTCAGCGATCCGCCTGATGACCAACAATCCGCGCAAGCTTGATATGATGCGCGGCTGCGGCGTGATCGTCAGCGACCGCGTGGCATTGCACGCGGGACAAAACCCGCAGAACGCCGACTATTTGGCAACCAAAACCTCCAAATCAGGGCATCTGGCGTGACACCGTTTGACATGGTCCTTACGCCCACCGGCCTACGCTTTCGGGAGCGCCGGTTTGCCTGCACGATCGGACGCAGTGGCGTCGTTACGGCCGAGCGCAAACGCGAGGGCGACGGCGGTACGCCTGCTGGGGTTCACCGAATTGTCGGCATGCTTTACCGCCCAGACCGCATGGCACGGCCCACCAATTGGGCGCTGCCCATCGGGCCCTTGGATCTGTGGTCAGACGATGTGCGCGACCCTGATTACAACCTGATGGTTCGCGCGCCCCACAGCTTTTCACACGAACACCTGCGACGGGCCGATCCGCAATATGATCTGGTGTTGATCACCGATTGGAACTGGCCCTATTCCGTGCCGGGGCGCGGGTCAGCGATATTTTTGCACAGCTGGCGCAGGCGCTGCGCGCCCACAGCAGGGTGTGTGGCCTTGGCGCCGCAGGATTTGTTGTGGATCGCCAAAAGGTTGCGCCATCAAAGCCGTTTGATCGTGCGCGGTTGACCTAGGCCTGCGGGCGCGCGCCGAAAATCGCCGACCCAACCCGCACATGGGTAGCACCCAAAGCAACGGCCAATTCAAAATCGCTGCTCATGCCCATCGACAGACCAGTTAAGCCGTGGCGCGCGGCCATGTCGGCCAACATCTGGAAATGCGGCCTAGGGTCGACCCCATCGGGGGGAATGCACATCAGGCCCTGTGGTTTTAGATCCATTCCCTGACACTCTTTCAAGAAAGCCTCCAAACCGGCGGGCAGGATACCGGCCTTTTGCGGCTCCTCTCCGGTATTGACTTGTACAAACAGCTCTGGGCTTTGGCCGCGCGCTTGCGCCAGTTTCGCCAACTTCTCGGCCAAGGAGGCGCGGTCAAGCGTATGGATGGCGTCGAACAATTCAACCGCCTGTTTGGCTTTGTTGGTTTGCAAAGGGCCAATCATATGCACTTTGGCTCCAGGGAACTGCGCGCGAAACGCCGGCCACTTGGCGGCCGTCTCTTGCACATAATTCTCGCCAAAGCTGCGCTGGCCGTCTTGCAGCGCCTGCAACACCTTGGCATCGGGTTGCAGTTTTGACACAGCCAACAGGGTCACAGACCCCGACGCGCGGCCAGCAGCGGCCAAGGCCGCCTCAAGTTGGTTGTGAATTTCGATCAGGGACATGGGGCACCTTTGCTTTGCACGCACAGAATCACGGGCAGCGCCAAAAGGAAAGGGTGCGAAATGGCCTGAACAGGGATACTGAACGCCTCACAACGTAGAAAAAAACAGCCAGCAAAAGCGCTGAACATAAGCATTTTCATTGGCAAGCTGCTGCCCGTCTCAAAGGGCAACAACAAAGCAGGCCGCAGCCATTAAGCCGCCCCTTTGACACGCCGTGGTGCAGCAAGGGTGGCTGCACCCCTACTGTCAAACCCCAACGCCTTTGGGTGCAAAGCTGTTTTGGGTGGAGCCTTGCTTTAACCCCAATAATGTCCCACCGCGAACAACCACCTGCGCTTGACGCGTGCGCTTGCTCTTGCGCTCACTCTTGGCTCGAAGCTTATCAAGGCAGGATCTATCTGGCCAATGCTTTGCATTCAAACGATAGAGCAGGAATTCCGATTTAATGAATTTTTTCTGAATTAGAAAAATTCTCGATTTGACCTACGATATTTTGGCAATCTCTCGCACACTCTCCCTATGCGAGTGTGGCGGACGCATAAGTTTAGATTTCATCTGAAACCTTGATTTGGCCCCAAAAGCATTCGCAGTCTCATGGGAAAATCGGCTGTTACTATTTCAACGAAAGGTTTGGTAGACGCCATGATTGCCAAATGTGAATCGGCACTGAAAGGGGCTGCTCAGCCGTAAAAAGGCTTTTACAACCTAAGCCATATGAAAGATTTTATCTCTGACACCATGATAGTTAAAGCTGTGGTAACGCTGATAAATAACATAACTTTTGCCAATATCGCCAAAGCCGTCCCACACTTTGGCTTGTGGAAAGGCTACTAGGATTATGGTCGTGTCGACACTGGCTTTGCTCATTTGGAAAAGGGCCACACCCTGCGCGGGGTCGATCAGGATTTACCGCCCTGACGGCGCATTTTGGGCAAGAGTAGCCTGCGTTTTTGGCCAGCTCCATTTTCTAATCAATGACTTGGCAGAAAAAGAAAAGGGCGGGCATATGCCCGCCCCTTCCTGTTTGGAGCAGGGTTGGATCAGAACGTCAGGTCGACGCCGGCATAGGCGTCTTGCGTGAAGTTCATGCCACCAACCACCTTGGCGCCGCCACCAAGATCGTAGGAAGCAGTAGCTTTCCATTCGGTGTCCTGGTTAGTCGAAACGTCAAAGCCCATGCCATTGGCAGAGTAGCCAGCTGCAATGGAATAATCTTGGGCTGTCGACGCCGAGAATTTTGCAGTCATGCCGTCCGCAGCATAGGCCACGGTGAGCGTGTTCACAGCGGCTGCAGCAGAAGCTTTGTCAGTTCCAAGTGTGCCAGTGATCGAGCCGGCCGTATAGGCGAGAGAAGCTTTGTAAGAGCTGGAGTCGTCCAAAGCCACCGAAATGGCAACGCCCGACATCGTGTAACCGACGCTTGTTGACCAACCGACAGCCGTATCGCCATTAACATCCATGACCAAGCCCAGCGCCAAATCGCCAGCCGTCACGGTGTATCCTACGTCACCAGCGGTACCGTCGCTGTACAATTGGTCAACGCCGCCATCCTTGAAGGTCAAGGTGCCAAAGGGACCCTTAGCCGTCAACTTTGGTGCGCCCAAAGTACCAGCTTCGGTGGCGAAGGTGTCGCCGTCGCCGAAGGTATAGCTGTGACCAAACGACACGCTGGTCGACATACCAAACTCTACGCCTGAATCGCTGACCACAGTCGCTGCGGCATCAATCGCTGCAGAGTTATAAACTGCAAAGGGGCCAGCTGCGTCACGGGCAACGCCCATATGTGCCGAACCAGACAGTTTCACTTCTGCAGCAGCGAAGCCTGCCGACATGCTCAAGATAGTAGTTGCAAGAAGAATCTTTTTCATAGTGTCCCTCATTGTGACTCTAGGGTTAGCCCACATCGGATTTTCGACGTGGGAATAGCCTGATTTCACCTGAGGCGGCGGGCTTTGCAATCAAAAGGTCTACTTGTTGCCACAATTAAGCCGGGATTGATGCAGGTTTGCCACACTTTTGCCTGTTTGCGGGGGGTCTCTGCCCGTAACGCGCTGGAAAATTGGGGAATGAGGGCATTTAGCGCAGGGGGTTTGGGGCGGTTTGGTCAGAAGATCGGGCGCAAAGCGGGTGGAATTTGGTGTAAATTTACCGGTTTTGGCCCCTTCATCCGCCCTTCCACCCCCAACACGCCATGTGCAAAACAAAAGGGCAGGCTTGCGCCTGCCCTTAGCCGTGCAATTTGGGATGGATCAGAACGAGAAGTTCAGGCCGGCATCGGCGACAGTAACAGACTCCCCCGCATCCGCATCATAGACCGTGCCCACACCAGACTTGAACACAGCGCCGCCGCCCAGATCGTAGCTTACACCAACCGCCATGTTGGCTTCGTCGGCATTGTCGTTGGCATAATAGGCGGTGACAGTTGCGCCAGCCATCGCGAAGTCAGCCGACATTGCGTAGCCAAGATCAGCGTTGGAATCGCGATCAGCCAAGGCAACCTTGACAGTGGCAGGCCCAACCTTGGCCGAGAGAGCGACTTTGGTATTGGTGTCGACCGCATCGCTTTCATACCCAATCGCCGCATTTATGCCGCCAAAGGCATAAGCAACGGCAACCGAGTAATATTCGGCGGCGCCATCAAGCTGACCGGCCCCAACCTCAACAGTCGCGCCAGAAACGGCGATATTGTACGAAACGCCTTCCTTGTTGGCGCTATCCACCAGACCAAGCTCTTGCCCGCCGTCAAGATCACTTGCGCCATAGCCAACCCCAGAAACGTTGCTGACCAGCGAGTCTACCGCGTTGCCGGTATCACCCATGGTGATTTTGCCAAAAGCGCCCGAGATGTAGACCGAGCCGGAGGTGCCCGATGCTGCGCCAATCGCATCCGCAGCCCGGAACGAACCGCCAAACGACAAGCCGCCGTCAGTTGTGCCCGAACCGGTGAACTTGATCCGCATCCGCGACGAGAATTCCGACGTGCC
>CANIKY010000117.1 GCA_947468085.1 Paracoccaceae bacterium | reverse complement strand
GCCTGCGAGTCCACCAGATATTGTGGCGCGGGATAGGCCCCCGAATGCACATCTTGGGCAAAGCGGGTCATCGCCTCGATCCGAAGGGCCTGCAGGCGGGCATGTTCGGCGGCGAAATTGGCGTAAACCTTGGCATGGCGCGGCACATGACCGCTGTTTTGGCCCAGCACATCGTCGGTGAACAGATATTGCGCATGGCCGCCAGCCCCTGCACCCATCGAAATCAAGAACAGGTCGGTATGCTCGGCGATGGCTTGGGTGATGGCATGGGGCACCACCTCGATCTCGACGGCAAAGGCGCCGGCATCGGATAGGGCCACGCATTGGTCCCACACCCGCTTGGCGCTGTCGAGCGTTTTGCCCACGGCTTTGAACCCGCCCGTCCATGTGGCCTTGGACGGGATCAAGCCCACATGGCCGCAGACCGGAATGGCATGGTCCGCCAATTCGCGCACGGTTTTGAGCGAGCCGGAACAATAGACCCCATCCGCCCCCGCCTTATACAGCGGCAAAGCCCATCGCAGAAAATCATCTGTCCCGCCGATTTCATAGAAATTGTCACCGGGGAAGGCAAAGGCATGGGGGGCGACCTCGCGAAAGTGGCGGTCGTGGATCATGGCGGGGGGGATTGAGAATATCTCTACCCCAGCGGCGGCTGCTGCTGCCGCCTCGTCCAGCGTTTCCACGCGCAGCATGGCGTATTGGTGGCGGCCACGATGGGCCATCAGGTCGGCAACCGTGGGGCGTTTGGCCATCATGACACCTCGATAAAGACGCGTGCGCCTTCGACCTTGGTTTTGAAGGTTTTCAAGTTGATGCAGACGGGCGCGCGCTTGGCCTCGCCTGTGCGGTAGTCAAACTGGCCGTTGTGTTTGGGGCACTCAATCAGGTGGTCCATCACCAATCCATCAGCCAGATGCACATTCTCATGCGTGCATTTTCCCGCCGTTGCGTAAAACTTGCCATCAGGGGAATGGTAGATCGCATAGGTCGCCCCCGCATGGTCAAAGCGGATCAGGTCTTCGGCGTCTATATCTAAGGTGGCGCAGGCGTCAATCCAAGGCATAGGTGTGTCCTTTGTTCATTCAGCGGCGGTCTGACCCAGCGCGCCTTCGTGGAAATCCATGCGGTAGGGTTTAGCCGTCAAGGGCAGATCGCGCTTTAGGAAATAGTCTTCATAAGCAAATTGTCGCCGTAAAGCGGGCCACATTTCCCCAAAAGCTGCGCCAATCGAGGTGTTCGGGCGCGGCAGATCGTGTTTGATCGCCTCATGCAGGGCGGGCAGGGCGTGGTAGGGCACCATGGGGAACATATGGTGTTCGACATGGTAGTTCATGTTCCAATAGATAAAGCGCGAGACGGGGTTCATATAGACCGTACGGCTGTTCAGCCTGTGGTCAATGACATTGTCAGCCAAGCCGCCATGCTGCAACAGCCCCGTCATCACATGATGCCAAGCACCGTAAAGGCGCGGCAGGCCGATCACCATCAAGGGCAGGATTGACTGCATCCAAACCACCAGCGCCAAGGTGGTCGCATAGATCGCCAGCGATATCCGCGCCACGCGCACCACTTTGGGCCATTCGCTTTGCGGCACAAAGGTTTTTTCGGTGGGGTGCACGCCGATGACGGCGTTGTAAACCAAGCGCGGAAAGAAGCTGATCACATCGGGCACACCAACAAAGGCCAAAAGCAGACGGGCAAAGGCGGGCGGGCGCATGATCGCAATCTCGGGGTCGCGGCCCACGATGTAGGTGTCGGTGTGGTGGCGCGCATGGCTCCACCGCCAAGTGGCCGAATTGCGCATGATCATGAAGCTTGCGATTTCATAGACGGCATTGTTCATCCAAGCCGTCTTGAAGGCGGTGCCGTGCCCCGCCTCATGCCAACGCGAGTCTGACGCGGACCCGTACAGCACCCCGTAAGCCAGCCAAAAGGGGATTGACCACAGGCTAGGCCAAAGCGCGATGCCTATGGCCGCAAAGGCCACCATGCACCCGTACAAGATCGCTGTATCGCGAATGGCGGGCTGGTCAGAGCGTTGCATCAGGTCTTTCATCACCTTGCGCGGCACGTCGGTGTGATACCACTCGGCAGCGGCCAGCCCGATGTCGACGGCGCGTTGGCCGTCTGGCCCCAGCAGGCTGTAATCGCGTTTGCTCATGGCCTCTCCTCGGGCGGCAGTCACGCCTTTGGCGGTATTTATGGGCAAGCAGGTCGGGCGCGCAACGATGGACCTTTGGGGGATCGTCATATATCGTCAGTGGCGAGCTTTCAAATGACGAGAAAACATCATGGCGCAGCGACCGGGATTTCAAGACCTCGCCAAGGCCGCAGGCGTATCGGTGGCCACTGTCGACCGCGCCTTGAACGGGCGGCAAAAGGTGCGCGCCGACACCGTGGCGCGCATCGCTGAGGCGGCGCGCCTGTTGGGCCACCCTGCCGCCCTGCGCTTGGCGGGGGTGAACGCCAACCTGCCCGCGCTGCGCTTTGGGGTGGCTTTGCACAAGCAGGGCCAAGATTTCTACAAAGCCTTCGCCGAGGAACTGCACCGCGCCGTGGCCGATGCCAAAGGTGTGCGCGGCCAACTGGTCTTGGAATTCGCCTCGGGCCAAGCGCCGTCAGAAATGGCGCGGCGCTTACGATCCATGGAGGGGCGCTGCGATGTCTTGGCGGCGACCGCGGTTAACCATCCTGAAGTGACTGAAGCCGTCCAGCATCTGCGCTCTACCGGAATGCACGTTTTTGCCCTGCTGTCAGAGTTTGCCGAAGGGGTACGCACGGGGTATCTGGGGTTGGATAACCTTAAACACGGGCGCACGGCGGGGTGGATGATGGCTTTGGCCACCAAAGGGCCGGGGAAATTGGCGATCTTTGTGGGCGGCCACCGCTGGCACGGCCATGACCTGCGCGAGACGGGCTTTCGCGCCTATCTGCGCGAAACCGCACCGCAGCTAGAGGTGCTAGAGGCCCAGATCAACCTTGAAACCCGCCAACTGACCTACGAGGCGACCCAAGCCTTGCTGTCCCGCCACCCTACCTTGCGTGGCATCTACGTGGCGGGTGGCGGGATGGAGGGGGCGATTGCCGCCCTGCGCGAAGCCAAACGCCCGGATGTGGCGCTGATCGTGTCGGCCTTTACGCCCGAAAGCCGTGCAGCTTTGGCTGCGGGCATCGCGACGATGGTGATCGACACGCCCTTGGAAAAGCTTTGCCGCGCGCTGATCGCCCAAATGACGCGTGCGGCCCTTGGTCCCGCCCAGATGGACCATGTGGCGCTGTACCTGCCGCCCGATTTGCATGTGGGCGAATCGGTATAAGGCGCAACTGGGGTAGCAAGGCTGCGCTTTTCGCAAATAAATCCGGCCTCGCGTGGGTGGCGCGCGCGAACACTAAGCTGCGCGCGATGCGGGGTGTCCTTGGAACGCTTGTTCTGTTTTTAGAATTTTCTGTTGATAATCCCCGAAAATGGAATATGAATTCCATCAGCGCGGGCAAAATTGCCCACGAAGCGGGAGAATCACGCCTTATGCTGCCTTTTGCCTTGAACCACATGACTGCGCCGAACATGGCTTGGCAGCCCTTTCTGGATTTGGCCAAGGGCCTTGGCTGTGTGGGCGTTGAATTTCGCAACGACCTGTCCGCCCCGCTGTTTGGCGGCGCTGACCCAGCCGATGTCAAAGCCGCCGTCGCCGCCCGAGGCCTGCGCTTTTTAGCGCTGGCCGAGGTGAAGATGTTCAATGACTGGTCCGAGACAAAGCAGGCCGAGGCTGAGGCCTTGATGAAAATTGCTGTGGCTGCGGGGGCGGAATCGGTCAGCCTTATTCCGCGCAATGACGGGGTAGCCACCGACCGCAAGGACAGTTTCAAAGTGACTGAAACCGCCCTGCGCGCCCTGCTGCCAATGCTCAAAGCGCATGGGTTAAAGGCGATGGTCGAACCCTTGGGCTTTGGGGTGTGTTCGCTGCGATACAAGGATGTTCTGGCCGAGGTGATCCACGCCGTGGGCGGGGTGGGCACCTATTTCATGGTGCACGACACGTTCCACCATGCGCTGGCAGGCTTTGGGCCGATCTATCCCGACCTTACGGGAATCGTTCACGTATCGGGTGTGAATGACGCGATTTATCTGGACGATATGCGTGACCCGCACCGTGTGCTGGTGGGGGCAGAGGATGTCTTGGGCAATGTGGCCCAGATCCGAGCATTGCGGGCGGCGGGCTACCAAGGCCCGATATCTTACGAACCTTTTGCGCCTTTAGTGCACGGTCTGGCCGATCCGGCCCCGTCCTTGAAAGCCTCGATGGAATTCATTCGCCAAGGCATTGACGCCTAGGCGATGGAATACCGCCCCAAGCGGGCGGCCCGGTTGGGAGAGAACGGGGCGCCGGGCCCCTTATGTGGAGGAGAGACCATGAAGAAGTATCTTATCGCTGGCGTTATGGCCCTTATGGGCACCACCGCTATGGCCGACATTGGCGTGACGATGGCCAAGTTTGACGACAACTTCCTGACCGTTCTGCGCAACGGCATCCAGTCTTATGCGGATGCCAATGGCCAGAAAGTGCAGATCGAAGACGCACAGGGCGATGTGGCCAAGCAATTGGACCAGATCAATAACTTCATCGCTTCGGGCGTTACGGCGATCATCGTGAACGCGGTTGACACCTCGGCCACCCAAGCCATGTCGGATGCGGCCGCTGCTGCCAACATCCCGCTGGTTTATGTGAACCGTCAGCCGATCAACGTTGACACGCTGCCCGACAATCAAGCGTTCGTGGCTTCGAATGAAGTCGACTCGGGCACCTTGGAAACTTTGGAAGTCTGCCGTCTGCTGAAAGAAGCAGGCAAGGCTGAAGCCAATGTGTACGTGATGCAGGGCGAACTGTCGAACCAAGCCGCTGTGCAGCGTACCGCTGACATTCATGACGTGATTGGCGGCGCAGATTGCGGCGTGAAGGTCAATATCATCGACGAGCAGACCGCCAACTGGTCGCGCGACGAAGCGGCAACCTTGATGACCAACTGGCTGTCGACTGGCACCGCGTTTGATGCTGTGATCGCCAACAACGACGAAATGGCTATCGGCGCCATCCAAGCGATGAAGGCTGCCAACATCGACATGGCCACCGTGATCGTCGGCGGCGTTGATGCCACCCAAGACGCTCTCGCAGCCATCGGTGCCGGCGACCAAGACCTGACCGTGTTCCAAGATGCGGCGGGCCAAGGCTCGGGCGCTGTGGATGCGGCTGTGAAACTGGCAGCCGGCGAAGCTGTGGAACAGAAAGTCTACATTCCGTTCCAACTGGTGACCCCGGCCAACATGGCTGACTTCACCTCGAAAAACTGATCTGCGTCTCATGCAGGGTGGGGGCGGCACATCAGCCGCCCCCATTTTCCTTGCCTGACGGCCAAGATCGGGCACTATATCCATCAGGGAAATCAGGGGAGGGGTGGTCATGTCAAAACCGACATCACAGCCAAAAGGAACAGGCGGCCTGAAATACGACGCGACCAAACGCGCGCGGGCCAACGAATGGAATATCTTTGCGGCTTTAGTCTTTATTGTCATCGTTTTTGAGATATTGAACCGCGTGAACGGAACCAGCTTCCTGTTCAACCTGCGCGACAATGTGCCGGGCCTGTTCAACCAGCAGCGGTTGGACATTATGATTTTGCAGGTGGCCATCACCGGAATCATCGCCTTGGGGGTGACCCAAGTGATCATTCTGGGCGGGATCGACCTGTCCTCAGGCTCTTTGGTCGGCGCCACCGCCATGATCACCATGAGCTTTGCGCAAACGGCTTTGGTGAACGGCAACCCCAACCCCAAGGCGGTCTTTGGGCCAGAATGGATGGATCTGCCTGTGATCATCCCCATCGTGGTCGGCTTGGCTTGCGGTATTTTTGCGGGCATGATCAACGGCTTGCTGATTGCTTACACGAAGATTCCACCCTTTATTGCCACTTTGGGCATGATGGTGTCGGCGCGCGGTGCATCGCGCTGGTGGTCAAACGGCACGCCGGTGTCTTTCCCGACAGAAACCTATGCCACGGTGTCAAACGGCGATTTGCTGGGTACCCTGACCTTTGGCCTGTTGCACTGGGATGGGCAAAACCCCGCCGTGGTTTTTGTGGCCCTTGCGGTGCTGTTCCAAGTGATCATGATTTATACGCTGTACGGCAAGCACACCTATGCCATCGGCTCGAACGAGGCGGCGGCGCGGATGTCGGGGATCAATGTCGACCGGCATAAGGTGCTGGTCTATACGATTGCGGGCATGCTGGCGGGGGTGTCGGCGGTGCTGCTCACCTCGAAAAACCTGACAGCCCAAGCTGGCATGGGGATGATGTACGAACTTGACGCCATCGCCATGGCCGTGATCGGCGGCGTCAGCCTGTCGGGTGGGCGCGGGTCGATTGTGGGTACGGTTCTGGGGGCTGCGATCTTTTCGGTGATCATCTCTGGCTTCACCTCGATCAAGTTGGATGCCTATTACCAAGAGATGGTGAAGGGCGCGATCATCGTGGGGGCCGTGATCTTGGATCAATGGCGTCAGAAAAACCGGACGAGGGGCTAGGTCATGAGCGATATCATTCTTGAAACGCGCGGCCTGACCAAGCATTACGGCGGCGTGCAAGCGCTGGACGACGCCAATTTTATCCTGCACGCGGGCGAACATGTGGCCGTGGTGGGCGATAACGGGGCGGGCAAATCCACCTTTGTGCGCCAGATTACCGCCGTGGAACAACGCACAGCCGGCCAGATTTTCTTTGACGGCAAAGAGGTGACCCACGCAGGCCCCCTAGACGCGCGCGAGGCGGGGATTGAAACGGTGTTTCAGACCCTAGCCTTGGCCGATGATCTGGATGTGCCCTCGAACCTGTTTTTGGGGCGCGAGATTTTCAAGTTCCGCCTTGGGCCCTTTTCGTGGTTGGATCGCAAAGCCATGCGCGACCGCACGATGGAGGCGCTAAAGACAACGGCGGTGAAAATCCCCAATGTCGACAACCCGATCCGCAACATGTCGGGCGGGCAGCGCCAATGCGTCGCTATTGCAAGGACGGCGGCCTTTGCGTCCAAACTGGTCATTATGGATGAACCCACCGCCGCTTTGGGCGTGCAAGAAACCGCCCAAGTGGAAAACATCATCCGCGGCCTGAAAGAACGCGGCATCCCCATGGTTCTGGTCAGCCATAATCTGCGGCAAGTGTTTGATCTTGTGGACCGGATCGTTGTATTCCGTCGCGGGCGGATCGTGGCCTCGCTCAAGCGCGACGAGACCGATGGCAATGACATTGTAAGCTATATCACCGGTGTGAAAGGCAATGCCGACGGGGCATTTGCCTGAGGAAAGGGAACTATCATGACTCTGCGTTTCGGGCTTTTGGGCGCTGGCCGTATCGGCAAGGTGCATGCCAAGGCGGTCACCGCCAACCCCAAGGCCAAACTGGTGGCTGTGGCCGATGCTATGGCCCCTGCGGCCCAAGCCATTGCTGATCAATACGGCTGCGACGTGCGCACGATTGCGCAGATCTTGGCCGCCTCTGACATTGACGCTGTGGTGATCTGCACGCCCACAGACACCCATGCCGACCTGATCGAGCAGTTCACAAATGCGGGCAAAGCCGTGTTCTGTGAAAAGCCCATCGATCTGTCGCTGGACCGGGTGAAAGCCTGCCTGAAGGTCGTGCGCGCCAACAAAGGCACGCTGATGGTGGGCTTTAACCGCCGCTTTGACCCGCATTTCATGGCCGTTCGGGCCGAGATTGACAAAGGCTCGGTTGGCGATGTCGAGATGGTCACGATCACTTCGCGCGATCCGGGGGCTCCGCCGTTGGACTATATCGCCCGCTCGGGCGGGATTTTCCGCGATATGACGATCCATGATTTCGACATGGCGCGCTTTTTGCTGGGCGAGGAAGTGACGGAAGTGTCCGCAATGGCTGCCGTGCTGGTTGACCCTGCCATTGGCAAGGCCGGTGACAGTGACTCGGTTCAGGTGATGCTGAAAACCGCCACGGGCAAGATGGCCCTGATATCAAACTCGCGCCGCGCGACCTATGGCTACGACCAGCGTATCGAAGTGCATGGGTCCAAAGGCGTGGTTTCGGCGGAAAACCAGCGACCTGTGTCGATCGAACTGGCCAACGGGTCGGGCTACACCCGCCCGCCGCTGCACGACTTTTTCATGACCCGCTACACCGAAGCTTACGCCGCCGAAATCACCGCCTTTGTCGACGCGGTTGGTGCCAAGAAAGCCGCAGCCCCCTCGGGCGAGGATGGCTTGGCAGCTTTGGCCTTGGCGGAAGCTGCTTTGCTGTCGGTCAAAGAGGGTCGCACGGTGAAACTGTCGGAAATCACTGGTTGACTTGACCTTCAGGTCAAACGAAACGGCGCGGGGTCAGCCCTGCGCCGTTTGCTTTTGGCCTTAGGCCACGGTCACTGACGTCATCATCCCGCTTGCCATGTGATACAAGTGGTGGCAGTGCAAATACCACTCTCCCGCCTTGTCGAAATCAACGGCCACCGTCACCATATCACCGGGTGGCACCATGACCACATCGCGCCTTGGGCCGTTAAAGCGGCCAAGGCCAAGGTCGACCACCTGAAAATGATGGCCGTGCAGGTGCATCGGGTGCATCATCATGGTGGGGTTCATGAACATCATCTCGACCCGCGATCCAAGGGCTGCTTGTAGGGGCGCGGCCTCGCCGTGGGCAGCGCCGTTGATTGTCCAGCGGTAGCCCGGTTCCATCCCCAAGGCGATGTGCAGCATGGCATCAGTGGGTCTGGCGGGCAGGGGGGATTCGGATGATAGGCTTGAATCGAACGTCAAGTCGACAAATGGGGCGGCTATCG
>CANIKY010000116.1 GCA_947468085.1 Paracoccaceae bacterium | reverse complement strand
TGGTCTTGCGGGTGGCGGCGGTGGGGAAGGCGTTTAGCTTGGCCGAAAAGGGGATATTCGCACTTTCGCCGGTTAGAAAAACACCCTCTAGCGCGACGAGGGTTGACAGATCGGCCGGCGCAAAGCGCAGCGGTGCCAGTTTGTCATAAGCTTTGACGTCATTGGTGCTGCCAGCTTGCAGGGCGGGCAACAAAGTTGCGATTATCTCGGCCTCGTCGCCCAAAAACACATCTGCCAAAAGCAGCGCGTCGGTGTCATCGCTGCGCATTTGCAGAAGTTTATGAACGGATGTTTCAAAACCTTTTGGGTGATAGGCCACTTCTTCCATCAGGGCGGTGAAGTCTTCGCCCCGATACACAAGGGCCGCGTCAAACACGGATTCAGGGGCCAGCGTATCTGCCATTTCCTCTAGGATGTCTTGCCGCAACAAACGTGCGGCACGGTCGTCCAGTTCCACAAAGTTGGGCGATACCCCTGCCTCTAGCGGAAAGCGGCGCAGCAGGCTGGCGCAAAAACTGTGGATGGTTTGAATACGCAAGCCGCCGGGCGTTTCGATGGCACGGGCGAACAGACTGCGGGCGCGGGCCATATGGGTGGCGTCGGGGGTATCAACCTCTCCCAGTTCGGCCAAAGCTTGCGTCAAATCTTCGTCTGGCATCATCGCCCAAGCGCCAAGGCGTTGGAACAAACGGTTCTGCATCTCTGTCGCGGCGGCTTTGGTGTAGGTAAGGCACAAAATGTGCTGCGGTTCGACCTGTTGCAGCAAAAGCCGCGCGACACGGTCGGTTAAGACGCGGGTTTTGCCCGATCCCGCATTGGCCGACAGCCATGTTGACACGGCAGGATTGGCGGCGGCAACCTGATCTGCGGTGGCGTCAAGCGGGGTCATCTTGGCCTACCTTTATGGGTGTGGCGCGATCGGTCATGTCCCATTCGCCAAAGCGGGCGAGGTGGTCATAATCCCCCGGCGTGCGCATATCAAACACCGCACGGCGCGCGGTGTAGCCTGTTTGTGGGTCTTGATAAGCCCTTATTAGGGTCACAAACCGTGCCCAGATCATGTCAATTTCTTCGGTCGTCAGGTCGGTATCCACCGCCTTTTCGCCAGACCCAAGCCCGATATAGCTGATGGCCGAAACACGCATCACTTGGGTATCAAAGCCGCCGCGTTCAGCCATGGCGGCGGCCAGATGCAACTGCAGGTCCAGCGTGGTTTGCTGCGCGGCACTGGGGGGCGTGCCAGTTTTGTAATCGATCAGCACCACGGTGCCATCAGGTCGCTGATCAATCCGGTCAGGCGTACCCGTCAGGGTAAAGCCCGTCTGCCCCACCGCTACAGAACCCGCCATTTCGGTCAACAGCGTTTGCCCGCCCCACTTTTCATCTTGCCGCAAGAAGTGGTCGGCGGCGCGTTCCAACCGCGCCAGCCACAGCGCGCGGGCCGAGGGGAAAGGGGTCTCTTGCGCGAAAACTTCGGCCGCGATCGTCAGCAGGCGGTGTCGGGCGTCGGCGGCAACCTCTACTGCTGGGCGTTCGGTGACGAATCGCTGCAAGATGCTATGAATGGCCGTGCCCCGATCGCGGGCATCTGGCTGGGCGCGCAGCGGGTTCAGGGGCTTTAGCCGCAGGATATACTGGGCATAAGTTGCATAGGGGTCGCGGATCAGGGTGCGGATTTTGGTCAGCGGCAAGCTTTTCGGCCGCGCCGAAACCGGCGGGCAAGGACGCGGGCGCGGGGCGGGTTGCAGGCCGGGATCTGGCAGGGCTTGGGCTTGGTCGACCGCGGCACTGCGTGCCAGCCACAGGTTCCCGCGCGCTTCCATCTGCTGCAGGGCGAGGGGGCCGTTTTGCGGGCCCAAGCCAGCCATCAGGTTGCACAGGCGGTTCAGCCAGCGTGACGGGACGGTTTCAGCCTCGGCGTCGCGCGTTGCGCGCGACAAGATCACTTCGGGTGCTGCCACCGCCTGTTGATAGTCATGTGCTGACAGGCCAATTTGCCGTTCAGGCAACAGCAAACCCGCATCCTTGCGCATCTTGCGGTTCAGCCATGGGTCTGGCGTGGTTGCAGCTGGCCAAGTGCCCTCGTTAAGGCCGGCCAGAATAACAAGGTCAGCAAAGATTTCGCGCGCCTCACGCGGGCCGTGAAAAGACACCAGCGGGTGGCCGATAACGGGGCTGCGCACCTCTTCGCGGGCGATCACACTGTCAAACAACAATCGGTAGTCTGAAGGGGACAGCGCGCCTTCATGCCCCGATTCGGCCTGCAACTGATCCATCACCTTGCGCGCGGCTATGCCCGGGTCTTTGTCCCACAGGGTGCCTGCGCCTTGGGTGGCCGTGCCGCGCGCTAGGGCGCAGGCGACAGTAAGGTGGCGGGTGACATGGTCTGACAGGCTTTGCGCCGGCGGGGCCAACAGCAGGGACAGCACTGCGCCAAGGCCCGCGCCCCAAGCCGCGGCTGTTGGTTCTTTATGGGCATTGGCCCAGTCTTGCACGGATTGCGCGGTGGGGAAGGCCGGGCCATGGCGGCGCAGTGTCAGTTCCAAGTCGCGGGTCAGCAAAAGATGCTTGCCCCGATCACCGCCACTTCCCGTCAAGGGGTGCTTAAGCAACACAATCCAGCCATCCGCCGTCACCGGTGCCTCAAAGGCGCGGGCGATGTGGCGCAACAGGCGGCCGGGGGCCGATAGGGCCAAGGGGCTGCCAGCAGAATCGTCGGGCAAAACACCCCAACGATCCAACTGCGCCTCGACGCGGCGGGCAAGGGTACGGTCGGGCGTGATCAGGGCTGCGCGTTGATTGCGCGAGATGGCGCGGCGCAAGATCAGGGCCAGCGCCAAAGCCTCTTGCCGAGGATTGGCGGCTTTCAGAAGGGTTAGGCGGGACGTGCTGGCGACAAGGTCGGGCAGCGAACGCCCCTCGACCAGCCATTGGTCGGTGACAGGCGCAGGGCGCAGCGAAAGCGAGATCAGGCGGTTGCGTGCGCTGTCCACTGGCGCTGCGCTGCGCCACGGTTTGATCTGTGCGGGGGTGATGTGCAGGGCGTCCATCAGGCGGCGAAAGCGGTACTGCGGGTGATCTTCAAAGGTCAGCGCATCTTCCATTCGCGCCCAGACGGGATCGGGCAGGTCAAAGTCAAAGCCGGGCAGCACGACCATGCCTTGCGACAATCCCGCCACCGCGCGCATCAAGGTTGCCACCGGCCCCCGCGACCCGGTGGACCCTGCAATGATCACTGGCCCCTGCGGCGGTTGCGTGGCCCAAAGTGCTGCCAGCCGCTCAACCGCCATGCGCGGGCGGGCAGGGCCGTCTTGGGCCAGCATGAAAGGCGCTATGATCTGCAGAAATTGCTGCGTGCGGGCCCAGTGTTCGGAATGGCCCGTGACATCAAGGGCAGACAGGGCTTGGGCCACCACCCCTTCGTCGTGCATCTCATCCACCAACAGGCCAAGGCTTTGCGCCAGATCGAACAGGGCAGCGCGGGGGGCAAGGTCGGGCTGGGCGATGAGCAAACGCTCAATCAGGCGGGCAAGTTCCAACTGCCGCCCCAACGCGCTGGGTGCTGGGTGCAGGTCTGACAGGATCGGGTGCTGGGCAAGGTCTGACAGAACCATAAGGCGCGGCAGGAAGGTGGCTTTGCCTTGCACGAAAGCCTCTGTCACACGGCGGCGCATTCTTTGGCTATTTAGATAAAGCGTGATTTGCGCCATCGCTTCGGGCGGCCGCCCCGCAAAGCGATCGGCGAAGCCGCGCACCAGTTCGGTGGCGAAATCGACACCGGGGGGAAGGGCGAAGATCTTATCCATGCAAGAGGCTTTCTGCCAAAGCGATGGCTTCAGGATGGCCGACATCGCACCAACCGCCTTGGTGAAACACGCCGTAGATGCGGCTTTGTTTGATCATTTGATCCCAAAGAACGTTCAGCGAAAACACCTGTTGGTCAATCGCAGCCAAGCCATCTGTCCGCAAAATCTGCGCACCCAGATAAACAGGCGCCACAGCCCCCTTGGCGCGCGAGAGCCGCCCTTGGCCATCAACCAAAAAGTCACCAGCCCCCTTATGCCCCAACGTCTGATCGGGTGCGGCCAGCAGCATAAGCCCATCCATCTTGTCACCATCCCAAGCAGCAGCCAATTGATCCAAAGGGTTTGCACCCGTCCATACCGCATCGGTGTTCAGCATCATGACAGGACCTGCGCCCAGCAGCGGTAAGGCCGCACGCAAGCCGCCACCCGTGTCAAGGATAGGATCTTCCCATGACAGGGCGATGTCTTGGCCTTGCAAGTGCTGCGCTATGTGACAGCCCAAGTAATGCAAGTTGACAACTCGGCGCGCCACACAGGGCACGGCGGCAATATCCAACGCATGGTCCAGCAAAGCGCGCCCTGCCACCTTGATCAAGGGCTTGGGCCTGTCGCGGGTCAGTGCGCCCATGCGGGTGCCAAAGCCTGCCGCGAAGAGCATTAGGGGGAAGGACTGCATTGCACCCTCATCTCTTGCAGGGCTTGCGCGCTGGGCTCTGGCAAAAACAGGTCGCAAACGGCGCGCAACGGGGCGAGGTCTGGGTGCGACAGGTTGGTTTGAAGATGCGCCCAAACGCGTGGGATCAGCTCTAGGTACTTCGGTTTGCCCCCCTCCAAACAAAGGCGCGCAAAGATCCCCAAGATCCGCAAAGCACGCAGGGCACCAAGGGCTGCATAGCTTGCCTGAAACGCGGCCAGATCAAGGCCGCGCGCCGCCGCAAAGCGGGCAATCATCGCGGCTTCAATCTGCGGCGGCACGCAGCGCCGCGCGTCTTGCAGCAAGGACACCAGATCATAGGCGGGTTGTCCCATTTGGGCCAACTGAAAGTCTAGCACGCCCACCCGCGCCAAGCCTGATCGCTTGGGCAGATACAGCAGGTTTTCGGCGTGGTAATCGCGCAAGATCATCACGCGTGGCCCATCGGCCAGAAGGGTTAGCGCTGCGGCAAGGGCTGCGACAATCTCGGCGCGGCCTTGGGCTTTGCCGATGATGGCGCGCACATACCAATCTGCGACAAGACCTGCCCCTTCAGCCCAGTCTTGGGCCGACAGGTGGGGCAGGTTGGGCGCTGCGGGATACGATTGCAGATGCAGCAGCACATCGGTGGCCGATTCGTACAGGCTGGGTTCTAGGGTGGAATGGGCTGCGATGACGGCGGGGTAAAGGCCATCGCCCAGATCCTCCAGCAAAAGGAAGCCTTGGGTCACATCCTGCGCAAGGATCTTGGGCGCCGATAGGTCAAGCGCCAGAAGGTGACGGCCCACCTTGATAAAATCTGCCACACAATCCGCCTGATCAGGCGGGGCGTCCATGAATATCGCCGTGCCTTGACCCCAAAGCCGTGCGTAAGACCTTGTCGATGCGTCTTGCGCCAACGCCTCCCGTCGCGCGCGTCCCCAGCCGGCCTCTGCCAGAAACGCACCTGCCTTAAGCTGCCGCAAATTTGCCATCAGGTCTTTGCCAAAACTTTCTGCCCTTACACCAACCCAAATTTGCGCCACCCTGCCGCACCCCTTTGTATCTAGCCGCAGGCGGATTGGGTTTTTTGGGGCATAGGCCCCCATGCGGTCGGGCCATTCTATTAGGCAAATGGCATCGTCAAAAGCCGCCTCTAGCCCCAATTCATGCACTTCGTCAGGATGCGTCAGGCGGTACAGGTCGGCATGCCAGATGTCCGGCGCGCCGGGATAAGTCTGCACCAGCGTAAAGGTGGGCGAGGGCACCTCTTCATCCGGGTCGCGCAGCGCGCGGATCAGGGCGCGGGCAAGATGCGATTTGCCAGCCCCGATGTTTCCCTCTAGCAAGACACAATCCCCCGCGCCCAGCAATTGAGCCAGGGCTTGGCCCAGATGGGTTGTGTCAGCCTCGCAGGGCAGGTCAAAAGTTAATGGCATCATGGTCCGACATTAGATCACCTTTGGGCCTAAGGGAATCCGCCAGTTAGGCGCGTTTGCGCAAAGCATCCTGATCCTTCACTGCTTTTGGCCCACCCTTTGCATCGCGAAGGCGAAACACAGTCATCGTGGCCCCGCCGGCAAGCGGTGCAAAGCGGCAGTCTACCAATCGGCCGTCCAAAAGCCGAACCTCGGCCAACCAAGCGGCCCGGTCATCGGTGTTTAGGGCAAAATCCTCAAGGTCAGCCCAGATTGTGCTTGGGGCACATTGGGCCCTCCAGCGTGCTGAAACTGACCGCAGTGTTTCGTCCGACAGGGTCGTATCCTGACGAACCTGCCACAGTCGTGCATAGGCGGCGTTTGAAATCACTAGATTTCCGGCTGAAGAGAAGACGGCAAAGGCCTCCTCCACCTCGTCCATCGCGGCTTGGCTAAGTTCCAGATCGGCTTGATAGCGGCGGGTGCGTAGCATTTCGCCTGAGATGTCCTCGATCATCAAAGCCACCGCCCCATTGGGGTGCGGACGGCCGATTACGCGGTAGGTTTCGCCACCCGGCAAGCTCCATGTTTCTTCATAAAGACCCGAGGCGGCCGCGCGTTCCATCTCCATCATCTGGCGGCGCCAAGAGCGGTAATCTTTCGGCTCTGGTATCATGTTGCGGTCATGCATCGCGTCCAGCACAGATAGCAAAGATGGGCGCATGGCTAAGAACTCGGCTGGAAGGCCGGTGAGGTCCAAGAGCGCGGGGTTGAACAAGATCAGTTGACGATCCTTGTCAAAGATCGCCAAGCCAACGTGCAGATGGGCAAAGGTCTTGGTCAGGGTCATCATAAAGTCGCGCAGTGCGGTTTCGGCGTGAACGGCCTGATCTGCCAAACTGGCAAAGGTCAGCCGATCCTCCCCGTCGTCAAAGCCGGTCAGGTCGTACCAAGCATGTTTTCCCTGCCGCAGGATCAGCTTTTGGCGCTGACCCGTGACGCTTTGCGCGGTGGCCTGCCGTTCAAACAACCGGGGCAAGGGCCAAGTCAGGTCTTGGCCCTTGCCCAAGACTTCGGTGGCCTGCAGCATATATGTGGAGTTGGCCCAGACGATGTCGCCATTGGGTTTTTCGCGCCACATCAAACAGGGCGCGCGCGCCACGGTGTCGCGCAGCATGTCGATCTCTTCTTGCATGGCGCGTTGGGCCATCAGGTCTTGCCCTGTCGATGCGCCGTGCTGGCTGGGGTCGGCCAGAAGCAGACGCGTTAAGCCCCCGCGCAACTCGGCTTGCAACAGCAGCGGACTGTTTGTCGTAAGCGTCGAATAGACCGTAAAGGACCCCTCTACCGGCAGTCGCGTCAATTTTTCGTCTAAGTCGGAAAAATGCGGTGCCAAAGCGGCTGAAAGTTTGGCCCAAGCCTTACCGGGCACAGCGCTGGTAGCCAAAAGTGCGCGCGCCGATGGGGTGCTGTCGACCAGTGTCTCGCCATCAAACAAGAAAACGGTTGCAGTCGTATCTTCGGCAAAGGCTGTCACGGGCCGTCGTTTGCTGCGCCGCTCTAGAAAAGCGATGGTCGCAATAGCCAGTGCAGCGGCAAATAGCGCAATTGTGACCAGAAAAAGCTCTGTTGCCCAATAGGTTTGCATCAAAAATCACCTCAGCGTTCAGCGCGGAAGTTAGGGCTAAACTAGTTAACAAAATATTAACATTTGTGTAGTCAATGCCTGATTGATAGTGACGGCCCCGATCTTGATTTTAAGCATGCCTTAATTCCGCCGCAATTGGCCTCAAATCCGACAATGTGGCCCCGCTTGACGGGGCAAAAGTGCCGAAATCCGTAAAAATGTTCAAGAAACCCATGATTTTGCATAAAGTGTAAACCTGCCCCTCGCCCTTTCTAGGAAGGGAGCCTATGTTGAATGCACGACGTTAAGTATAGCGCCGCGTTGCATTACAGTGGAGAGATGGATGCCCAAGTTCTATGCCAGCGCTGCAGCTATTGCCTTGGCGGCCTTGCTTGGATGGCAAGGTTACTGGATCCTACACAAGCAAAGCGTGGATGCTTTCGCCGCTTGCCGCAGTGGCGCTATTGCGGGCGGTGAGATTGGCGGTCGTTTTGATCTGGTCGACACCACAGGCGCGCCCGTGACAGATGCCAGCCTGCTGGCCAAACCAGCGCTGATCTATTTCGGCTATGCCTCGTGCCCCGATGTCTGTCCGCTTGACAATGCTCGCAATGCCGAAGCTGCGGCCCTACTGGCCAAGAAGGGCATCGATGTGACGCCTGTGTTTATTACAGTCGATCCCACCCGCGATACGGCAGCGGTTTTGGCGGATTACGCTAGCAATTTTGACGGCCTCGTCGCCCTTACTGGCACCGAAGCCCAAACGGCGGCGGCCGCCAAGGCCTATAAGGTCTACTATCAAATCCCCGAAAAGCGCGATCTTGGCTATATGGTTGACCACACAACAATGACCTATCTTATGGTACCAAAAGTTGGATTTGTCGATGTATTTCAAAGAGATACAACCTCTCAAGATTTGGCGGATAAGATGGAATGTTTCTTGAGTGCGCGATAATAAGACCTGTTTGGTCTTTGAAGCCATGGTTCTGCAAGTGGTTTGATCAACCTTAATGTGTGTCCTTGGTATCATCCAGTGACGACCCTAAATTTGGCACTAAACGGGGTCAGGCCGTACACAAAAGAATTAAGATCACGCATTCTATCGGCACAATTGATGCAATTTTAGAAACAATGTGTGGTTTTCAGTTCGAAGAAGACTGCCGAAGGCTATTGCGACATCAGTTTTTAGGTGTTCATCTTAAACCCCTTGCGTGACGCTTCGAAAAATACTAACAAAATGTCGCGGTCATATGAGGATCCATGAAATGGACAATATCAACAACCTTTCTCTTAAAGAACTTAAAGAACTACAATCGCAAGTGGGAAAGGCTATCGCCACTTTCGAAGATAGAAAGAAGAAAATTGCATTGGTAGAACTGCAGGAAATG
>CANIKY010000115.1 GCA_947468085.1 Paracoccaceae bacterium | reverse complement strand
TGTCAAACCTCTGCTTTGCCGCCGTCTGTTTTGCCAGTATTGGCGTGGATTTTCTGCAAGGTCGCCACAAAGGCGCGCTGTTCGTCGGGGTCGATGCCCGCGAAAAGATCGGCGTAGGTGCCCGCCATATGCGGCCAAAGCGCGTCAAACGCGGTCCGGCCTGCCTCGGTGATAAACACCCGCACCAAACGGCTATCGGCCCCGTCTGGGGCGCGGCGGACCATTCCGTCTGATTCCAGCGCATCGATGGCGCGCGACAGGGTGGATTGTTCGACAATGGCATGCACCGCCAGTTGCCCGATCACCTGCCCATCCATCACCGACAGCACCGCAAGCGCGCGCATCTTGGGCGTGGTCAATCCAAGTTTGGCCATCTCGGCCCGAATGGCCGCGTTATAGCGCCCCATGATGCGGTTCATCAGGTAAGGCGGGTAATTGGCCAGACCAATTTCCCCCAAACGCGGCGCGGAGTCTTTCATGCGCCCAACCTCTTGGCCGCCAAAAAGCCCGATCCGCCACCCAAGCCCGGTCCGGGATGGGTTGACGCGCCGATGTGCTGCAAGCCGCGCACCATTTGCCCGCCCGCCCCGTGGGCGTAGGGACGCCAGATAAAGAACTGGTCAAGGCTGCACTGCCCGCCGTAGGGGTCGCCGCCCACAAGGTTGATGTTCATGCGTTCCAGATCGGCAGGGGAATAGGCTGTGCGCGCCAGTTTGATCTTGGCAAAATCCTTGATGTGGCGGGCAAGGATCGCCTCGATCCGGTCGGCAAATCCCTCTTTCGCTGCACCCCAATGCTGCGCAGCAATTTCACCTGCGGCATCGCCTTTGATCACACGCGGCGCATCGGGAATTTGCAGCCAAAGGATGGCTTTGCCCTGAGGGCAGCGCGACGGGTCCAGCCGATGCGGTTGGCCCACGCAGATGGTGGGCGTGGCGGGCAGCATCCCGCGCTCTGCCTCGTTTGCTGATTTCGATACAGCGTCGATCCCATCTGACAGGTGGATCAGCGCCACATCTTCCAACCCGTCTGACAGCCATTCCGGCACGCTCTCCAACGCGTAATGCAGTTGGAAATTGCCCCTGCCATGCCGAAACGCCTTCGCTGCCGCCTGATCTTGCGGCAGGTTCACATCCGCCAGCAACCGCCCCTGCAACTGGCTCGGCGCGACCGACGCTAAGACCGACGCGCAGGCAATCTCTTCCCCGCCCGCCAGTCTCACCCCGCGCACGCGGCCGTCTTGCACCAAAATCTGCTCGACATCGGAATTGACCCTGATCTGCCCGCCCTGTTCGGCGATCAGCTTGGCCAATGCCTCAGCCGCTTTGCCAGCCCCGCCCTTGGCGATGGGCGCACCTGCAGCTTCTAGCGCAAAGGCGATGACTTTGGCCATTTGGCCGGAATAAGCACTTTCAGGGGTCAGCCCGCAATGCAGCACCCAAGGGGCAAACAGAGCCTGCACGGTGGGGCTTTGAAAATCGGTTTCCAGCCAGCCCCGCGCAGGCCCCAAGGCTTGGCCAAACCACGCCGCCAACCCGCGCAACCCGCGCTTGCGGGCCTGTGCGAAGAGCAGTTTGAACGTGGCCCAAGACCACAGGTTTCCGCCGAGCAGCGCAAACAAAAACGGCGCATCGGCCCCGATTTGGCCCACCACGGCGGCATGGGTGTCGCCGTCACCCACCGCTTGCGCGTTAAAAGCCGCGATGTTCTTGGCGCGGTCCATCGTCAGAACCAAGCTTGTCCCATCCGGCCGCAGCACGGCGGTCGGATGGGCAGAGTGGCAGTAGTCAAACCCGTGCCGCGCCAAGTGGGGGCCAAGGGCGGCCCCCGCTGGCCCTGTCATGAACAGCACAAAGGTTGCGGCCATCACGTCATGCTGAAAGCCGGGCAGCGTGATCTCTTGCGTGCGCAGGCAGCCGCCGATCCGGTCAGACCGTTCTAACAGCAGCACACGATCGCCTTTCAGGGCAAGCATTGCGCCCGCCACCAAAGCGTTGATCCCAGACCCTATGATGACGTGATCAGGCCGCATCTTACCCCCGCGGAACCAGCGCCAAAGCGCGGATGGGCGAGCCTGTGCCGTTCTTGATCTTCAAGGGTGCGGCAATCAAGATCGCCCCCTTGGCGGGCAGACGGTCAAGGTTGGCAAGGCTTGCCAGACCGAAGCAGTTGTTCTTATGCAGCAGGTTATGGGCCGGAAACGGCGGGGTCATGCCACCGGCTTGGCCCGCATCGGTGCCGATGCACTGGCTGCCCCACCCCACGATGCCTTTGGACAGCAGGTATTCAATCACCTCAGCGGTCGGCCCGGGAGTATGGGGGCCGGTTTCGTCGGCGTTCAGGAACAGGTTCTCGTCATGTGACCGCTTATCCCAATCGCTGCGCAGCACGACCCATTCCCCGGCGTTGATGGCGCCGTGCTTGGCCTCCCATGCTTTGACGTGGTCGATGGTCAGCAGAAAGTCCGCGTTAGCGGTGCAATCAGCGGCAAAATCCAGCACGTTAACGGGGGCGACCAAGCGTTGCACGGCCAGCGTGTCGGTGTAGCCATCGGCGTAGTCTTTGCCCGTGATCCAGTGGTGGGGGGCGTCAAAGTGGGTGCCCGAATGCTCGCCCACTTTCAGCCAGTTCCACGCCCAGAAGGGGCCATTCTGATCATAGTTGGAAATCGTGTGAATCTCAACCTTGGGCGTGTCCTTGGCGAAATCCGGCGGCAGTTTCAACAAGGGCGTGTCCGGCCCCAGAACCCCCGTGCAATCGACCACCTCAACCCCGCCCGAGGCCAGCATTCCAGCCAGATTGGCCAGCACATTTGCAGATGTCATGTCATTCTCCCTGTCGTGATGACGGCGCATTCTTTTTGGGCAGGGCGGCGCGATTGTGCCCGTGCCCGATAGAATCAAGCTAGACAGGTTTAAATGCATTTGCAAATATCAAGACGCAATAGCCGGAGGAAATCGCTTGGCCGAGTTCGACGCAGTGCTGATCGGCGCGGGTCACAACAGCTTGGCGGCCGCCTTGCATCTGGCCGCCAAAGGCTGGCGCGTTGGCGTATTTGAAGCGGCCGCGGTTGCGGGTGGGGCTGTCAAGACGGGCGAATATACGCTGCCGGGGTTTCGGCATGACTGGGCAGCGATGAACCTGTCGCTGTTTGCCGGAAGCCCGTTTTTCAAGACCTATGGCGCAGAATTGGGCCAGCACGGCTGCGCTTTTGTGCCGGTGGCCAAACCCTTCGCCTCGTCCTTTGCCGATGGCAGTTATGTGGGCGTGTCGACGGATATGGCGCAGACCTTGGCCATGATCGCGGCGCTGTCGCCGCAAGATGCTGCAACGTGGCAGCGCCTGTGTGATGGCTTTGGGGCCGAAGCGCCGCATCTCTTTGGCCTTTTGGGCGAGCGGATGCAGTTTCGTGCGCTTGCATATTTCATATTCAAAACACTGCGCGCCAAAGGGGTGGCAGGCACGCTGGATATGCTGCGCTTTTTGCTGCAATCGCCGCGAGGCTGGCTGGGTGAGACGTTCGCGCACCCAAAGGTGCAAGCGATGCTGGGCGCGTGGGGGATGCACTTAGACTTTGCCCCCGATGTCGCAGGCGGGGCGCTGTTTCCTTATCTGGAAGGCATGGCGGGCCAAGCCTTTGGCATGGTGATTGGTCAAGGCGGGGCGGATACGGTTGTGAAGGCCTTGGTTGGGGCGATCACGGCGCGGGGCGGTGTGGTGGAAACGGGTGCGCCTGTGGTGCGCATTGTGCAAGATGGCACGCGCGCAGAAGGGATCGAATTGGCCGATGGCCGCAAGATCATGGCCAAAAGGGCGGTGATCGCAGGAGTTACCCCCAGCGCCCTTAAGCAGCTGACGGGTGGCACCACACCGGCCTTTGACGAAAGGCTGACCCGCTTTGCCCATGCGCCGGGTACCATGATGATCCACCTTGCCCTGTCAGACCTGCCTGCATGGCGCGCGCCAGAGCTGCGCAGCTTTGCCTATGTGCACATTGCCCCCAGCTTAGACCAGATGGCCAAGACCTATGCCCAAGCCAAGGCGGGGCTTTTGCCGGACGAGCCGATCTTGGTGGTGGGGCAACCTACGGTGGTTGACCCTTCGCGCGCGCCGCAGGGCCAGCATGCACTTTGGGTGCAAGTGCGCATGGCCCCCGGGACGATCTTGGGCGATGCGGCGGGGCAGATTGCGGCCACCGATTGGGAATCGGTGGCAGAACCCTTTGCCAACCGCGCGCTGGATCTTCTAGAAGCCCACGCCCCCGGCACGCGGGCCAGCGTTTTGGGCATGCGAGTTGTGACCCCGATGGACCTGCAGGCCGACAATGCCAACCTGATCGGCGGCGATCAGGTCTGCGGGTCACACCACCTCTCGCAGCATTTTCTTTTCCGTCCCATGCGCGGTCATGCGGACGGCTCTACCCCGATTGCCAACCTGCACCTGACCGGGGCCGCCGTTTGGCCCGGTGCGGGGACGGGGGCGGGATCGGGATATCTGCTTGCAAGGCGGCTTGCCGGAAACTGAAAAAACGTAAACACTGCACAAAAACCACAACAGGGAAAAACAAAATGAACCTTAGCAGACGCAGCCTATTGAAGCTGTCCGGCGCGGCTATTGCCGCCTCGGTCGCTTTACCCAGCTTTGCCCAAGCCATCGATGAGCTGGTGATTGCCTATAACGTACCCTTGCCCTCGTGGGATCCGACTACGGGCCCCTCGGCGGTGAACCCGACTATTCAGGGCCTGTACCAATCGGTGTTTGACCAGTTCATCCTGCAACAGCCCGATCTGAAACCCGCTCCGGGCCTGTTGACAGAATGGGGCTGGAACGATGACAAGACCCAAGTCCATATGACCGTGCGCGAAGGCGTCACATGGCATGACGGATCACCCTTTACCGCCGAGGATGTGGCATGGAGCCTTGAGCG
Source organism: Paracoccaceae bacterium (assembly GCA_947468085.1). Lineage (GTDB taxonomy): Bacteria > Pseudomonadota > Alphaproteobacteria > Rhodobacterales > Rhodobacteraceae > Stagnihabitans. The sequence goes on along the minus strand of CANIKY010000115.1, from coordinate 4,082 downwards.
CGCCGCCAACCCCGAAACCGGCAACCCGATAAACTTCGTCTGGGGTTCGCTTGCCAATTTCAAGGTTGATGGCAATACGGTGACCGCCGATGTGAAACAATTCGACCCCACGATTTTCAAGTGGATGTATTTCCTGACGGGCTATGTGCTGCCCAAAGCATATTACACCGCAGTGGGCGCGGAAGGGTTTGAAAAGGCCCCGATCGGCACTGGCCCCTATATGGTCGAAAAGTTCGAACAGAACGCCTTTGTGCGTCTGAAGGCCAATGCCAACTACTGGGGCGGCAAGCCCGACTTTGACACGGTGACGATCAAATTCGTGACCGACGCCGCCGCCCGCGTGGCCGAGATTGAAAGCGGGTCCAGCCATGTCACGCTGGAAATGCCTTATGAAGAATACGACCGCCTTAAGGGTGGCATGAACGCCTATGCGACGCCCGTATCTGATATCGGGATGATCTTCCTGAATGACATCGACGTTATGCTAGACCCCAATGTCCGCAAAGCTGCCGTGGCTGCGATTGACAAACAGGCCATCGTGGATCGCCTGCTGTCAGGCTACGGCGTCCCCCTCGACACGCTGGAGACGCCGGAATACGACGCCTATGACGCCTCAATCAAAACGCCCTACGATCCGGATGCGGCTGTGGCCTTGTTGGCGGCCTCGGGGTATAGCGTTGATAACCCTGTCAAGTTCAAGATCCAGACCACCAAGGGCTTCAAGCCCAAGGATTACGAGATGATTCAGGCCATCGTCGGCTTGTGGCGCAAAGTGGGGATCGAGGCCGAGATCGAGGTCTACGAAATCGCCAAGCACTACGAATTGCGCGGTGCCGACCAACTGGCGCCTGCGGCCTTTTACAACTGGGGCAACTCGGTCGCCGATCCGACCACATCGACCGGCTTTGCGATGTTCGGGCCTTCGCCACATTCGGTCTGGGACAGCCAGGATCTGATCGACAAGATCGGCCCGCTTTGGGGCGAGAAAGACGAAGCCAAGCGGATTGAAGGCTGGAAAGGCGTGAGCCGCTATATCGCCGAAAACGCCTATGTCATCCCCTTGATGCAATATGTGCAGCCGATCCTGGCAGCTAAAGGGGTGACGGTCACGCCGCACAGCTCGGGCGCGTTGTTGCCGCATCTGATGAAGCGGGCCTAAACGGCCGGCGTTGCGAAGCCGGGGGGTTCACACCCCCCGGACCCCACGCCAAAGCCGGGGGGTTTCACCCCCCCCGGACCCCCCGTGGGATATTTATGCAAATATGAAAGGGGCAAGCGGCCTCTGACGAGGTGTCGTGGCCCTGTTACAGACCCTTTTGCTGCGCGTGATCACCACCGCTGTGACCCTGCTGGGCGTGGCGGTGATTGTATTTTTTGTCATCCGTGTGGTGCCGGGCAATCCGATTGCGATGATGCTACCTCCGGGGGCTACGGCTGAGGATATCGCCAATCTGACGGCGCGGTATGGCTTGGACAAGTCGATCCCAGAGCAGTTTTTCATCTGGGGGGGCGGGGTGTTGCGCGGGGATTTTGGCACGTCAATCACCTTAAAGCAGCCGGTTTTGGCGCTGGTTTTGGGGCGGTTGCCTGCGACGTTGGAACTGTCAGTGCTGGCCTTGGGCATGGCTATTTTGATCGGCGGCGCGGCGGCATTGACGGGAACGCGCTTGCGCGAGACGCGGGTGGAAGGCGGGATCGACATTGCGCAGGGCATGGCCCTGTCGGTGCCGGATTTTCTGTGGGGCTTGGTGTTGATCTTGGTGTTTGGGGTGCTGGTGCCGGTGTTTCAAATCTCGGGCCGGGTGACGCCTTCGCTGGAACTGCCGTTTGTGACGGATTTTTACTTGGTGGAAAGCGTGCTGCGGCTGCGGTTTGATCTGACCTTGGATTTGCTGTCGCATATGCTGTTGCCAGCCTTGGCACTGGCGATACCTTTGGCGGCGATCATCGGGCAATTGCTGAAACAAAGCCTGAAAGAGACGATGCATCTGGATTATGTGACGCTGGCGCGCACGCAGGGCTATTCCGAGGCCAAGGTGATCTGGTCGCAGGCCCTGCCCAATGCGATCTTGCCGACGCTGACCTTGGTGGGGGTGCAATTCACCTTTTTGATCGGTGGCACGGTCATTATCGAGCGGCTGTTTTCTTATGAAGGCTTGGGCAATATGGCGATTGACGCGGTGATCAACCGCGATTTGCCGTTGATTCAGGGGATTGTGATCTTGTTTGCGGTGATCTTCACCGGTGTCAACCTGCTGGTTGACCTGACCTATGCCGCCTTAAACCCAAGGTTGCGTCATGGCTGAGGGGCGGTTTCAGGTGCGCCGCAGGGCAGGTTTGCGGCTGTGGCTTTCGGCGGCTTGGCTGATCTTGCTGGTGATGGTCGCGCTTTTTGCGCCCTATATTGCGTCGAAAGACCCGCTGGAGCAGGACCTTTTCGCTGGCCGCTTGCCGCCGTTTTGGGTGCATGGCGCGGATGCTTCGTTTTTGTTGGGCACCGATAGTTTGGGGCGCGATGTGTTAAGCCGGATCATCTTTGGCACGCGCATTGCGCTGGGTGTGGCGGTGGTTTCGGCCAGTTTCACCTGTGTCATCGGGGCAGCACTTGGCCTATTGGCGGGGTTCTATCGCGGCTGGGTCGATGTGCTAGTGTCGCGTTTTATCGACATCTGGATGGCCTTTCCCCCAGTTTTGTTCTCGATCCTGTTGATCGCCGTCATCGGGCCGGGATTGTTTTCCATCATCTTGGCAATTGTGGTGATCGACTGGACCCGCTTTGCTCGCGTGATCAGAGCCGAGGCTATGGCGCAGGGTGCTATGGATTATGTCGCATCAGCTCGTGTGGCGGGGCGGGGGCGGCTTGGCATTTTACTGCGCGAGATTTTGCCAAATGTGCTGCCCATCATCGTGGTGCTGCTGACGCTGGAAATGGGCATCGCGGTGATTGTCGAGGCGATTTTGTCTTTTGTAAACCTGTCGATTTCCACCGACGATCCGACATGGGGCGGCATGATTTCCGAAGGGCGCACATCGATCCATCAAGCGTGGTGGGTGCTGGTCTTCCCATTGATCACGCTGTTTTTGACCGTGCTGTCGTTTTCGCAACTGGGCGAGGGGTTGAAGGACCGCTTCGATCCGGTGCTGCGATGAGCTTTCTTGAGGTGCGCAACCTGTCTGCACGGGTCAAGGGCGGTGGGCCCCTGTTGCGCGATGTGTTTCTAACGGTGGAAGTGGGCGAGGTGCGCGGGCTGGTGGGGGAAAGTGGCGCGGGCAAGTCGATGATCGGCAAGGCCATTCTGGGCATTCTGCCCAAGGCGGTTGAGATTACGGGGGGCCAGATTGTGCTGGACGGCACCGATCTTTTGACCCTGCCACCCGCCGTGCGGCGTATGAAGGTCGGGGCCACCTGTGCGCTGATCCCGCAAGACCCGCTGACCGCGCTGAACCCCTCGCGCCGGATCGGGGCGCAGATCACCGACCGTTTGGTGGATATTCTGGGCTGGACACGGCAGCGGGCCGAAGAGCGCGCGCTTGCCTTGCTGGGCGAGGTGCAGATCACCAACCCCGCCCGTGTACTACGGCAGTATCCGCATGAATTGTCAGGCGGCATGCGCCAGCGGATCCTGATCGCATCGGCCTTTGCGGCAGAGCCGAAGTTGATCGTGGCGGATGAACCGACGACGGCCCTAGATGTGACGGTGCAAAAGCAGATCCTGAAGCTGATCGCTGCATTGCAGGCGCGGCATGGCACGGCTTTGCTGTTTGTGACGCACGATTTGGGCGTGGTCAGTAAGGTGTGCCAGAACCTGTCGGTGCTCTATGCGGGCAAGGTGGTTGAAGACAGTGCGGTTGCCGATTTCTTCCGCGCCCCCAAACATCCTTATTCCGCCGCCCTGTTGGCCGCGACACCAAAATACACCGATCCCTTTGCAGGATTACAGCCAGTTCCCGAAGCCGTGATTGCCGCCGTGCGGGCCGAGGTAGAGCATGGCTGACCTTTACACCGTCACCGACCTGCACCTGTCTTTGGCCGATATGACGCGCAAGCCGCTGTTTGGGATGGCGCCACGGCTGAACATTCT
>CANIKY010000114.1 GCA_947468085.1 Paracoccaceae bacterium | reverse complement strand
TGCTCGGCAGGCGCCTTCGTCGTCACGGGTTTCTTCATCATCTTCAACTCCAATTGGGGTAAAGATGAACCGCAAACCCTCCACTACGCAATCACGCAAAACTGTTCCATGGGCGCTGACGTCAGACAGTCCCAGAAAGCGTATCATTATTGCTGGTACCGTTGACCGTTCCCATCAGGGCCTCCTGTGACGCTTACAAAGAACTACATCATCGTGCCTAGCTGGGTATTAAGCAACATTTAACTTGGCGGTATCTTGCCTGCGGCGATGTCATGAACGCCTATCAGCTAACTGCTTGTACTCGCGACATTGGCGAACTTGGGCGTACCGTGGGGGAGCGAACCCAATTTTTACGAAATGTTATACAATAAGTAATCTATAATATTTGGCATTTTCCATCAATAAGAACAGCAGCTTAGTGCGGAAAATCTCTTCGGTAGCTCTACGATATGTGTGACTTTAAACTTCACACAACGAAGTCACACATTTCACCGGTGCAAAGCATGAAACAAGCCAAGCTGCTCAACCACGCAGAATTCAAACGCCTCACAGCCGTCATCGACAGCAAGCGTCACAGTGTGCGCAATCATGCTGTTGTGGCACTCAGCTTCTATGCTGGGCTGCGTGCCTGTGAAATTGCTGGGCTGCACGTCGGCGATGTTTACGAGGCCAACGGCACAGTGCGCGACAGCTTCTATTTGCGAGCTGAACAGACCAAAGGCAGCGATGGCAACACGGTGCTGGTCAATAAGCGGTTGGCAGCGGTGCTGCGCCGCTACGCAGCTGCCAATCCCCGACACTGTGTGAAACCAGACGCGGCTTTGATCTACAGTGGCAAGGGCGGCGGCTTCTCAGCGCAGACCATCGTGAACCTGTTTGCCACGCTTTACGCAGCTGCGGGCATCACGGGTGCCAGCAGCCACAGCGGAAGGCGGCAGTTTGTCACGGGGTTGGCAGACAAGGGCATTAACCCCCGTGTTATTCAGATTTTAGTTAGGCACCGCAATCTCAATACTACGATGGTTTATATTGAGGCTGGTGAAGCGAAACTACGTAAGGCGATTGAGATGGTTGACTGAATAGGGCCGCCAGCGGGCCTGCAGGATTGGGAAGAATTACTTGTCCGTCAAACTGTCCTGCGCAGGCGGCGTCAGATCATACTTGGTGTTGCTCTTGAACTGCTCAACTCGTTTTTCGCGTGCAGCAACTTCCTTGTCCACAAAAGCTGTGCCCATATAGCGCACGCTTTTGACGTGTGAGCCATAGAACCTGCGGATCATGTCGGAACTGGTGCGCGAGTTTGCGGCTATCAGTTCAATGGCCAGGCCCTTGTGGATTGACCGCACGATGGCCGTGTGCCGCAGGCTGTACATGCTCCGTGGTTTGCCTTCGTCGTCTCTGCGCAGATCGGCCATCATCAAAATTGCCGTGAACTGTGTGCCCAGCCTGTCCAGCGCCGTTTCACGATTTGCCAAATCCGGTGCGAACACAAAGTCTTCGGGCTTGGCCATGCCCAGCTTTTCTTGCACGTCCTTTATGGCGAAGTAGCTGAAGTACGACTGTTCGCTGCCCATCATATGGTTGCTGTGCTCTTTGGTGGCAGGATGGCGCAGTTCAATGAACTTGATGCCTTGCGCCTCAACAATATGCACATGCTTGTGGCGCAGCACTGCAATGTCAGTGGGCCGCACGTAGGTGTTGACCATGAAGTCAATCAGCAGCGGCAATTCGGATGACAGGGTGATGCGGCGATAGATCGTGCCGTCTTTGGTTGGAAAGCCGAATTGCAGGCCCACGGCGGATTGGGCCGTGTTCATCAGCTTGTCATAATCCGCGTCATCGAAGTAGCCGCGTGTTTCGTCTTCCACTTTGATCTTGGGTTTCACCGGCACATGCACGATGTGCTTTTTGATCTGCGCTTGCTTGAGCAAGGACATCACCAGGTTCATGTAGCTCAGCTGCGTGCCAGGCTTTAGACCCTTGTTGGTCAAATAGGTTCTGAAGTCATCCAACAAGTCCGTGTCGATCTTCTTGACATCTGTGTTGGCAAAGAACGGCTTGATATGACGCTCGTAGACATACTTGTCTTTGCTGACAGTGTCCTTGTGCAATTCGCCGTTGGTTATCCGCGTGGTGTTCTTGAGCCAAAGGGAATTGGCGATGATTTCCAGCGACTTGGCTGAAGACGGCTTGGCCTTGGTTTCGCCAGCATGCACACTCAGCAGCATCTCAGCATAGATCACCTTGGCTGCGTCTTTGGCCTTAAGTAACTCAACTTGTTTGGTGGAGCGTTTGCGCGGCCGGCCTTCAAGGAACACACGAAACTGCCAATAGGAGCTTGCCGCACATCGATAGACGATGGCGGAGGTGGGCAGACCTGTGATTTTTGAGATGGTTTCTGCAATCGGCGTTGTACGGAATTTCGCCGTGATCACCGTTTCATGATCCATCAACGCGGGTTTTGCCTGCTTGCCCATGTTTCACCTCAAGCCACAGCTACAATGCGCTAAAGAGTAGCATATGTCTATGGTATGCTACTTTTTGCGAAGTGCGATTTGTAAGTCATTGATTTTAAAGGATAAATGGTGCTGCAAGAGAGGATTGAACTCTCGACCTCTCCCTTACCAAGGGAGTGCTCTACCACTGAGCTACTGCAGCGCCGGAGCAGGAAGGGCAACACCCCTTGACTGCGTGGCGGGTCATTAGTCGCAAACTTGCGGCTGCGCAAGTGGAAATTGGCATGGGAACTGGACGCTTTCCACCCCATGCGGTACACAAGGCTTCATGATGCGTGAACCCAGCCCAAAGTCCAAAAACTTTGCCGCTTCTGCCCGTGAAAACAGGTTGAAAGCCGCCCTCAAGGCCAATATGGGCCGCAGGAAGGCACAGGCTTTGGCGCGCGGGGCGGATGAGGCCAGCGAGGTGTCAGACCAAACGGTAGATGGCAGTGCCACGACACCAAAAAACACGGAGTAAGACGGCACATGGATTCGATTCTGGTCAAGGGCAACGGCGCGTTATCCGGCACAATTCCGATAGCAGGGGCCAAGAACGCTTGCCTTACGCTGATGCCCGCTACGCTTTTGTCGGAAGAACCGCTAACCCTGACCAACGCGCCGCGCCTGTCAGATATCGCCACCATGACGCAGCTTTTGCAGTCTTTGGGGGCCGAGGTCGCAAGCTTGCAAGATGGGCTGGTGTTGGCCATGTCGTCGCACACCATCGCCAATCACACGGCGGATTACGATATCGTGCGCAAGATGCGCGCCTCGATCCTTGTTCTGGGGCCGATGCTGGCGCGCGATGGCCATGCGGTGGTGTCTTTGCCGGGTGGTTGTGCCATTGGCGCGCGGCCTGTCGATCTGCATTTGAAAGCCTTCGAAGCGATGGGGGCCGAGCTGGACCTGCGCGATGGCTATGTGCATGCCAAGGCCCCCGGCGGGCGGCTGCGCGGGGCTGTGGTAGATTTCCCGTTTGTCTCGGTCGGGGCCACGGAAAACGCGCTGATGGCCGCCACTTTGGCCAAGGGCACCACCGTGCTGAAAAACGCCGCGCGCGAGCCGGAAATCGTCGATCTGGCCCGTTGCCTGCGCAAAATGGGCGCGCAGATTGAGGGCGAGGGGACATCGACCCTCACCATTCAGGGGGTTGATCGGTTGAATGGCGCCACCCATCCTGTGGTGACAGACCGGATCGAACTGGGCACCTATATGCTGGTGCCTGCCATTTGCGGCGGTGAGGTGGAATGCTTAGGCGGCACTTTGGACCTTGTCGGGGCCTTTGCGGAAAAGCTAGATGCGGCAGGCGTGTCGGTCACGCAAACCGAGCGCGGCTTGAAGGTTGCACGCAAGAATGGCCGGGTGCGGGCGGTGGATGTGGTGACCGAACCCTTCCCCGGCTTTCCCACCGACCTGCAAGCGCAAATGATGGCGCTTTTGTGCACGGCAGAGGGCACGTCGGTGCTGGAAGAGCGCATTTTCGAAAATCGCTTCATGCACGCCCCCGAACTAACCCGCATGGGCGCCAAGATTGAGGTGCACGGCGGCACCGCCAAAGTCACCGGCGTGCCGCGTCTGAAAGGTGCGCGGGTCATGGCGACTGATCTGCGCGCCTCGGTCAGTCTTATTCTGGCGGCATTGGCTGCCGAAGGGGAAACGGTGGTAAGCCGTGTCTACCATCTTGATCGTGGCTATGAGCGGCTGGAAGAAAAGCTGCGCGCCTGCGGGGCCCAGATTGAACGGATCAGCAAATGACCCTTGATGCCCGCTTTCAAGATGGCGACGATGCACCCCTGCGGTTGATCGCCCAAGAAATGCGGGATCTAGAGGTGCTTGCCGCACTTGTCCAAGACGCGGTCTTTCCCATCACGGAAATGACCTATGCCAAGCGCCAGCACCGCTTTGCGCTGTTGCTGAACCGTTTCCGGTGGGAGGATAGCCCCGCCGCCAAGCGCAAGGGCCGCCCCTTTGAGCGCGTCCGCAGCCTGCTGGTGTTTGACACGGTTTTGGGTGTGCGCAGCCAAAACATCGACCGCGGCGATCGGGATGCGGTTTTATCGTTGCTCTCTGTGGGCTTTAGCCCCAAGGAACAGGGCGGCATGGTCGAGATTGTCTTGGCAGGCGGCGGGGCGATATCCTTGCAGGTCGAGGCGCTAGAAGTCACGCTGACCGATGTCAGCCGTCCCTACCGCGCCAATTCGGGCCAAGCGCCCGTGCATAACATTTGAAACGGGGGATAACATGGGCAGACTAACGGGTAAGACGGCTTTGGTGACAGCGGCAGGTCAAGGAATTGGCCTAGCATCCGCCCTTGCCATGCACCGCGAGGGGGCGAAGGTGATCGCCGCCGACATCAACGCCACATCGCTGGAACATCTGGCATCCCTTGGCCTGCAAACCCGCCTGTTGAACGTGCGCAACAAAGCCGCCGTCGAAGACGCCGCAGCCGAAATCGGCGGGGTGAGCATTCTTTTCAACTGCGCGGGCTTTGTGGCGGCAGGCACGATTTTGGACTGTGACGAGGATCAATGGGCCTTTTCCATGGATCTGAACATGACGGCCATGTACCGCATGTGCAAAGCCTTCCTGCCCGCCATGATCGCCCAAGGCGGCGGGTCGATCATCAACATGGCTTCGGTTGCAGGATCGGTCATCGCTGCGCCCAACCGCTTTGTTTACGGGGCCACCAAGGCGGGTGTCATCGGCCTGACCAAATCCATCGCTGCTGATTTTGTCACCAAAGGCATCCGCGCCAATGCGATCTGCCCGGGCACTGTGGAAAGCCCCTCGCTGGATCAGCGCCTGCGCGACACTGGCGATTATGCGGCCGCCAAAGCCGCCTTCATCGCCCGCCAACCCATCGGCCGCATCGGTAAGGCCGAAGAAATTGCCAATCTGGTCGTCTATCTGGCCAGCGACGAATCCAGCTATACCACCGGTGTCGCCCATGTGATCGACGGCGGTTGGGCCAATATTTAAGGGGGGACTACAATGAAACTTCTGCGCCACGGCCCGACAGGGGCCGAACATCCGGGGATGCTGCATAACGACGGCACGATCCGCGACCTAACCGGCCTAGTGCCTGATATCGGCGGGGCCGTCTTGTCAGACACCGGCCTTGCTATGCTGCGGGGGCTGGATGCGTCTACCCTGCCCGTCGTGCCCGCCACCACCCGCCTTGGGCCCTGCGTGGCAGGGACGGGCAAGTTCATCTGCATCGGTCTGAACTATTCCGACCATGCCGCCGAAACGGGCGCCAAAGTGCCGGTCGAACCGATTATCTTTATGAAGGCCACCTCGGCCATCTGCGGCCCCAATGACCCGATCATCATCCCCCGCACGTCCGAGAAAACCGACTGGGAGGTGGAACTGGCCGTCATCATCGGCAAACCCGCCAAATACGTGGCCGAGTCTGACGCGCTAGACTATGTCGCAGGCTATGCCATCACCAATGACGTGTCTGAACGCGCCTTTCAGACCGAACGCGCGGGCCAGTGGACCAAGGGCAAATCTTGCGACAATTTCGGCCAGATCGGCCCCTATCTTGTGACCCGCGACGAGGTTGCCGATCCGCAAGATATGGCCATGTGGCTAACGGTCAACGGGGTGATGCGCCAGAACGGGTCGACCAAGACCATGGTTTACGGCGTCAAACACCTTGTCAGCTATCTGTCGCAGTTCATGACGCTGCATCCGGGCGATGTGATTTCCACCGGAACCCCGCCCGGCGTGGGTCTGGGCATGAAGCCGCCGCAGTTTTTGAAAGCGGGCGATGTGGTGGAACTGGGCATTGCAGGTCTGGGTCAACAACGCCAAGATGTGATCGCAGACTAAGCTATTGCGCGGGGCCTAAGATTTCAGGCCCCGCGCGACGATTTTTTTGAAGTTTTACTGTTTCTTAGGGCCTTTGGCCGCAAGCTAAGCCCGCATTGGATGAAGTGATTTTTAGGGGGGGCGGGGGAAACCCCTGCCAGTGAACCATGAACCATCTGTTTTACGGCGACAATTTGCACGTCCTGCGCGACAGCATCAAAGACGCCAGCATTGACCTGATCTACCTTGACCCGCCCTTCAATTCCAATGCCAGCTACAACATCCTGTTCAAAGGCACCGCAGGCGGCAACTCAGCCGCGCAGATCGAGGCGTTTGACGACACGTGGCACTGGAACGACAGCGCCGAAGTGGCCTTTGGCGACGTGATGCGCTGCGGCAATGCAGCGGCGTCCACCATGCTGCGCGCCATGCGGTCATTCTTGGGCGACAATGACATGATGGCCTATCTGGCGATGATGGCCGTGCGACTGATTGAACTGCACCGCGTGCTAAAACCCACGGGCAGCCTGTATCTGCACTGCGACCCGACGGCGAGCCACTACCTGAAGATCTTGCTGGATGCGGTGTTTGGAGCGGAGAATTTTATCAATGAGATCAGTTGGAAGCGCTACGGTTCACACAACGATTCAAAGACCTTTGGCCGCGTACACGACGTTATCTTCTACTACTCGAAGTCCGACAAATTTCTATTCAACAAGCAGCATGGTGAGTACGACGAGGCATATGTCGCGGAGAGATTCAGGTTCCGCGATGCCGACGGTCGGCGTTGGGCCGAACAGAATCTTTCTAGCCCAAGCCCACGGCCCAATTTGACGTATCCATTCATCGCGAAGAATGGGATCACTTACCAGCCACCGGCTAATGGATGGAAGTTTACCTCCGATAGGATGCGTGAACTGGATGACGCAAATGCGCTTCACTATCCGGCCAAGCTAGACGGCAGATTACGTCAAAAGAACTATTTGGACGAGCGGCTAGGTCCTCCCGTTCAGGACGTTTGGACCGACATCGGTGTCCTTGGCGGAACAAGCCCCGAACGCCTCGGCTACCCCACCCAAAAGCCCGTGGCCTTGCTGGAACGTATCCTCAGCGCCTCGTCCAATCCTGATGATGTGGTGCATGACCCTTTCTGTGGCTGTGGCACCACCGTGCATGCCGCCCAAAAGTTGGGGCGGCAATGGGTCGGCATTGATGTGACCCACCTTGCCATCGGCCTGATCGAAAAGCGCCTGCGCGAGGCGTTTGCCGATGTGCAATTCGCCACCCACGGCGTGCCCCAAGACATCGACGGCGCGCGCGATCTGGCGCGGCGCGGCCAGTATCACGAGTTTGAAAAATGGGCGCTTAGCCTGATTGCCGCCCAACCGGGCAATATGGGCAAGAAAGGCGCTGATAAGGGCATCGACGGCAACCTGTTCTACGGCGCCAAATCCGAAGGCCGCGCGATTGTGTCGGTGAAGGCGGGCGAGAATGTGAACGTCGCCATGATCCGCGACCTGCGCGGCGTGATCGAACGCGAAGGGGCGGGGGTGGGCGTGTTTCTAACGCTCGCCCCGCCCTCGCGCCCGATGGTCACCGAAGCCGCCGGCGCGGGCCTGTGCCAGATTGCAGGCTTTGCCTCGGTTCCGCGCATCCAGATCGTCACCATCCAAGAGGCGATGCAGCTGCGCGACCGCGCCGTCCGCCTGCCCGCCCGCACCGCCAGCTTCAAACCCGCCGCCCGTGACGAGGTAACCGGACGACAGAAGTCGCTAGACCTGTAGCTTTCCCCCTTGCCCCCAAGCCCCCAGCCGATTAAACACACCGCGTCGGAGGCGTGGCTGAGAGGCCGAAAGCACTCGGTTGCTAACTGAGCAAGGGGGGAACCCCTTCGTGGGTTCGAATCCCACCGCCTCCGCCAATACACATTGAAATCATTGAATAATTTATTCCTGATGTGCCGCGTTCCCATAATGGCTCCCCAATAGGACAAAGACTGTAGGATTGCTTTAATCCGCTTCAGTAGGATCCTGTGCCATTCGTTGGCGTGCATGACATGCCTCAACATCTTCCTGACGGAAGGAAGGGTCGTTGATACCTCCCCCCTTTCAAAACGAGGTCCAAGGCTGAACCCCACCCGGGTGGCACCCCCCATTTGCCACTTACCTCCCCCTGTTTCTCCATACAGTTTGTTTTGCTCATTCAGCCGTTGAATGGCCATGATCCTGACTGTGGATGATCAACGCCATTAAAAGTTCACTAGCAATATTTCAGCAGCGCCATTAACACTGTGTAGTCTTCCGGCACTCTATGCCGCCCAACACCTCCGCAGGGAACCGCCTCGTTGATGCCCGCCAGAGCGAATGCATGATCCATCGCTGTGGTTCATACTTGACTGGCATCATGGCAGACACCTCACAGGCTGCTTGGACAGGGGCATGAGTGCCTTACCAGTGTCTGTAGCGTTAAGAATTCATGATCATTGGTCTTGAACGTCAGAGCGCAAAAGGCAGATGTCAGGTCATTGACTCTCCTGACACGGTATGAGATTTTAATTGAACATGAAGAGTGGACCTGCGCGTCCCGCCAACCTGCAAGACCTGCAAGGTGGTACCCCCGAAAGGGGCATGTGGCCGCGGGGCAACCAAAGGTCATATGGCGCAGTCCCAATTTGAGGGGCATGCGAATGAACACGAAACACAATCTGCTGGCTTTGGGCTACCGCGAACCGCGCATTCAGCGATTGATCCAACTGCACGAACGCCACTTGATG
>CANIKY010000113.1 GCA_947468085.1 Paracoccaceae bacterium | reverse complement strand
TGCAGTTCCGACACCATGGACCAAAGCGCCTCACGCAGGGCTGCAGCGGCTTTCATCGCCAGATAGCGCCGCCAAAGGCTGGCATCCAGCGCGCCGAAATATCCCACAAGCATCCGCTCTTCTTGCGCTTTAGCCAGCGCACAATTGGCCGCCAACCCGCCCAGATCAAACAACGGCGATCCCCATCCGGCATAGTCCCAATCCACCAGCCACATCCGGCGGCCATCGTGCATAAAGTTGGCGGGCAACAGGTCGTTATGGCCAAAGACCATGTCAATCGGGCCAACCGCGCGTTCGAGCGCGGCCGCCTCGGCAAGCAGGTCGGGCAGACTTGCAGCATGCGAACTGCCCAGCGCCTGCAACGTGCGCGCATAATCGCGGATGACGTGAAACACCCAGAACGTCAGGTTCGGCCCTTGCAAAAAGCGGGGCATGTCACGGTGCACGCGGGCGACAAGATCCAAGGCCTGATCCAGCAGATCATCCTGCCGCAGATCGCCCGCAGCCATCGTGCGCCCGTCGATATAGTCGATCACCAAAGCCCCTGCCTCGTGATGCAAAACCGCAGGCGAGATCCCCGCCGCAAAGGCGGCTTGGCTGGCGGCAAGCTCGTTAAAGCGCAAGATGTGATGCACGACAATGTCATCGCCAATCCGCACCACGGCACACTTGGCCCCGTCTTGCACCAGAAAATTGTGATTGGTGATGCCACCGCCCAAAGGCGTAGCTGTGATAGGCCCGCGCCAGCACGACAGGGATTTGACCTTTTCCAGCGGTGTCATCACGCCCCCCTTTTGCGACATTTGGGCGTGGGTTAGGGGCGAAGTCAACGCCCCGCCCTGTGGTATTGGTCAAAATACCAACGGTGGTTTGCACCTGAAGGCGGCGTTACAAAATCACGCCCGCCGCCGAGAAGTGGCGCGGAAAGAAGGCGGCAGCACAGGCGTGAACGGTGGCTTGGCCCTCTTCAATCGTGTAATCGGGAGAGGTGGTGATCATATCCAGCCAAACCCCTTGGATCGTCACCCGCAGCACCCGCGCCACACGGGCCGCATCGCCACTGTAGCCGCCTTGGGCCAGAAGGTCTGCGCAAATCTGCGCGATGCACGCGTTATAGGCCGCGTCATTGGCCCCGCATTGCGCTTGATACAAAGGGCGGCTTTGCGCCTCACCCCAAAAACTGCACCACGCAGAAAGACGAGCTTGGGTGCAAATCGCGGGGTCAAAATCGGCCATCAGCAGGGCTGCCAGTTGGGCGGCAGGATCAGCCCCTGCGCGGTGCAGATAGCCTTGCCAGTTGGTGCGATACTCCTCGGCCAGAAGAGAAAGGGTTTCTGACAGAAGCTTTTCCTTGGTGTCAAAGTGGAAATTGACCAAACCGTGGCTAAGGCCGGCGGTATGGGCGACTTCCGTCAGGGTGGTGCGGGCATAGCCGCGCAGGGCCAAGGTTTCGATCGTGGCCTCGATCAGTTGCGCGCGGCGTGTGTCGCGGCTCATCTTGCGGGGGATCGGGTCTTGCAAAACTTGGGTCATGGGTTCTCCGGTTGGGGGGCACAGTACTGCAAAGGGCGGCGCAGAAAACAGGAAAGTGATCTCTTTTGCGGGATGTGGCTGATTTTGATTGACAGGCCAGTCAAAATCTTGCGACCTCATCCCAAAGCTATTTCAGGAGGCCCCATGAACGACCTGCCCTTCAAAACCCTGCCCGTACCCAACCAATGGGATCGCCGTGGCCTGCCCGCGTGGACATACCACAGCCCCGAACTGTTCGAGATGGAAAAGCACCAAGTCTTTTTGAACCACTGGCAGTTGGCGGGCCATATCTGTGACATTCCTGCCCCGGGCGACTGGCTGTCGTTTGATATGCTGGGCGAGCGCGGCTTGGTGATGCGCGGGCAAGACGGGGTGGTTCGGGCCTTTCACAACCTGTGCCGCCATCGTGGCGCACGGGTGGTGGATGGGGCGCAGGGCCACTGCAAAGGGGCGATTGTCTGCCCCTTTCACGGCTGGGTCTATAACACCGACGGAACCCTGCGCGGGCCTGCCGCCCCCACCAGTTTTGGCGCAATGGACCGCAGCGAATTTGGCTTGAAACCCATCGAGCTAGAGATTTTCCACGGGTTCCTTTTCCTGCGCTTTCACCCCGGCCCGCAGCCTGCGGTGGCGACCCTGCTGGCCTTGGTAGAGCGCGACTTTGCCGCCTATGATCTGGAAAACCTGCTGCCTGTGCCCGTGCCCGATTGGTCAACCGATCTGCCCGTCAACTGGAAATCGGTGCGCGATGTCGACAACGAGGGCTATCATGTCCCCATGGCCCACCCCGGCCTGCAAGACCTATACGGACGCACCTACCGCGATCTGACCTTAACCGATGGCACCAGCCTGTCCTTGGGCTATTTCGGCGATGTACCGGGGCGGCTTTGGTCAGTGCAAAATTACGCCAAACTGGCCCCCCCTGCCCCGCATCTGCCACCCCATCTGCAAAAGGCTTGGACCTATTATGGCCTGTGGCCCAACGCCGTCTTTTCCTTTACGCCCGAAGTGTTCCAATTCTACCAAGAAATCCCCGTAGGCCCCGGCCAAACGCGGGTCACGGGTCGCATCTACCGCCGCCCGAACGAAACCCGCGCCCAGCGCGTCGCACGCTATCTGGCCTACCGGATCGATCGGGAAACCTCGGCCGAGGATCAGCAACTGTCGATCTGGTCAAATGAGTCGATGCAGTCTTCGGCCTTTGAAGGCTTTCATCTGTCAGACTTCGAATACGGCCTGCGCCGCCATCATGATGGATTACGCCGCATTTTGCCCGTCATGACCCTGTCCCAAGCCCCTGCGGCGGGGCAAATTGCGCAGGTCAATCACGAAATGCTTGGCGAAAGCCAAGATGCTGTGCAAGCTTAAGCAAAACAGGCCAAAGGCCATCATCCGGGAGAGCGAAATGAATCTGTCACGTCGTCGTATACTGTCTGGCCTTGGTTTGGGCTTGGCTGCCCCTTTTGTGCGCCCGTCATATGCTGCTGCAGGCAGCTTGAACGTCTACAACTGGGCCGATTACATCGGCGAGACGACGATAGAGGATTTTCAATCTGAAACCGGCATCAGCGTGGTCTATGACCTATATGCCAGCACCGAAGAGATGCAGGCCAAGATGTTGGCGGGATCCACCGGTTATGACGTGGTGCTGCAAGCCGGTCTGCAACTGCCGCAGTTTTTGAAAGCGGGCATCTACCAAGAACTCGACCGCACGCGCCTTACGAACTGGGGCAATCTGGATGCCGCCGTGTTGAAAATCAACGAAGGCTTTGATGCGGGCAATCGGCACGGCGTACCTTACACATGGGGCACGGTGGGCATCACCTACAACATGGACATGGTCAACGAACGCCTTCCCGGGGTGGATCTGTCCAGCCTTGATGTTTTGTTCAAACCCGAAAACGCCGCCAAACTGGCTGATTGCGGCATTAGCCTGCTGGATAGCCCGACCGACATTGGCTTTATGGTTCTGTCATGGCTGGGCATTGCGCCCGAAACTGCTGGCCCTGCCGATTATGACAAGATGGTCGCAGCCTTTGCGCCGATCCGCCAATATGTGACGACCTTTGACAACACCAACTTCCTGACCGCCCTACCCAACAAGGAAATCTGCGTGGCCAACACATGGTCAGGCGATTACGGTGTGGCCAAGGCCCGCGCAGCAGAGGCCGGGGTGGAATTGAACCTGCAATACTTCGTGCCCAAAACCGGCGTTCCGGCTTGGTTTGACATCTGGTGCATGCCGTCTGACGCGCAAAACACTGACAGCGCTTATGCGTTTCTTGACTATATGCTGCGCCCTGACGTGGTGGCCAAATGCACCGATTACACGGGCTATGCCAATGCCAACAAGGCCGCCACGGCGCTGGTCGATCCGGCCATCTCGTCAGATCCGGCCATCTATCCGGATGCACAAACGCTGGAGCGGATGTATACGCCCAAACCCCTGAGCGAGGAGCAAGAGCGCCTGCTCACCCGCGCTTGGGCGCAGATCAAGGCGGGTTAAGATGACGCAAGCGCTGGTGCGCATTGAAGGCGTGTCAAAATCTTTTGGCAGCTTTCAAGCCGTCAAAAACGTCAGCCTTCAGATTGAAAAGGGCGAGATCTTCTCGCTTTTGGGCGGATCAGGCTGTGGCAAGACCACTTTGCTGCGGATGCTGGCAGGGTTTGAAGCCCCGACCCAAGGGCGCATCTTCATCGACGGGGTGGATATGGCGGCTGTTCCCCCGTGGGAGCGGCCCGTGCATATGATGTTTCAAAGCTACGCGCTTTTCCCGCATATGAGTGTGGAAAAGAATGTAGGCTACGGGCTGAAACACGAGGCGATGTCGCCCGCCGACCGCAAGGCACGGGTGCGCGAGATGCTGGAACTGGTGCAACTGACCCCCTTTGCCACGCGCAAACCGCATCAAATCTCGGGCGGGCAACGCCAGCGCGTGGCTTTGGCGCGGGCCTTGGCGCGTCAGCCCAAGCTGCTTTTGCTGGATGAACCCTTGGCGGCTTTGGATAAAAAACTGCGCGAACACACGCAGTTCGAACTGATGTCGATCCAAGAACGCACCGGCGTGACCTTTATCGTGGTGACCCATGACCAAGAAGAGGCGATGACCCTGTCTGATCGCATCGCCGTGATGGATCAAGGGGTTGTGCGCCAAGTCGGGCGGCCAGGGGCGGTTTATGAATTCCCGAATTCGAAGTTTGTGGCGAATTTTCTGGGCTCGATCAACGCGTTTGAGGCCAGCGTGACGGCGCTTGGCGATCAGATCAGCGTCGATGTGCCCGCCTTGGGCCAATCGGTGCAAGCCCGCGCTGTGGGCGGCCTGATCGTTGGGCAAAATGTCACAATGGCCCTGCGGCCGGAAAAGATCACCATTCACCGCACGCCGGTTGAGGGGGACAATGTTTTGGCCGGAGAAATCAAGGATCTTGCCTATTTCGGCAAAGACAGCCTCTACCGCGTGGCGCTGCCCTCGGGGGCCTTGGTGTCGGTGCATGCAGTCAATGCCGCGCGGGCCAGCGATGACGACCGCTTGGCCGATTGGTATGATAAGGTCTGGCTAAGCTTTGATCCCTCCTCTGTTTTGTTGCTGACGGACTAGCCCATGATCGCGCGCTGGTTTCACCGCAGGGGATGGTCCGATCTGGTCATTGGCTTGCCCTATGTGTGGCTTTTGATCTTTTTCCTGATCCCCTTTCTGATCGTGGTCGCGATGAGCTTTGGCACCCGCACCTCGACAGCCCCCCCCTTTGGATTTGGCGGGGAAAACCCGGCGATCAACCTTGCAGGCTATGCGCGGCTGTTCAGTGATACGCTATACATCCGCGCCTTTGTCACCTCGCTGACCAATGCAGCGGGGGCGATGGTGTTGTGTTTGCTGATCGGCTATCCCATGGCGCTGGGGCTGACGCGGGTGGATCGCGGGTGGCGCAACATCTTGCTGATGCTGGTTATTTTGCCATTCTGGACCTCGTTCCTATTGCGGGTTTATGCTTGGATGGGGCTTATGGGGTCGAATTCCTGGTTCAACAAGCTTTTGACCGGGGCTTGGAACTGGCTGGTGCCGCAGGCTTGGGATGTGGCCAATGTGCCCTTGATGCACAGCAATTTCGCAGTCGTTCTGGTGATGGTGTACACCTATCTGCCCTTCATGATCTTACCACTTTACGCCAATCTGGAACGCCTGGACCCGACCTTGGACGAGGCCGCGATGGACCTAGGCTCTCGCCCCTTTGCGGTGTTTCGCGATGTCACCCTGCCGCAATCCATTCCGGGCATCATTGCGGGGGGGATGCTGGTGTTTATTCCGGCGGCGGGGGAATTGGTGATCCCCACATTGGTGGGCGATTCCTCGTCACCCATGATCGGGCGGGTGATTTCGGACGAGTTTTCTTCGGCCCGCGATTGGCCGATGGCCTCGGCGGTGGCGGTGGCGTTGCTGATTTTGATGGTCGGGCCGATGATGATCTATTCGCGCTTTGAAGCACGCGCCCAAGCGCGGGAGCGGTCGGAATGAAACGGTCAAACACCTTCCTTTTGACCATGCTGGGCTTTGGGTTTGCCTTCTTTTATGTGCCTATCCTGTCGATGATCGTCTATTCGTTCAACGGATCACGGCTGGCGACAGTTTGGGGCGGGTTTTCCACCAAATGGTACGGCACGCTGTTGTCTAACGCGCAGGTCGGCAAGGCCTTGTGGCTGTCGTTGGAGATTGCGCTGCTGTCTTCGATCATCGCCACCATGTTGGGCACGATGGCGGGGATAGCCCTAGCGCGGTTCACCAAGTTTCGCGGGCGCACGCTGTTTTCCGGTCTGGTCACAGCGCCCTTGATCATGCCCGAGGTGATCACGGGTATATCGTCTTTGATCTTCTTTATACTTCTGGGACAATATGTTGGCTGGCCTTCTTCACGCGGATTTACCACAGTGACGCTGGCGCATATCACCTTTTCGATGGTCTTTGTCACCACGATTGTGCAATCGCGGATGCTGTCAGCCGACCGCGCCATTGAAGAGGCGGCAATGGATCTGGGGGCGCGGCCTTGGCAGGTGTTGCGCGATGTCACACTTCCAGTGATCTCGCCCGCCATTCTGTCGGGCTGGCTTTTGGCCTTCACGATTTCGATGGATGATGTGGTGATCACCAACTTTACCACGGGGCCGGGCACGACAACGCTGCCGATCCTGATTTGGTCCAAGGTCAAATTGGGGGTGACGCCGGATATCAACGCCTTGGCCACGCTGATCGTGCTGACGGTGGGGCTGTGTGTGCTGGTGGCGGGGGCTGTGATGAACCGCGCGGAACGCCGCGCCGAGCGCGACCGCCGTATGGCCTATCGGGCCAACGAATGAGCAACCTGTCCTTGCCGCTGGGGGCCAAAGGGTCAGGCCGTGCGCGCTATGCCGCGGCGATGGACTTGTATCAGCAGGGGCGGATCAGCCCTGCCGTGCTAGAGGTGTACCGCATAGCCTCGGCCCGCGACGGGCAGGATCCAGCACCGATGCTGGCAGAAATCGGGGTGGGGACTGTTATGGCCCCTGCCAGTGCCGCCGACCAAGTCGACCGCTTGATCGACGCGGCAGATCGCTACATAGCCACCCTGTCCGGCCGCGGTGTGGCCGAAGTGCGGGCCGGGTTGAACCTGTGGCGCGGCGGCGAGGTGCATGTGACGCCGAAGGCCAACGCGGTGGTCAATCAGCATCTGGCCGCAGCCTTGGCCCCCTTGCGCGCCACTCATCTGGCGCTGGCCCAATCCATCGAGGCGGCAACGCCGTATCTGACCTGGATCACCTATGACGGCTATCCGCCAGACGAAATCGGGGCAGATTTCGCGCAGGGCCATGCCTATGCCAGTTTGATCGGCGAGGCGGGCAATATACTGGCGCGCGATTACGACTTGGGCATCTTCCTGATCGCCCCGCATGTGCTGTACCGCGACCATCACCATGCAGCCCCAGAGCTTTACGCGCCCCTTACCGGCCCGCACGGCTGGCGCTTTGGCCCCAAAACCCCGCTGATCGTGAAGCGTGCGCATCACCCCGTGTGGAACGACGCACACCGCCCGCATATGACCAAGGTTGGCCCCACGCCCTTTCTGGCCCTATTCGGCTGGATCAGCGATGTGACACAGGTGGCCCAAGTGATCCCTTCCCCCGATTGGCCCGCGCTTGAGGCGCTGCGCCTAGACCCCTAACCCCGAGCCGAGGAGCCGCCCATGCGACCCATCAATGACGCTGACCGCAAGATCGCCAATATCCACACCGATGCCTTTGAAAGCTTCGTTTACCCTGATGGCTTGGCCTTGGGCGACGGCGTGCTTCAATTGGACACAGGCATCCCGCTGGGTACGGGCTTTCACGTCTATAAAATGCCTGCGGGCATGAAAACCCGCGGCCACCGCCACAACGGCCACGAGCAGTTCTTGATCCTTGAGGGCGAGTTGCACGAAAGCGACGGGCGCATCCTGAAGGCCGGGGATCTGGTGTTTTACCGCGACGGATCAGAGCACAATTCCTACACCCCCAACGGCTGCCTGTTGGCGGTGCACATCGTAGCGCCAGAGTTCAACGTCGAATAGCTTGCGCAGCATCGGGGGTTTCACACCCCAGATGCGGCCATGTGCTCGCCGTTTTTCAAGGAAATCCTCTGCAGGAGGATTTCTTATCCCTCATCACCCCGTGGCGTATTTGGGCCAAGATGAAAGGGGGGCTTTTGTGGCTTTCCCCTCTTGCACGGACTAGGCTGTTGGATTAGGTGAACGCGACCACTCTGGCGGGTGGGCAGGCAGGCTATGCGCTGGATTGCAAATCCATGTAGATCGGTTCGATTCCGATACCCGCCTCCACTTCCTAGATTTTGGAATTTGCATCTTTCGCGCTGGAAAGCCATCTTTCCAGACGGCGCGTTGCGGGTTATCCTTTTCAGCACAGGTCAACCCCCTACCCACGAGACTTTCATGAAAGCTGTTTGGATCCTTGGTCTGGCCCTGCTGCTGGCCCCACCAACTTGGGCGCAAGAGCCCAGTTTTGAGTGCGCACAAGCCACAGAACCCGACGAACTGGCGATTTGCGACAGCCCCTATCTGTCCATCTTAGAGGCGGCGGGGGCGGAGGCCTTTGCGCAGGTGAGCCTAGACAATCAGGCTGCGGCCAAGGCCATAGCCCGCCCCGCCCTTCAGGCGCGGCGCGAGTGTGGGGCCGATGAAACCTGTCTCGAAGATGCCCTGATGCAGGCGCTTTACAGCTATTGGGCGGCGGGGGCGCGATCGGATCAGGCACAAGAGATGGACTGGCTGATAGCCGATTGGACACAGGCCAACGAAACGTGTCGTGGATCGAGCGACCCTGTGGCGGGGCCCAAGGCTTGCAGGGTAAGAAACCTCATAACCGTGCAATTGCACGACATTGGGCTGTGCGAAGGAGCCTATTCGCTAGATATTCCAGATTTCGCCACAGCAACGATGCTGCGCGAGCATTGGGTGCCATGCTTTTACCCCGACCTGCAAAACTAGCCGCTAGCACTGCCCGCTTGCGCCAAAAGTGGTAGGCCCGGAGGGACTCGAACCCCCAACCAAGGCGTTATGAGCGCCCTGCTCTAACCATTGAGCTACAGGCCCGCCTTTGG
>CANIKY010000112.1 GCA_947468085.1 Paracoccaceae bacterium | reverse complement strand
CACGATTTAGGCCAAGATAAAGATCAGCCGCCGACGGATGCTATGGCTTGGGCAAGGATAGGCACCGTGCGGACATTCAGGCCCGCGATGTTGATACGACTGTCGCCGACCATATAGATGCCGTGGGTGTCGCGCAGGGTGTTGACCTGCGCCTCGCTTACGCCCAACCGCGAGAACATGCCCCGGTGGTGGGCGACAAAATCGTAGCGGTCGGAATTGGTGGCGCGGCGCAGTTCTTCGGCCAAAGACTGGCGCAGCGTCAGCATGTTCACGCGGACCTCTTCCAATTCAGCCTGCCAATCGGCGCACAGGGCGGGGTCTTCCAAAATCATCGTCACCAACCGCGCGCCGTGGTCGGGCGGGAAAGAGAAGTTCTGCCGGTTCAGGTAGGCCAGATTGGCCTGCACCACACCCCTGCGCGATGGTTCGCCTAGCGCGATCAAAACACCCGTGCGTTCGCGGTAAATCCCGAAGTTTTTAGAGCACGAGGCGGCGATCAACACCTCGGGGAAGCGCGATGCGATCAGGCGGGTGGCGGCGGCGTCAGCCTCTAGCCCGTCACCAAAGCCCTGATAGGCCAGATCGACAAAGGGAATGGCCCCGCGGTTCGCGAGGATGTCCGCCATCTTGGCCCACAGGTCAGCCGAAGGGTTGGCACCTGTCGGATTGTGGCAGCAGCCGTGCAGCAACACCACATCGCCCTTGGCCACCTTGGCCAGATCGGCCAACAGGCCCTCTTCATCAATGCCACCACTTGCAGCGTCGAAATAGCGGTATTCGGCGATGTTCAGGCCCAAATAGCGGATGATCGAGGTGTGGTTGGGCCAAGTCGGGTTGGAAACCCACACTGTGGCCTTTGGGCTCGCCATCTTGACCAACTCTAACGCCTGATGCAGCGCCCCTGTTCCGCCCGGCGTTGCGGCTGCTGCGGCACGCTCGGCAAAGCCCGGCCCGAGGATCAGGTTGACCATGGCGGCGTGAAAGGCGGGCTCTCCGGCGAGGCCGGTGTAGGTCTTGGTCACCTCACGTTCCCACAACTGCTTTTCGGCCAGCTTCACCGCACGCATCACGGGGGTAAGGCCCGTGGCGTCTTTATAAACGCCGACGCCAAGGTCGATCTTGGCAGGGCGCGGGTCTTCGCGGAACTGCGCCATCAGGACCAAGATTTTGTCTTGCGACTGCGGAGTGAGAGCTTCCAGCATCATCGTTCCTATCATCGCCCCGTATTTAGCGTGCGGGGCCTTTTTCTACGGAAAGGTCGTCATACATGCCCCATTCGGCCCAAGAGCCGTCATACAGCGCATGCGATTTGTGGCCAATGCGTTCCAGCGCCAGCGACAGGATGGCGGCGGTGACGCCAGACCCACAGGTGGTGATGGCGGGCTTGGACAGATCAACCCCTGCCGCTTGGAACACGGCGCGCAGGTCGGGCGGGGATTTCATCGTGCCATCGGGGTTCAGCACCTCGCCGAAGGGCACGTTGCGGGCCCCCGGAATATGGCCCGATCGCAGGCCGGGGCGGGGTTCGGGGGCCTCGCCGGTGAAGCGGGCGGCGGCGCGGGCGTCGATGATCACGGCCTCGCCCAGTTTGGCGGAATGGGCCACTTGGGTGACATCCTTGACCAAATGGTTCTGGCGACTGGTGGTCATATGGCGGTCTTTGACGATGGGGGGCATGTCTTCACTCTCGCGCCCTTCAGCCAGCCATTTGGGCAGGCCACCATCTAGCACGGCCACATCCATCTTGCCCATCAAACGGAACGTCCACCACACACGGGCAGCAGAAAACAGGCCCGCGCTGTCATAGACCACCACCTGATGCCCATCGCCCACACCCATCGCCCGCATCCGCGCATTGAATTTTTCGGGCGGTGGCGCCATATGGGGCAGGGTTGATCGGCTGTCGGTGATCTCGTCAATGTCAAAAAACCGCGCGCCGGGGATATGGGTCAGGGCATACTCCCCCTTGGCATCGCGCCCGGATCCGGGCAGATACCACGAGGCATCCAGCACCCGCAGATCAGGGTCTTTCAGATGGGCCGCAAGCCAACCCGTCGACACCAGCGTTTTTGGATCGTCCACCGCATCACCCCCCTTTTAAACACGACGATTTTCCCGCAACTTTAGCCCTTTGCCAAGCCTTAGCTGCGAAAGCCGTTCTTCATAATTCGCGCCTTTTGGCGTTCCCAATCGCGCTTGGCCGAGGTTTCGCGCTTATCGGCCTGTTTCTTGCCCTTGGCCACGCCCAGCTTTAGCTTCACAAAACCACGGTCGTCGAAGTATAGCTTCAGGGGCACGATCGTCATACCTTCACGCCCGACAGAGTTGGAAAGGCGCGACAATTCCTTGCGCGAGACCAACAACTTGCGGCGGCGGCGCTCTTCATGGCCGAAGGTTTTGGCGGGCAGATAGGGCGCGATATACCCGTTGATCAGCCACAATGCCCCGCCCTCAACCGAGGCATAGCTTTCAGCGATATTGGACCCGCCTTGGCGCAAAGACTTGACCTCGGACCCCATCAGCATGATGCCGGCTTCCAGATCGGATTCAATATAGTAATCAAACCGCGCGCGGCGGTTTTCGGCGATCAGTTTGGAATTGGGGTCGGATTTCTCTGCCATGGTCGGTTGGAAATAGGCCAGAGCGCAGGGTTAGTCCAGAGAGGGGCTGTGATCTTGGCGCAAATCGCCTTGGCCTAGCGCTGCGGGCGGTGCAACAACAAGATCAGCCCGCACGCCACGATCAGCGCCGATCCGGTAAGGGTCAGCGCATCGGGGCGCTCGCCGAAGACCAGCATGCCGACGCCGAGGGCAAAAACAATCCGCGTATAGCGAAACGGGGTGACGGCCGAGACTTGGCCCGTGCGCATCGCTTGGGTCAATGCCCCGTAGCCCGCGATGCCAAAAAGGCTAGCTCCTGCCATCAATCCCAGCCCTTGGGCATTGGGCCAAGTCACGCGGCCTGTGACAGACAGCATCCCAAATCCGCAAAATGCCAAGACCGCAAAGCCCGCGACCCCCAGTTGGGCGTTTGACAGCGCAGGCGGGGCGGCGCGGGTGGCCAGATCACGGCCTGCAAAGCCCAGCATACCCGCCAGTGCCAGAAAACTAAGGGCCGAAAAGCCCGACAGGCCGGGGCGCAGTATAAGCAGCACCGCCAGAAAGCCTGTCACGATCAAGGCGGCGCGAAACAGTCCGACCTTTTCGCCAAACAACATCGCCGCCACCGGCACCACCACCAAGGGCGTGGCCTGCAAAATGGCCGAGGCGGTCGAGATCGGCGTTAGCGCCACAGCCAGCGCATAAAACAGGCGGCCTGCGACCTCGAAAGCCGACCGGATCGCCATGGTGCGCGACAGGGCGGCGCGGGGGAGGGGCGGGCTTCCTGCCCGCAAAGCCGCCGCCGAAAACCACAAAAGCCCCAAAAGCCCTTCACAGGCCAACACCTGCCCCAAAGGCATCTGCGCTGCCGCAAGTTTCAAAAAGCCATCCTCGGCGGCAAAGCCCGCCATGGAGGCCATCATCCACAGGCTGCCGCGCAAGTTGTCAGAGGCCAAGCGCGTCTCCTGCCAAGGGAAGGTGGGTCGCGCCGGGCGGCGCTGCGTTATATCAGGCCCGATTAGATAAGACCGGCAAACTGCATCGCTTCCTTGATCTTGGCCTTGGTGCCTTCGGTCAGGGTCAGCAAGGGCAAGCGCACCTCTTGCGCACACAGGCCCAGCAGCGACAGGCCATATTTCGCCCCCGCAAGCCCCGGTTCGATAAAGATCGCCTCGTGCAAAGGCATCAGGCGGTCTTGATACTCCAACGCCGTGGCGTAATCACCGCGCAGGGTCGCTTCTTGGAATTCGGCGCAAAGCTTGGGGGCCACGTTGGCGGTGACAGAGATGCACCCTACCCCGCCATGGGCGTTAAAGCCCAAGGCCGTGGCATCCTCGCCCGAAAGTTGGATGAAATCCTTACCACAAGAGGCGCGCTGCATCGGCACGCGTTCGATCTTGCCGGTCGCATCCTTAACCCCGATAATGCGCGGCAGTTTGGCCAGCATGCCCATCGTGTCGGGCAGCATGTCCACGACCGACCGGCCGGGGATGTTGTAGATGATGATGGGCAGGGTGCAGGCATCGTGCAGGGCGGTGAAATGCGCGATCAGGCCAGCTTGGGTGGGTTTGTTGTAATAGGGCGTCACCACCAAAGCGGCGTTGGCGCCCACCTTTTCGGCATGACAGATTAGGTCGATCCCTTCGGCGGTGTTGTTTGATCCCGCGCCCGCAATCACCGGAATACGGCCTGCGACCACGCGCACCACTTCCTCGACCACTTGGCGATGCTCGGCGTGGCTCAGGGTCGGGCTTTCGCCCGTGGTCCCCACCGGCACCAACCCGTGCGAACCTTGGGCGATGTGCCATTCCACCAAATGTTTCAAAGTCACCAAATCCAACGCGCCGTTCTTGAACGGCGTGACAAGGGCGGGAAATGACCCTTTGAACATGGCAACGACTCCTTGGGTTGGTGGGCTATCTGCCCAAACATACGCGGCTCTTCCTAACGGCAGTTGCAGCTTTTGCCAAGTATGGGCGGTTGAGCACCGATGGCTACCTTTCGGGTTGTGGCGCAAGGGCGCTTCAGGCAAAATTGCGCCATGATAAAATGCGCCCCCATCCTTCGTCTTTTGGCCCTGCTGACAGGCTTGGTAGTCACCCCCGCCCTTGCCTATA
Organism: Paracoccaceae bacterium; assembly: GCA_947468085.1. Lineage (GTDB taxonomy): Bacteria > Pseudomonadota > Alphaproteobacteria > Rhodobacterales > Rhodobacteraceae > Stagnihabitans. The sequence goes on along the minus strand of CANIKY010000112.1, from coordinate 4,458 downwards.
ATAAAAATGAAATCAGTGCTTTACGCGATGCACAGGCGCTGGCGAGTCAAGAAGACTGGGCCGGGGCATCCGCCCGCGCCCAAGGGGCAGGCGCCGTGGGCGCCGATGTCATCGAATGGCAACGGCTGCGCGCCGGTGTGGGGCTTTTGGGTGAGTACGAAGCCTTTCTTTCCCGCCGCCCCGATTGGCCCGGCCTGCCCTATCTGAAAGCTGCAGGAGAGGTGGCGGTAGCCCGCTCCACCGACCCTGACCACGTCTTGCAGTATTTTGCCGATGCCCCCCCCGCCAAAGCGGCAGGCGTTTTGGCGCTGGCAGCAGCACTGGACGCCAAAGGCCGCCATGCAGAGGCTGTCGAAGTTGCCACCATCGGCTGGACCAAGTTGAAATTCACCGCCGACGAACAGGCACAACTGCTTTCCACCTACGGCCCCGATTTGCGCGTGGCGCATGAGGTGCGGCTTGATCGCATTCTGTGGGACGGCTCTCGCGCGGATGAGGGTGCGCGGATGCTGGCCTTGGTCTCGCAAGACTGGGCTGCCCTTGGCAAAGCCCGCCTTGCGCTGCGCGCAGACAAGGACGGGGTTGCAGCGCTGGTCAATGCCGTGCCCAAGGCCCTGAAGGACGACCCCGGTTTGGCTTTTGAACGCTTTTTGTTCCGAATGCGGCACGACAATTATGCCGATGCAGCAGAGTTGATCCTTGATCGCTCCACCTCGGCCAAGCGGCTGGGGGATCCGGGCGCTTGGGCTGCAAAACGCGCTGACCTTGCGCGGATCTTGATGCGCAAGGATGCGGCGAAAAGTGCTTATAAGGTCGCCTCTTCACACCAGCTGACAGATCCGGGCGACATGGGAGATCTAGAGTTTCTCAGCGGCTTTTTAGCCCTGCGCAAGCTGAACGATCCTGCCCTAGCACTGGAACATTTCAGCCGCCTGGCAGGGGCCACAACCCCCATCAGTCAGGCTCGCGCGCAGTACTGGCTGGGCCGCGCCTTTCGGGCGTCGGGTGACAAAGCCAAGGCCGACAGCGCCTATGCCAAGGCGGCCCAATATCATACCTCCTACTACGGCCTGCTTGCGGCCGAGAAACTGGGCCTGAACTTGGACGAAAGCCTTTTGTCCAATGCCCCACCCCCGGGGACTTGGGAGGGCGCACGCTATGCCAAATCTTCGGTGCTAGAGGCAGCGGTACGGATGGCAGGTGCGGGCAATGAACAACTCTCGGCCCGATTTTTGCTACATCTGGGTGAAAGCCTCTCGGATGCTGAATTGGGCACGCTGGCGGGTTTGGCGCTGAAACTGGGGCAATACCGCTCCTCGATACTGATCGCCAAGGCCGCCACCGAGCGCGGGGTGATATTTCCCGGCGCCTATTTTCCCGTGCCCGAAATGATCCCTGAAAAGCTGCCCGTCAGTCGCGCACTGGCGCTATCGATTGCGCGGCGCGAAAGTGAGTTTGACCCCGAAGCGCGTAGCCCCGCAGGCGCGCTGGGCTTGATGCAGATGCTGCCCAGCACAGCTGCCAAAGTGGCCAAGGATCAAGGGATCAAGTTTTCCGAAGCCAAACTTGCGTCAGACCCCGCTTACAATGCTACGCTGGGGGCGGCCTATCTCAAAGAACTGGTCGATCAATTTGGTCCCTCAGTGGCGCTGATCGCCTCGGGCTATAATGCAGGGCCAAGCCGGCCGCGCGGTTGGATCGACGCCTTTGGCGACCCCAGATTGGATAGCACCGATGTGGTTGATTGGGTCGAGATGATCCCCTTCACCGAAACGCGCACCTATGTGATGCGCGTCGTCGAAGGCGTGGTGATTTACCGCGCAAAACTGCGCGGAACGGCAGGGCCTGTGAATGTGACGGATGAGTTGACCGGTCGCTAAGGTTTCAGCCAGACCGAAAGGCCCATCTGGCGCCCCCTGCCAAGGTCAAATCCACTTACACGCCCCAAGTCCTGCACGCCTGAAGGGGGCATTGTGACGGGCAAGGCCACGACTTGGCAACCCGGCTCAGACAGGGCGGCCATGATCTGCTCTTGGGTCTGAAACTGCACGCGAGCGTTAGTAAGGTAAACCAAAGACGGCTCGGCGAAGCCCGCCACGCGAAAGCTGCAGTCAGGATAGCGCGCCGCCCAAGCAGCCAGCGGACGGGCGGGCCAAAGCGCGTCCAGCCCTGCCAAAGTTGGATAGACCGTGGCATTCAGCGCCCATCCGCCAGCGGCAAGGGCTATGGCCAATTTCACCGAACCCGCCCGCGCTGCCCAAAGGATAAAGCCAAGGCTAGTGGTCACAGCCACAGCGCCGATCCAGAAGGCCAGCGGCATGGCAAAGCCCAGCAGACCCGCTTGCCAAACAAACGCCGCCAACAGCCCCAGTGGGAACAGCCCCACCAAAGCCATCGGCCAAATCCGGCGCAAAGCCCCGCTTTGCGCGGCGTAACCCACCAAAAGCGCCAAGGCCGGATAGGTGGGCAAGGTGTAATGCACTAGTTTTGTGGGCAAAATCTCGAAGATTACCCACGTGGGCAACAGGCTAAGCAGCGCAAACTTCACCACCGCCTGCCGCCGCCCTGCCCAAATGGCAGGCAGGCTTGCCGCCAATGGCATGGCGGCCGGCCAAAAGGTCAGCCAGATGGCAGCCAGATAAGACCCCGGCGGCGCCCCGTGCTTTTCCTGAGCCGAGCCCATCTTTTCAAACATATCCGCACCCAACGAAGCACCCCAAAAAGCGCCATTGCTTACGACTGAGATCGCCACAAACCATGGTGCCGCCAAGGCCCCAAACAGCACCAAGCCCGCAACAGGCCGCAGCCGCACCAAGGGCGCGAAATTGCGGGCGACCAGACATTGACCCGCCAAAGTCAGCCCCAGAACCATCGGCCCGATCGGCCCCTTGATCAGGGTGCTGGCCGCCAGAACTGCCCAAAAGCCCATTGCACGGGCCCAAGACAGGCCCAGATCTCGCCCACTCCGTGCCAAAAGATACTGCCCCATAGCCACACTGGCCAGCAGCATGGCATCGGTCTTGGCCAAATGCGCCTCAGCCCCCAGCATCAGGCTGGCCCCCAAGGCAACAGCGGCCAAAAACGCCGCCTCGCGCCCCAGATAAAGCCGCGCCGTGGCATGGGTAAAACCCACCGCCAACAACGCCCCCAACAGACTGACCAGACGATAGGACCAGATCTGATCCGGCTGCCCCGTCACAGCCGCCGCCGCCGCCTGCATCCAGTAAATCCCAACAGGCTTTTTGTAGCGTGGCGCCTCACCAAAACGGATATCGACCCAATCGCCCGAGGCCAGCATTTGCCGCGAGGCTTGCGAGAAAAGTACTTCGTCGCGGTCAAGGGGCGGCAGGCTAAAAAACCCCGGCAGCGCCAAAGCCAGCATCACAAGCAGCGCCAAGCCCAAGCCCCGCCCTTTAGCCACCTGATGCGCAATCCAGTCCATGCAGCCCCTAAGCCATTCATCTTGGAACAAATACACGATGGATGGTCTGAGGGGTGTCACCCCCCCAGCCAGAGCCGCCGCGCGCCCTAGCCGTTCTCGCGCAAAACTGTGCCAGCCAGATAAAGCGATCCGCAAATCAGCACCCGCGCTTGCGGAGCCTGTGCGGCAATGGTGCGCAGCGCCTCGGCCACCGATCCGGCAATCTCGGCCTTCAGGCCCGCAGCCAAGGCCGCGTCTCTTGTGGTTGAGGCGGGCAGGGTGTTTTTCTCTCCCGGAATCTCAACCGCGTGCAAGACGGTGGTTTGGCTCACCAAAGGCACCATATAGCCACGCACGTCTTTGGTGTTGAGCATCCCGCAGATCAGATGGGTTTCGCGCACAGGCATCCGCGCCAAAGTGGCCGCCACAGCTTGGCCACCCGCCGGATTATGGCCGCCGTCCAGCCACAGCTCGACACCCGGGGCCAGTTCAACCAACGGCCCTAGGCGCAACCGCTGCATCCGCGCGGGCCAAAAGGCTTGGGTCACCGCCGCCTCGCACTGCGCCGCCGTTGCCCCCAGATGGCGCAAGGCGGTCAGGGCGGCCCCAGCGTTGTGGATCTGGTGTGGGCCGGGCAGGTTGGGCAGCGGCAGGTCTAACAGGCCATTTTCGTCTTGATAGACCATCCGGCCATGTTCTTCATGAACGTGCCACTGTTGGCCAAAGGCCAAAACCGGCGCGCCCATCCGCAGGGCGCGCGCCTCGATCACCGCCATGCCGGCATCGTCTTGCGGCCCGATGATCACGGGCACACCGCGCTTGATTATACCGGCTTTTTCAAAGGCAATTTCGGGCAAGGTTTCGCCGAGATATTGCTGATGGTCGATGGACACGGGCGTGATGATCGTCAGCGCAGGATGGTCCACCACGTTGGTGGCATCCAATCGCCCGCCCAGACCCACTTCCAGCAACGTATAATCGGCAGAAGTGCGCGCAAAGGCCAAAAGGGCTGCACAGGTGGTGATCTCAAAAAACGT
>CANIKY010000111.1 GCA_947468085.1 Paracoccaceae bacterium | reverse complement strand
GATGGAAAAATCCCCACCTTCGGGGGAAACCAGCGCTTCGACACACAAAGTCATGCCCGGTTCCAGCACATGGTCAAACGAGCCTTCCACCCAAGAATCCGGATAGGGCACATAGGGCCATTCGTCACACAGGCCGACCCCGTGCATTTTGCACGAATATTTGCCCTTCCAATACTGACCATCCAACTGGTGGCCGGAATGCACGATGTCGCGAATCCGTGCGCCGGGTTTGAGCAGGTCCATGTTCATGCGGATATGGTCCAGCGCGTGGTGCATGGCCGAGATCATCGCATTGGTGGGCCGAGCCTCGCCCACCCACCATGTGCGCGAAATGTCGATGCACATGCCATAGGCCCCAATCAAATCGGTATCAAAGGCCACGATTTCATTGTTCTGCACGATCCTTGGGCCGCATTCCTGAAACCACGGGTTGGTGCGCTTGCCCGAAGCCAAAAGCCGCGTTTCGATCCACTCGCCGCCGCGTTTGATGTTGCCCTTGTGCAGTTCGGCCCAGATAGCGTCTTCGGACATGTCGCCCTTGGGCACGCCGTGGCGTGTTGCCTCTTCCATCTCGGCCATGGCGGCTTCGCAGGCGTGGTGGGCGCAGCGCATGGCAAGGATGTCATCGGGGCCTTTGATCGAGCGGGCGCGTTCGGTGACTTCTTCGCCTTCCATCACCTCGAACCCGGCGCGTTCTAGGGCGCGCAGGCCGTGGACCATGATTTTGTCGACAGCCAGCTTGCGATTCGATCCGGCATGGGCGCGCATCACCTCATCGACTTGGGCGGCGAAGGTCTTGGCGTCATTGGCCGAGGTGTCACCCGTGACAGAGTAAAAGAACGACGCGCCAGAGCGCAGTTCTTTGACCAAGGGGTTAAAGGTGACAAGGAAGGGAGAGTTCTTATATTCCCACATCACCATATGCCCATCGGCACAGATCAGGCAGGCGCGAAACGGGTTATGGCTGTTCCACAGCTGCATATTGGTGGTGTCGGTGGCGTAGCGGATGTTCATGGGGTCAAACATCAGCACGCCGCCATAGCCGCGCGCTACAATGGCGTCGGTCATGCGCTTCCAGCGGTATTCGCGCATGTTCGCAAGGTTTGGCAGAGCCAGGCCCGCCGCTTCCCATTCGCGAAAGGCAAGCTGGGTGGGGCCTATTTCGATGCGGTCGTTGTCGTTGGGGGTGCCGTCGCCCAGCGTTTCGCCGCGCGATGGGTCAATCTTGCGCCGGTCTGCGTAATGGTCTGCCATATCTGCCCCCTGTTTGCACCAGTCTGCGCGGTGGGGGCGCGGCGTCATTGCCATGCGCGACAGGGCATGTCGGAATTTGGCCTGAGGGGGAACGCAAAAGGGGCGCATCGCTGCGCCCCTTTGTCGTCATGCCGATCAGATCAGCAAGAGTAATACATCGCATATTCAATCGGATGCGGTGTGTGTTCAAAGGCGTACACCTCTTCCCACTTCAGCGTCATGTAAGATTCCAACTGGTCGCGGGTAAAGACACCGCCGGCCAGCAAGAAATCCATATCCTTTGACAGCTCGTCGAGCGCTTCGCGCAGCGAACCGCAAACGGTTGGGATTTCGGCCAGTTCTTCCGGCGGCAAATCGTACAGATCCTTATCCGAAGCGGGGCCCGAGTCGATCTTGTTCTTGATCCCGTCAAGGCCAGCCATCAGCAGGGCTGCAAAGGCCAGATAGGGGTTGGCCGCCGGATCGGGGAAGCGGGCTTCGACGCGCTTGGCTTTGGGCGATTCGGTCCATGGAATACGAACGCAGCCAGAACGGTTGCGGGCCGAATAGGCGCGCAGAACCGGAGCTTCAAAGCCGGGGATCAGGCGTTTGTAGCTGTTGGTAGCAGGGTTGGTGATGGCGTTCAGCGCCTTGGCGTGCTTGAGGATGCCGCCGATGAAATACAGCGCCTCTTGGCTAAGGTCGGCGTATTTGTCGCCAGCAAACAAGGGCTTGCCGTCTTTCCAGATCGACATGTTCACGTGCATCCCCGACCCGTTGTCGCCCTTCATGGGCTTGGGCATAAAGGTCACGGTCTTGCCGTAGGCGGCGGCGACGTTGTGGATGACGTATTTGTACTTTTGGATGTTGTCAGCCTGTTCGACCAAGCCGCCAAAGATCATGCCAAGTTCGTGCTGGGCGGTGGCCACTTCGTGGTGGTGCTTGTCCACGCGAATGCCCATGCGCTTCATGGTCGACAGCATTTCTGATCGTAGGTCTTGGGCTGTGTCAATCGGGTTGACGGGGAAATAACCGCCCTTGTGCGGGGCGCGGTGGCCCAAGTTACCGCCTTCAAAGGCCGCATCGGTGTTCCAGGCCGCATCTTCCGAATCGATCTGGTAGGACACTTTGCTGGGGCTGACCTGATAGCGCACATCGTCGAAGATGAAGAATTCAGCTTCCGGCCCGAAATAGGCCGTGTCGCCCACGCCCGACGATTTCAGATAGGCTTCCGCCTTGATGGCGATCTGGCGCGGGCAACGATCATAAGCCTCGTTCGTGTCGGGCTCGACCACGTTGCAATGCACGCACAACGTTTTTTCGGCATAGAACGGGTCCATATAGACCGAGGCCGCATCGGGCATCAGTTTCATGTCGGACTGGTCAATCGACTTCCATCCGGCAATCGAGGATCCGTCGAACATAAAGCCTTCTTCAAAGAAGTCTTCGTCGACCAGATCAGCCACCAGCGTGACATGCTGCAGCTTGCCCTTTGGGTCGGTAAAGCGGATGTCGACGTATTCGACGTCTTCGTCCTTGATCAGTTTCAGAGCTTTCTTGACTGCGCTCATCATTCTGCCTTTCGGGTTGGGGTTTAAGACAATGGGTTGGGGATCCACAGGATCCGGCGGTTTAGATAGCGTCGTCGCCTGATTCGCCCGTGCGAATGCGAATGGCTTGTTCGACGGCCGAGACGAATATTTTACCGTCACCAATCTTGTCGGTGCGCGCGGCAGATATGATGGCCTCTATGGCGGCGTCAACCATATCGTCGGCCAAGATTACCTCGATTTTCACTTTGGGCAAAAAGTCGACGACATATTCCGCCCCGCGGTACAGTTCAGTATGGCCCTTTTGACGGCCAAAGCCTTTCACTTCGGTGACGGAAAGACCTTGAATGCCGGCCTCTTGCAGAGCCTCTTTGACTTCATCAAGTTTGAAGGGCTTGATGATGGCCTCGATCTTTTTCATGCGCGCCCCCAAGGCAAGACAGTGTAAGTTTGTCTGATCACTTCGCGTCGTCTGCTACAATTGATCAGGCGGCGGGGAGGTCGGAATGGGGCGGAAATCTGCGCATGGCGATGAAAATTTATGCGGTTTAGCCTAAAAATTAGGCGGATCGAAAACTAAAGGGCGCAAGATATGACGGATCTTCTTACCAATGCCCAAATGCGGGCCGTTGAGGGCGCTGCCATCGCCTTGGGGCGGGTGAGCGGTTTGGAACTGATGGAACGCGCCGGCGCGGGGGTTGTGGCGGCTGTCTTTGCCACTTGGCCCGCCCTGCGGGGTAATGCGCAGCGCGCGGTGGTGCTGTGCGGGCCGGGGAATAATGGCGGGGATGGGTATGTTGTGGCGCGGTTGCTGCGCCTTTGGGGGTGGCAGGTTTTTGTCCACGCCACAGCGGTGGGCGGCGCAGATGCGGCGCGTGAAGCGCAGGCTTGGTCAGCCGCAGGGGGTAATGTGCTTCCATTGACCTGTGATGCCGTGCTTGGGTCGCTGCAGGGCGCGGCCGTCGTGGTGGATGCGCTGCTGGGCATTGGGCAGATGCGCAGTGCCGATGTTTTACTCGCCCCAGTTTTGCAGGCGAAGGCGGTTTTGGGGGCGGGTGATCTGCGCTGGGTTGCGCTGGATGTGCCCACAGGTTTGAATGCCGATAGCGGGCGGCTGACGGGGGCGCTGGTGTGCGCGGCTGATCTGACCGTCACCTTCCACCGTGCGAAAATTGGCCATCATCTCGGCCTTGGCCCTGCGCTGTGCGGGCGGTTGGCGGTGGTGGATTTAGGGATTTCCAGCGGGCAAACGCAAGGTGTGCCCGTTGCTGCACCTGCCAAGGGATTGGGCAAGGGCATGGGTCACAAGTTCAGCTATGGCCATGCGCTGATCTTGGGTGGCCCTGTGGGGCAGGGGGGTGCGGCACGGCTTGCAGCGCGGGGCGCTTTGCGGGTTGGGGCAGGGCTGGTGACGCTGGCCTGCCCGCAGCAATCATTAGCCGAAAATGCGGCACGGCTGGATGCGGTGATGCTGCGCGGGGTCGAGGATGGGGCAGCCCTTGGCGAAACGCTGCAGGATGAACGTATCAGTGCGCTGTGCCTTGGGCCGGGGTTGGGGTTAGATGCGCGGGCGGCAGGTCTTGTGCGTGCGGGGTTGCACGCGGGGCATGTGCGCCAATTGCCCACCGTGCTGGATGCCGACGCACTGACCCTTTTATCGCGCGATCCCACTTTGGTGGCGGCCCTACATCCCGCCTGTGTTCTAACGCCCCATGGCGGAGAGTTTGCCCGTCTTTTCCCCGATCTAGCGGCGAGGTTTACCAAGGGAACGGAGGCCGATGCCAGCTATTCCAAGGTTGATGCCACGCGGGCTGCAGCACGGCGGATGGGTTGTGTGGTGCTGTTCAAAGGGGCTGACACAGTCATAGCCTCGTCTGACGGCACCTGCGCGCTCAGTGCCGCAACCTATGACGCCCAAGCGCCTTGGCTGGCCACAGCGGGGGCGGGTGATGTGCTGGCGGGGATTATTTGCGGCCTTTTGGCACGGGGATTTCACCCCCAAGTGGCGTCAGAAACTGGGGCTTGGCTGCACCGGGCCGCAGCACGCCAGTTCGGCGCGGGTCTTATCGCGGAAGATTTGCCCGACCAATTGCCGGCAGTTTTTCGGGCCTTGGGCTTGTAAGCGTGATGGCATAGGCGGTCGGTGCCCAGATCGTGCGATTTTCCCCTCGCATCCTGTAGAAGCCTTTGTTAGAAGGGCGCGGATTTTGCTGGGAATGTGTTGCAGCCTCGTCACGGGGCTTGGCGCTTTGTCAGCTTAAAAATGCGGGTGTGGCGAAATTGGCAGACGCACCAGATTTAGGTTCTGGCGCCGCGAGGCGTGGGGGTTCAAGTCCCTCCACCCGCACCAGACAGGGATGAGAAGGACGAAAGAATGCAAGTCACCGAGACCCTTAAAGACGGACTAAAGCGCGCCTACACCATCACGGTGACGGCGGCTGAACTGGACGCCAAAGTTAACGAAAAGCTGGTCGAGGCGCAGCCCGACGTGGAGATCAAGGGCTTCCGCAAGGGTAAGGTGCCTATGGCCATCTTGAAAAAGCAATTTGGTCAACGCATCATCGGGGATGCGATGCAAGAAGCTATCGACGGCGCCATGAAAAGCCATTTTGACGCGTCAGGCGATCGTCCGGCGTTTCAGCCAGAAGTGAAGATGGTGGGCGGTGACGCTTGGAAGGAAGGGCAAGACGTTGTGGTCGAGATGACCTACGAGGCCTTGCCCCCCATTCCGGATGTCGAGGCTGGCAATATCACGTTGGACCGTTTGACGGTCAAGGCGGATGAGGCTTCGGTTGACGAGGCTGTGAAGAACTTGGCCTCTTCTGCGCAAAGCTTTGAAGACCGCAAAAAAGGCACCAAGGCCAAAGACGGCGATCAAGTGACGATCGATTTCAAAGGCTCGGTCGATGGCGTGGCTTTTGATGGCGGCGCGGGCGAAGATTATCCGCTGGTTTTGGGCTCGAACTCGTTCATCCCGGGGTTTGAGGCGCAATTGATTGGCGCAGCCGCAGGCGATGCTGTCAGCGTCAATGTAACCTTCCCCGAAGCTTACGGCGCGGCCAATTTGGCGGGCAAAGCGGCGGTGTTTGAATGCACTGTCAAAGCTGTCAAAAAACCCGTTCCGGCAGAGTTGAACGACGAACTGGCCAAGAAGTACGGTGCCGAAGATATGGCAGCCCTGCGCGGCCAGATCAGCGAGCGGCTGGAGGCTGAATATCGCACCGCAGCGCGTGCTGTGATGAAGCGGTCTTTGCTGGACCAGTTGGATACTTTGGTGAAGTTTGATCTGCCCACGACCTTGGTGGAGGCAGAGGCCAACCAGATCGCCCACCAACTGTGGCACGAAGAAAATCCCCAAGAGCATGGCCACAACCACGGCAGCATTGAAACCACTGACGAGCATAAGGTTTTGGCCGAACGCCGCGTGCGGTTGGGCCTGCTGCTGGCCGAAGTTGGTCGCAAGGCTGAAGTCAATGTGAGTGATCAGGAAATGACCCAAGCCGTTTTGAACGCGGCGCGTCAGTATCCGGGCCAAGAGCGCGCTTACTTTGAGTTTGTGCAGAAAAACCAGCAAGTGCAGCAACAACTGCGCGCGCCGATTTTTGAAGACAAGGTTGTCGACCATATCGTGGCCGGAGCCAAAGTGTCGGACAAGGAAGTCAGCAAGGAAGACCTGCAAAAGCTGGTCGAAGCGCTGGACGAAATGTAAGACGCGATTTTTCTGCGAAAAATCAGAGGGCTGCGACATCGTGTCGTGGCCCTTTTTCTTTGCGACATACCAGGCTTTGGGCGGCCGCGATTTTTAAGTGAAAAATCGGGAGTGGTAGGTGGGCTTTTGGTCTTACGCGTTTTTGGAGTGCGGCGATTGTACACCCTCGGCGCGCAGCACATAGACGCCCGCCGCGATGATGATGGCGATGCCCAGCCAGCCCATGGCATCGGGCCATTGTTGCCAGATTAGCCAGCCCCACAAAATGCCCCAGAAGGCGAAACTGAATTCAAAGGGCGCCACGACCGACGATTGCCCGATCCGGTAAGCTTGGGTCAAAAGCGTAAGCCCCACGGCGGCAATCAGCCCGCAGGTGCACATTAAGCCTGCATCCAAAAGGGTCGGCATGACCCAGCCACGGGTGAGAAAGGCAAGGCTGGGGTGGATCGCCTCGGCATGGGTGCCCGTGCCAAAGACGGCAGACAGCGCAAAACCGCAGATCAAAAAAGCGTTGTTCCCCCAAAAGGCCATGGCAGCGGCAGAATCTTTGGTGCCCATGGTGCGCGCCAAGATCATCGACAGCGCATAGGCAAAACCGCCAAGAATGGGCAGTAGGGCCGCCCAGTCGAACAAGTCTCCGCCTGGACGAATGATGATCACCACGCCTAAAAACCCCACAGCGACCGCAATCCAGCGTTGGAAAGAGACGTACTCTTTCAGCATGAAAAGCGACAAGATCACAATGAGCAGGGGCGCAATGAAATAAAGCGCCACCGTGGTGGCCATGGGCAGGGCGGCCAGCGCGAGATAATAGGAAGTATAGGCCACGAAGTTCAAAAGCCCCCGCGCCAGCAGGGCAGCCCAACGCTTTGTGACGAGGCCAGACAGGCCGCCGTCATACCAAGCCACAATCCCCAGCATAAAGGGAATGGCGGTGATAGAGCGCAGCACCATCGCCTCAGACAGGGGATAATTGGCGGAGAGAAGCTTTAAGATCAGGTCTTGCACCGAAAAGATGGCGATGCCGGCGCATAGGCACACAATGCCCACGACATTGGCCGAACGTTTCATAGGCTATGGTCCAGCATGGTGGCTTCTTTTCGATCAAGGGACTACAAAATTATGCGGCGGGCAAAGCGGTTGGGCTGTTCTGGTGGCGACATTGGGCGTCGGGCAAGCGAAAGCCGCGCAAGGTTTCCCAAGCGCGGCTGACTTTAGACCTACGATGCGGCTTAGCGCGCGTCGCGCGGGTCGAAGTCGTTGGCAGCACCGATGTCGTCGAAGAGTTCGGCGATTTCAAATTCGGCTTCGGCTTCGGCTTCGGCGGCCAGTTCCTGGATCGATTTACCAGCCGCTTGCAGCGTGGCTTCTTCGATCGAGCGGGCGACGTTCAGCTTGACCTTGACGATGACTTCTGGGTGCAGCGTGACGCTGACCGTATGCATCCCCAGTTCTTTGATCGGGCGGTCCAGAACCACTTGCGCACGGTTCACGGTAAAGCCCGCATCAGTTGCAGCTTCGGCGGCGTCACGGGTGGTAACAGAGCCGTAAAGCGCACCTGCGTCCGATGCTGACCGGATGACAGTGAAGATCTGGCCGTCAAGCTTGGCGCCCACGTCTTCGGCTTCTTTCTTGGTTTCGAGGTTGGTCACCTCAAGCTGGGCCTTCTTCAGCTCAAACGTTTTCACGTTTGCGGCCGAAGCGCGCAGTGCTTTGCCTTGCGGCAAAAGGAAGTTGCGGGCGAAACCGTCTTTGACGGTGACGACTTCACCCATTTGGCCCAGCTTGGCCACGCGTTGTAGGAGAATCACTTGCATGTCTGTGCCCTCACTTCACGGCATAGGGCAGCAGGGCAAGAAAGCGGGCGCGCTTGATGGCTGTTGCCAGTTCGCGTTGCTTCTTGGCCGAGACGGCGGTGATGCGCGAAGGCACGATCTTGCCACGCTCGGAGATGTAGCGCTGCAGCAAGCGCGTGTCTTTGTAGTCGATGGCCGGAGCATTGTCGCCCGAGAAGGGGCAGACTTTGCGGCGGCGGAAAAATGGTTTGTTCGCCATGATTTAGCGTCCTTTCCTATGCCTGAAGATCAACGACGCGGGGCAGAGGAGCGTTCGCCCCCAAAGCCGCCGGACCGTTCGCGGTCACCACCGCCAAAGCCGCCACCAAAGCCGCCCGACCGTTCCCGGTCGCCGCCGCCAAAGGAGCGTTCGCGGCGTTCGCCGCCGCCAAAACCACCCTCGGGGCGGTCGCCGCGGTCACGTTCGTCGCGCTTTTGCATTTGGACCGAGGGGCCCTCGACATGGGCGTCGACCTTGATGGTCAGAACGCGCATCACGTCGTCATGCAGGCCCATCAAACGCTCCATTTCCTGAATCGCAGCCGACGGGGCGTTGGATTTCAGAAAGGCGTAGTGGCCCTTGCGGTTTTTGTTGATCTTATAGGCCATCGTCTTGACGCCCCAGTATTCGCGTTCAACGATGGCACCACCGTTGTCGGCAACGACTGTTGCGAAATGTTCGATCAGCCCTTCGGCCTGCGCGGAGGACAAGTCCTGACGCGAGATGAAAACATGCTCGTAAAGCGGCATGTAAGCTCCAGTTCTTTAAGCGCATTTCATAGGACGGGCGAAATCTTTCCGCGGCCCGTCCACGAGAGGCTGCGCCGGTTCATGGGAATGCGGAAAGTGGGGGGTGTATAGCGGGTTTTGGCGGGGATGCAAGGGTCGGCGG
>CANIKY010000110.1 GCA_947468085.1 Paracoccaceae bacterium | reverse complement strand
GATCGTGACTTTGGCCGCCATCCCTTTGGCCATGATCCTGCGCAAGCCCAAGATGCTGGCCATGCCTGTGGCGGTACACGCCGACTAAAGCGTTTTGGGGGCTATATTTTGCGCCACAAAGTCCAAGGCCGCCTGCCGTGCAACGCTTGCGGGCATCGAAGGCGGGTCGATGCAATGTTGCAAGCTTAGCCCGTCGACCAAGCAGATAAAGGTGCGCGCCAAGGCTGTGGCCCCATCGCCTTGGACGAGGGTTGGGGATTGCTCGACCAGCACTTGCGCCACCAAAGCCACATAATCGGCGTATTGGCGGCGGTGTTCGGCCATCAGATCAGCCTTGTTCGAGATGGCGCCCCACATCGTCAGCCATACGTTCAAAGCGGGGCGGTTGAACAGGGCCGGATCAAACAGCACATCCAGCAAAGACGTCAGACGCGCACCGCCTTGGGCCAAGCGGGCGGATGTGGGCACGGCTTTGGTGTACAGATAGGCGTAAGTCGCTGTCAGCAACCCAGACATGCCGCCAAAATGATGCGTGACCAACCCGCGCGATACGCCGGCCCGCGCGCAAACCCTGTCCACCGTAAAGCCCGCCATCCCGCCTTCGGCCATGCACTCCAGCGCCGCCTCGATCAGGGTCAGTCGGCGGTCGGCGGCGGTCAGGCGGGTAAAGCGCGGGGAAGGTTTGGGCATGGGATCAGCAGCGCCTTACAAAAGCCCGCGCCCGGCCAAGTTGCGCATCAAGGCGGCGGTGCCAAATGTCCATTCGGGGGCCTGCGTTGACAGGCGCACCGTGTTGGTCAGGCTGCCCAAGGCCGGGGTCTGGATTGTGACGACATCGCCCAGATGGTGGGTAAAGCCTTGGCCTGGCCCGTCACGGTCTTGCACGGGGGCGAACATCGTGCCGCAATACAGCATGAACCCGTCGGGATATTGGTGATGGCGACCAATGGTTTGCGTCACCAGATCAGCCGGATCGCGGCTGATCTCGGCCATGCTAGAGCGGCCTTCCAGATGAAAGCCGTCAAGGCCAGTGACTGTCAAAGTCAGTGTCATCTGGCGCACATCGTCCAGCGTAAAGCTGTCATCAAACAGCCGGATCATTGGCCCGATGGCGGCTGAGGCGTTGTTATCCTTGGCCTTGCCCAAAAGCAGGGCCGAGCGGCCTTCGACATCGCGCAGGTTGACATCGTTGCCCAACGTCACCCCGCGAATGAGGCCTTGGGCGTTCACCGCCAAGACCACCTCTGGCTCGGGGTTGTTCCATTTTGACACCGGATGCAGGCCAATCGTGGCCCCTTGCCCGACCGAGGCCATCGGCGGGGCCTTGGTAAACACCTCGGCATCAGGGCCAATGCCCACTTCCAGATATTGCGACCACAGGCCTTCCGCGATCAGCAGTGTCTTGACCTCGGCCGCTTGCTGCGAACCGGGGCGCAGGTTGCGCAGGCTTGTGCCCAAAAGATCGGCAATCCGCCCGCGAACTGCGGCGGCGCGCGACGCATCGCCCGCAGCGCGTTCTTCGATCACCCGTTCGATCATGGAACGGGCAAAGGTGACACCGCACGCTTTGATGGCTTGCAGATCAGCGGGCGAAAGGAGGCGCGTCACATCGCCCGAAGCCTCGGTTGAGGCAGCCGTCAAATCATCAAGCCGCCCAATCGGTTCTGCCGTCACTTGCGCCAGATGGGCGGCGATGTCGGGCAGTTCTAACAGATCGCGCATTGTGGGGGCGGCTTTGCTCGTGATGTCATAAAGCACATCGCCGCGCAGATGCGCCAGGGCGGGGCCAAGGCCCTGCCGCCAAACCCGCGTTACAAAACTACCAGTGCTTTGGGTCATGGTTGCCTCCCTTTGGATGGGGGCAGGCTAAGGGCAAGGGCCGTCTGTGGAAAGGGGCAAAGCGCAGGGGGGGATGGGTCTGAAAGGGGAGGGTGGGCAGTCGCCTATCCTCTGGGTTGGGCCAATTTCAGGATGGATTTGGTGGTTCAGGATGGATTTTACGGCTAAAGATCGTTGCGAATCGCATGACATTGTTTGCTGGCGGCGATTGAAAACGGGAGTCAATCGTGCTCCTCTGCGCAAGTTTTTTGTCCGGGCAAGGGAAAACCAGCCGCGTGAACGGGTTTTGGGCCTGTGCTTTACCCCAACCCGCCCTGTCGCGCTTTTGCACTAAATAGGCGTTCTTTGACAGATATTTCATTTTTTAGGCCAAATCGCACTGGCTGCCGTTCTGCTTTATGACAGCGCAGTTGACAGGCTGAAGGGGGGACAGGATAAGCTGGACTTTGGGGACCTTTTGATCTTGTCACAAATCTGTTATGTGGCAGGTCTAGGAGAGCCGGACGTGGGTGTGGCTATCTGCCAGCTTCGCGCGACCTCGCGCAAGTGGTGCAACCAAGGGAGACGAGACGTGACCAACACAAAATCAATCAGCCGTCGTGGCTTTATGAAGACCACCGCTGCAGGCGTGGGGGCACTGGCTGCACCGGCGCTGATTTCGTCCAAAGCCTTGGCCTCTTCGGGCGAGCTGAACTTCACGGGCTGGGCTGGTTATCCTGCGCTGGCCGAAACGGTGTTTCCGGCCTTTACCGCTGCAACCGGCATTACGGTGAACTTTACCGAGCAGCCGGACAATGACGGTATCTTTGCCGCGTCAAAGATCGCCGGCGAATCCGGTGGCATCGACGTGATGGAGCCGACCATCGACACCGTTGATCAATATTTCACAAATGGCCTTGCTGGCGCATGGGACGAATCCAAGCTGGCAATGGGCAACTATCTTCCGGGCCTTGCCGATGGCGCCGCAGGCGAGCGTTCGCGCAAAGAGGGCAACCTTTTGTTTGTGCCCTCGAACTGGGGCACCGAGGCGCTGGTTTACAACAAAGAAACCGCTGTTCTGGGCGAAACCCCCAGCCTTGCCGCTTTGTTCGATCCGGCCAATAAAGTTGTCGTGCGTCCGCGTTCGGCCCTGACAGCCATGGGCCGTCTGCTTGAATCACAAGGCAAGCTGCCGCGTCCGTGGAAGGATTGCTACACAGACATGGCCGCAATGACTGAACTGTGGGACATCGCATTGGCTGCTTGCGTTGCGGCAAAAGGCAACGTGGTGCAGTTCTGGGCAGGTGAAAACGAAGCCAATGCAGGCTTTGTTGCCAACGGTGCAACTGTTGGCCTGTGCTGGGATTCGACCGGCTACAACCTGCGCAACGATGGCTACGGCTTTGCGGCCCCGGTTGAGGGCGCTTTCGCCTGGCAGCAGGGTTTCATGCTGATGAAAAACGCTGTCAACGTCGACCAAGCGCATGAATTTGCTAAATATGTCTCATCGCCGGAAGGCGCTGCTGGCTGGGCAAGCGCCTTCTCGTCGAATGCTGTTGGCAAAGGTGCTGCAGATTTTATGAGCCCGGATGTCGCAACCTATTATAACTCCGCCTTCGACGACGCCAAGCTGGCGGCGTTGTGGTGGTGGCCGGACCAGTCTGCAGAATTCGTTGCCAAACGCGGCGAATATTCGGACAAATACAAAGCGTCCTAATCTACAACCTTTGCGATATGCGTCGGGCCTGAAAGGGTCCGACGTGTCGCTTTACTGGCTCAGGCACCAGCTTGGCCGAATATGCCGCGAAAGCGGTGCAACCAAGGGAGACGTTACGTGACCACCACAAAATCCATCAGCCGCCGTGGCTTTATGAAAACCACCGCCGCAGGCGTAGGGGCACTGGCTGCTCCGGCGTTGATTTCCTCCAAGGCGCTGGCCTCTTCGGGCGAGCTGAACTTCACCGGCTGGGCAGGCTATCCTGCTTTGGCAGAAAAAGTATTCCCGGCTTTCACGGCTGCGACCGGCATCACCGTGAACTTCACCGAGCAGCCCGACCAAGACACCATGTTCGCTCAGGCGAAAGTGGCTGTCGAAGCTGGTGGCATCGACATGATCGAGCCGACCATCGACCGTTGGGGCGGTTGGAACTCGAACGGCCTGCTGGCCGCTTGGGATCCGGCAAAGCTGGCCGTTGACAACTACCTGCCGGGTTTGGCGGATGGTTCGGCTGGCACACGTTCGCGTGACGCCGATGGCGCACTGTTCTATGTGCCCTCCAACTGGGGCACCGAAGCCATCGTTTACAACAAAGAAGCCGCCAAGCTGAGCGAGCCTGCCTCGTTGGGCGATCTGTTCTCGGCAGATAACAAAGTCGTGCTGCGTCCGCACTCGGCACTGGCTGCTATGGGCCGTTACCTTGACGCGCAGGGCAAACTGCCCTTCCCGTGGATGGATGGCTACACCGACATGGCGAAAATGGTCCAACTCTGGGACATCGCTTTGGCCGAGGCTGTCAAGGCCAAGGGCAACGTGGTTCAGTTCTGGTCGGGCGAAAACGAAGCCAACGCTGGTTTCGTGGCAAACGGCGCGACTGTTGGCCAGTGCTGGGATTCGACCGGCTTTAACCTGCGCAATGACGGCTACGGCTATGTTGCACCGGTGGAAGGTGCCTTTGCTTGGCACCAGGGCTTTGTCATGATGAAGAACGCTGTCAACGTTGACCAGGCGCACGAGCTGGCCAAGTGGGTCTCGACCGCTGAAGGCGCTGCGGCTTGGGCAACTGCCTTCTCGTCGAACCCGGTTGGCAAAGGTGCGGGCGATCTGCTCGATCCCGAAGTCTCGGCCTATTACAACGCCGCTTTCGATGACGCCAAATTGGCGGCTTTGTGGTGGTGGCCCGACCAGTCGGCAGAGTTCATCGCCAAGCGCGGCGAATATGCTGATAAGTACAAAGCGTCCTAATCGAAGCTGACGACTTTGCACGCCGGGTCCTTTGGGGCCCGGCGTGTCATTTTGGGGCATTGGCTTTGATCTGGACTGATCATGCCCCCCTGTCTGGCGCTATCCATTTGCGGTGCGCGGCCGGCGTGGTAAGATAATCGACGTAGACAAATAAGACGACAACAGGGGGCAGACGATCCGATGAGTGCTGGGATTGATCTTGATAATGTATGCTGCGATTTTGGAAAATTTCGCGCAGTTGACCATGTGAACGTAAACATCCAGCCCGGAGAGTTCTTTTCTTTCCTTGGGCCGTCGGGCTGTGGCAAGACCACGATCTTGCGGATGATCTCGGGCTTTACTGAACCCACCGAGGGTGTGATCCGCATTGGTGGCAAGGATGTGCGCGGCCAGCGCCCCAACCAGCGCCCCACCGCGTTGATTTTCCAAAACCTCGCCCTCTTCCCCTTGATGCCCATCTGGGAAAACATTGCCTTTGGCCTTGAAGTGCGCGGCGTTGACAAGGCCAAGCGCCGAGCGCGGGCTGAAGAATTGCTGGCACTGGTCGATCTGCATGACAGCGCCGATAAAATGGTCAGCCAATTGTCGGGCGGCCAAAAGCAGCGCGTGGCCATTGCGCGGGCTTTGGCCGTGGAACCGGCGGTGATGCTGCTGGACGAACCGCTTTCAGCGTTGGATCTGAAACTTCGCCAACATATGCGGGCCGAACTGCGTGCCATTCAAAAGCGCACCGGCGTGACCTTTATCTACATCACCCATGATCAGGGCGAGGCTTTGGCCATGTCAGACCGTGTCGGCGTGATGAGCCAAGGCCGCCTGCAACAGGTGGCCAACCCGCGCGACATCTACAACAACCCCGTCAACGGCTTTGTTGCGTCTTTTGTGGGCGAAAACAATATCTTCACTGGTGATGTGCAAAACGCAGCCGACGGCATGGCCAGTTTTGCCACCCCCACCGGCACCTTCCGTGCGCGACTGCCCGGCGCTGCGGGCAAACTTTACGTTCGCCCCGAACATATGGTACTGCAAGCCACTGCGGGGGCAGAAAACTCGGTGGCTGTGACCCTGACCGAAGTGGCGTTCGAGGGCAATTTTGTCTCGGTCCACGGTGTCACCGAAGGTGGCAAAGACATGGTGGCTGAACTGCGCAACGATGGGTCCGCGCCGATCCCGTCGGCAGGCACCCAGATGCACATGGTTTTTGAGGCGCGCAACGCCGCGATCCTGCCCGACAGCGCCACTGCGGGGGCATGAGCGATGAATGACTTGCTGCGCCGCTATGGCAAGGGTTTGACCTGGACCTTTATTGGCCTGACCTTCTTTTGGCTGATCATTCTGGTTGTCTTGCCCGACTTCAAATTGCTGGAAAGCTCGTTCCGGCCCTATCTGCCGGTAAAAGAGATTGGCGGGCCGAAGGATGTGTATACCTTCAACAACTATCTGCAGATTTTTGGCAACGAGGTTGATTTCAACTTCTTCGGCCTGCATTTCCCCTTGGCAGCCCGCGTTAAGGTGTTCGTTCTGACGATCTTTTATTCTGGTGTTGTCACTTTGATCACCTTTATTCTGGCCTATCCTTTGTCCTTCTATTTGGCCAAAGTCGTCAGCCCTAAATCCCTCCCGACGCTGTTCTTGCTGCTTTTCGTGCCGCTTTGGGTGTCAGAGGTGTTACGGTCCTTCGCGTGGTATATTATCCTCACGCTCAAGGGCCCGCTCAACGTGTTCTTGATGACGATCGGCGTGATTTCTGAAGAAATCCGCTGGATCGACGGCTATAGCCCCGTGGTTGTGACCTTGGTCTATGCGTATGTGTTGTTCATGCTGTTCCCACTGTATAATGCGATGCAATCGCTTGATAGCAACCAGATCGAGGCTGCCGATGATCTGGGTGCGCCTTGGTGGCGCACGCATTGGCGCGTGATATTGCCGCATTGCAAACCCGGAATCGCGTCGGGCGCTGTGATGGTGTTCATGCTTTCGGCCGGCTCGCTTTTGGTGCCGGCGATCATCAACTCGACAACCGGCAACTGGTTCACCCAGACGATCCAAGGCATCATGCTAGAGGGTCAAGATTGGAACGCAGGCGCGGCTTTTGCCTTTATGCTGTTGTTGTTCTGCACCATTGCGGTCTCTGTGGCGATGCGGGTCTTCCGCGTCAGCCTGTCTGATATTGCGAAATAAGGGGGGCTGGTTCCATGCAATTCAACCGCAAGTTTCTGGGCCATCTTTATATGGTGCTGTTTTTGGTCTATCTGCTGGTGCCCTTGGCGGTGATGTCAGGGGCTGCGTTCAACGCCAGCAAACTGCCCACGGTCATTCCTTGGAAGGGCTTTACCGACCAATGGTTCATCGCCCTTTACAACGACAACCGCATCTGGATCGCCGTGCGCAATACGATCGTGGTGGCCCTTGCCGTGGTGGTCATTGCGGTGCCCGTGGGGACTGCGGGGGCCATTTTGGTCAACTCGATCAGCGGGCGGGTGCGCGCCATTCTGTACGGCATGATGGTGGCGCCTATTCTGGTGCCGGGCGTGGTGATCGGTATCTCGACGCTGCTGTTCTGGCACCAGTTCTCGGTGGGTTCTGGCTTGCATTTGTCGGTGCTGGGGCAGGTCAGTTACATTGCGTCTTTCGTGATGCTGCTGGTACTGGCCCGTTTACAAAGCTTTGACCAAGGCTTGGAAGAGGCCGCGCTTGACCTTGGGGCCAGCCACGGCCAAGTGATGCGCCGCATCCTTTTGCCGCATCTTTACCCCGCCTTGGGGGCGGGCGCTGCCATATCGTTCTTCCAATCGATCGAGAACTTTAATGTCACGCTCTTCACGCGCGGCGGGGCCGATACGTTGACAGTTTATGTCTTCTCTAAGGTGCGCTCGGGCATCACGCCCACGATCAACGCGCTGGCTTTGCTGTTGATCTTGGTCACCTTGGTGTTGGCCGTGATTTACGAAGTGAACCGCCGCCGCAAAGCCCGCATCGAAGCCGCCCGCGAGGCCGAAGGTCGCCGCGCCGAAGATGCCGAGCTGGTGGCCTCCTAACCACTGCGCCCAGCACAGCCAATCAAAAGGGGGGCCCCACGGTCCCCCTTTGTCTTTGCGCTTTCATATGTGCGAAAATATCCCCGCCGGAGGCTCCTCCGCCCGCTTCACGCGGTGCGGGTAGGTCTGCGTCCCTCAAGCCAGCGAAACAGCAGCACAATCAGGCCGGTCAGGCCCATATACACTACCGCCAATAACAACAGCGGTTCGTAGATGATAAACGTGTCCTGCCGGATACGGCCCGTCACAGCATAGATTTCCATGATGGTGATGGTCGACACCAAAGGTGTTGATTTCAACTGGCTTACCGTCTCTCCGCCCAAAGTGGGCAGCACGCGCTGCAAGGCTTGTGGCAGCCAGATGCGGCGCAGCAGGGTGAACGGCGGCATGCCCATAGCCTTTGCCGCCTCTAACTGCCCATGCGGTACGCCTTTGAACGCTCCGCGCATCACCTCGCCCTCATAGCCCGCAACCGAAAGCGACAGCGCCACCACCGCATAGGGCCAAGCTTGGCGCAGATAGGGCCACAGGTCAGATTGCTTGATCCACGGGATCGACGGGAACAGCGACCCTAACCCGTAATACAGCAGCCAGATTTGCATCAGCAAAGGTGTGCCTCTGATCACCGTGCAAAAGACCCGCGCGGGGGCTGACAGATACCAAGGCCCCGCCGCCTGTGCCAAGCCGATGGGTATCGCCAAGATCATCCCAATGACCATTGTCACGACCACAATCCAGATCGTGCGCCAGATGCCTTGCACGATCAGCACCTGATACTTTGGATTGGCCAGCCACGTCCAATTCAGCGACAAGGCGCACCACGCCACCAGTGCTGCCGCCAGCACAATCAGTACAATCCGATGCGGTTTGAGAAAGTCTTTCATAGCCCGCGCACATCCCTTTGCCCGCGCCGCGCCCATTTTTCCAGCCGCCCTATCAGCAAGGTTGAGGCCAGCGAAACGCCCAGATAAAGCACCATGGCTGCGGGGTAGAAAACGAAGAACGCTTTTGTCGTCGCACTCGCCTGATAAGTGGCCTTGGTCAGTTCCGAAAAGCCAATAACCGCCAGCAAGGCCGTATCCTTGGTGGCATTCAGCCACAGGTTCGCCATGCCGGGCAGGGCATTGGCCGTCATGAGGGGAATGGTGATCCGCCGTGCTAAGGTGACACTTGGCATGCCCATGGCACGCGCCGCCTCGATCTGGCCTGCGGGCACAGCCAGAATGCCACCGCGCAGCACTTCGGTTTGATAAGCGCCCTGTACCACGCCCAAAACCACGATGCCGGTGATGATGGGCGAGATTTGCACACGCTCCATCCCCCAAGACAGCAGGGCTTGGTTTAACAGGCCGGTGAAGGCGTAAAACAGAATCAAGATCAGCACCAGTTCGGGCACTGCGCGCACAATTGT
>CANIKY010000109.1 GCA_947468085.1 Paracoccaceae bacterium | reverse complement strand
TCCAGCGTCTGGCGGACGTAATCGGGAATATCAGTCGCCACACGGAATTCTGACCCTCGGGCCGTGATCTTGGCCAGCGGAAGCAAGTATTCCTGCGTCACCACGCGGCGGCGGTGATGGCGCGCCTTGGGCCAAGGGTCAGGGTAGTTGAGGAAAACCTTCGACAGGGCGGCGGGGGCCAAAACCTCGAACAAGTCGCGCACATCGCCGGGGTGGATGCGCAGATTGCTCACCCCTGCGGTGCGGATCTTGCCCAAAAGCATGGCGATGCCGTTGACAAAGGGTTCCGCCCCGATCAACGCCACATCGGGATTGCGCGCGGCCATATGCACCAGATGCTCGCCACCGCCAAAGCCGATCTCTAGCCACAGGGGTCGGGCCTGCCGCCAAGGTTCCAGCGCCACCAAACCCCGCGCGGGGTTTTCAGCGCGGGTGACACCGTTTAGCGTCACAGGCCCCAAATCCTCGGCCAGATAGTCTTTTTGGCTGGCCCGCAGCGTCTTGCCCCGGATGCGCCCGTAAAAGTTGCGGCGCGCGGGGGGCAAATCGCCTGATGCTTCGGTTTCGTTTGACATGGGGGCCTCTGCAAGAACGAGCGCGGGGATAGTCTGCACAGGGCGAAGGCGTCAAGGCGTGATCGGCGGGGCACCGATATCGCCGGGGGCCACGGCCACCGATTTAAGCACGGCAAACACGGGTGCCCCCACCGCCAGCCCCAGTTGCACGGCGGATCGTTGTGTGATGCGGGCCAAAAGTAACTCCTCGCCCAAGCGCAGTTGCACCATGGCCCCCGGCCCATCGCCCATGCGCAGGGCAACTACGGTGGCAGGCAGGATGTTGAGCGCAGAAATCCCGTCCGGTCGTTGCAGCGCAATCATCACATCCTGCGCCGCAATCCGCACGCGCAGCGTTGCACCAATCGCCGCCTCCACCTTGGGCAACCACAAAGGCCCCGCCGAGGTTTCAAGCCGCGTCAACCCATCTGCATCTTGTGCAGCAACCCTTGCGGTGATCACAGACCCCGCCTCGCGCACGCCGCCCAGCCATGGGGTCAGGTTGGGGTCAGAGAAAACGGCGGCCACCGGACCAGTTTTCAAGACTTGGCCTTTACCCAGCACCACCACCGATCCGGCGAGCCGTGTGATTTCCGATACCGAATGGCTGACGTAGAGAATGGGAATCTGCGTCTGGTCGCGCAGATGTTCAAGGTAAGGCATGATCTCGGCCTTGCGCGCCTCATCCAGTGCGGCCAAGGGTTCATCCATCGCCAGTATTTGCGGGTTTGCCAGAAGGGCGCGGCCAATCGCCACGCGCTGACGCTCGCCGCCCGACAGGGTTTGCGGGCGGCGGGCCAGAAGCGTGGCGATGCCCAGCATATCCACCACCGCCTCAAACGAAACGCCACCTTTGTCGGGCGAAAACCAGCGGCCATAAAGCAGGTTCTGGCGCACGGTCAGATGCAAGAACAGGCGGTCATCTTGGAAAACACAGCCGATGCGGCGGCGGTGTGGTGGCAAGTTGATGCGCTGATCGGTATCCAGCAAAACTTGGCCCCCCACGCTGATGCGCCCGCGATCTGGCCGCATCAACCCCGCCAAAGCCTTGATCACGCTTGACTTGCCAGACCCTGACGGCCCAAACAGCGCCGTCACCCCCGCAGGCACATCAAACGCCACATCCAGCGCAAAGCCTGCAAAGCGGTGCTGCAACGATATCTGCATCGTCATGCGCCCGAAATCCGGCGCGCCACGGCCTTTGACGCCCATTCCGACACAGCCAGCGCCGCCATAGCGACAAAGACTGATACCAGCACCAAGCCAAACGCCTGCCCATCCCCCCCCGGCACCTGCAAAAACGCATAGATGGCCGAGGGCAGGGTTTGGGTCTGGCCCGGAATGTTGGCGACAAAGGTAATCGTCGCGCCAAACTCTCCCATTGCTTTGGCAAAAGCCAGAACGGCCCCTACGATGATCCCGGGAAGGATCAGCGGCAAGGTGACGGTGGCAAAAACCCATGGCGGAGAGGCCCCAAGCGTGCCCGCCGCCTGTTCCACCCGCGCATCCACCGCCTCGACCGACAGGCGAATGGCGCGCACCATCAAGGGAAAGGCCATGACGGCAGCGGCGAGCACAGCACCTGTCCATTGAAAGGCCAAAACCACGCCGATCATGTCAAGATACTGCCCGACAAAGCCTTTGCGCCCGAAGGTCAAAAGCAGCAGATAGCCCGTCACCACCGGCGGCAAGATCAGCGGCAGATGGACCAGCCCGTTAAGAACCTGCTTGCCCCAAAACTGCCGCCGCGCCAGCACAAAGGCCACCAAAATGCCCAAAGGCAGACTGACCGCTGTAGCCCATGCCGACACGCGCAGCGAAAGGGCTATGGCGCGCCATTCATCAGGGGAAAACCAGTCGGGCATCGCACTCCTATTTCAAGACGATAAAGCCCTGCGCGGTAAAGACAAAAGCTGCCGCATCAGAGGAAAGGTCATCCAAGAACGCCTGTGCCTGAGGTGCGGTGCTCGCCGCGATCACTGCCGCAGGATAGACGATAGGTGTGTGGCTGTCTGCGGGGAATGTCCCCACCACCGCCACTTTATCATCCCCCACAGCGTCCGAGGCATAGACGATCCCGAAAGCCGCCTCGCCACGGTCCACCAGTTTCAGCGCCGCGCGGACATTTTCGGTTTGCACCACTTTGGGTTCAACCGCATCCCATGCGCCAAGATTGGTCAGCGCCTGTTTGCCATACTGGCCCGCGGGCACCGAATCGACCATGCCCATGGCCAGTTTGCCATCCCCCACAAGGGCGGCAAGATCGAAGCCCTGCGCAATGGTCACAGCTGGGGCTGTTTTATCGGCGGCCACCAAGATCAGCGTGTTGCCCAAGATCGTCTTGCGGCTGTCAGGCTTGATCAGATTGGCGTCGGCCAGCGTGTCCATCCACTGCTTTGAGGCCGAGATAAACACATCGGCCGGCGCGCCCTGTTCGATCTGCTTGGCCAGCTTGGCCGATGACTCATAAGAAATTACCACATGGTTGCCCGTCTGCTTTTCCCAATCCGCAGCAATAACATCCAGCGCAGTTTTGAGGCTGGAGGCCGCAAAGACAGTGATATCGGCAGCAAAACTTGCCGCAGGCAAGGCGAGTGCTGCGGACACCATGAGAGCGGCAAGACGGGAACGGCGGTTCATAACGGATCCTGTAGCTTGGAAAAACTCTGGCAGGTCAGCATTGCTCAGCCGCACCCTCGCCCCACTGGCGAAACGTTTCGCCAATACCATTCTCTTGCAAGGCCTTTTTTTTTCGGCGTGCGGCGAAACGGTCTGCCCAATTCAATCGTGACGCCCCAGCTTACGGTGAAACGTGGCGCGTGAAATCCCCAAAGCCCGCGCCGCAGCCGAGGCATTACCCCCCGCCCGCGCCAAGGCCCGCGCCATCACGGCCCGCTCGCCCGCCTCTAGCGTGGCAGGGGAGTCCAAGCCCAGAAGGTCGAGCAGGCACGGGTTTGCGCCCCAGATCACCCTTTAGCCCGAAATGCAGCCGCGCCGCCCGCGTGGCCCCGATCACCAATTCGTCACGGTCAACGGCCAGAATGGCACCTTGCACACGGTCCACCCCCGGCGGCATCATCAGCCGCGCTTTGGGAAAGGCCGCGTGAAACAGATCGCTTTCAATTCGCCGCGCCGCTTCGCCCACGGCATGGGCGATCAGGCCCGCCAGCGCCTCGCCCGTCTCGCCACCGGCGGTTGACACATCCAGCACAGCGACCAACTGGCCCTCGGCATCAAACACCGGCGCGGACGAGCACGACAGGCCGATATTGGCCGACAAGAAATGCTGGTCGCGGTGAATGGTGACGGGGTGGCCCAAGGCCAGTGCTGTGCCAATGCCATTGGTGCCCGCCGCAGCCTCGGACCAGTTGGTGCCGGTCCACAGGCCGTTTTCCTGAAACTCGCGGTCATGTGCGGGCCTGCCACGCCGATCGACGGGAATGCCTTCGTGGCTGGCCAAGATCACACAGCCGCCCAAGGCGCCGATGGATTGAAACAGTCGGTCCAGCGTGGGGGCGGCGGTCACGACCAAGGGGCCAAGGCGTTCCAGAAGTATGCTAAACTCGGCCTGTGTTAAGCGCACCGGATCAACGCGGCGCGAGGGTTCTAGCCCATGCACCATGGCAGACCTGCTCCACGATGCCGCCACCAAGGATCGCGCTGCGGCCCCGCACGACAGGGCGGCGGCCACTGTGGCCTCGTGATCGCGTTTGGGTTGGGTTGTCACTGTGGCCTCGCACCGCGGCAAATCTTGTTCACCAACGTTACCGCCTTTCCCCTTTCCGTCAAACATCGCTTTTAAGCCGCCCAAAAGCCTGCCATAAAAAACCGCTCTTGAATGATTGCGCCCTTCGCGCCATGTCAGGATCGCGCGCGCGCCCGAGATGGGCGGCCTTTTGACAGGAGTTTTGAATGCCCGTGTACCGCTCTCGCACAACGACCCATGGCCGCAACATGGCCGGTGCCCGTGGATTGTGGCGCGCAACCGGGATGAAAGACGGCGATTTCGGCAAGCCGATCATCGCCATCGTTAACAGCTTTACCCAGTTTGTGCCGGGCCATGTGCATTTGAAAGACTTAGGCCAGATGGTCGCGCGCGAGGTCGAGGCGGCAGGCGGAGTTGCCAAAGAATTCAACACCATTGCGGTGGATGACGGCATTGCTATGGGCCATGATGGGATGCTGTATTCGCTGCCCTCGCGCGAGTTGATCGCCGACAGCGTGGAATACATGGTCAACGCGCATTGCGCCGATGCAATGGTGTGCATTTCCAACTGCGACAAGATCACCCCCGGCATGCTGATGGCGGCGATGCGGTTGAACATTCCGTGCGTTTTCGTCTCGGGCGGGCCGATGGAGGCGGGCAAGGTTGTGATCAAGGGCAAGGAAGTGGCC
The DNA here is from genome assembly GCA_947468085.1 of Paracoccaceae bacterium. Lineage (GTDB taxonomy): Bacteria > Pseudomonadota > Alphaproteobacteria > Rhodobacterales > Rhodobacteraceae > Stagnihabitans. The sequence goes on along the minus strand of CANIKY010000109.1, from coordinate 4,299 downwards.
TTGGATCTGGTGGATGCGATGGTTTCGGCAGCGGATGCCTCGTTCACCGACGAAGAGGTTGAGGCGATTGAAAAGGCCTCTTGCCCGACCTGCGGGTCATGCTCGGGGATGTTCACCGCCAATTCGATGAACTGCTTGACCGAGGCCTTGGGCCTGTCCCTGCCTGGCAACGGATCGACCCTTGCCACCCACGCCGACCGCAAGCGCCTGTTTGTCGAGGCGGGGCACCTGATCGTTGACATCACCAAGCGCCATTACGAGCAAGACGATATGGATGTCTTGCCGCGCAACATCGCGACCAAAGCGGCGTTTGAAAACGCCATGGCGCTGGATGTGGCGATGGGCGGGTCAACCAACACGGTCTTGCACATTCTGGCCATCGCCCACGAGGGCGAGGTGGATTTCACCCTGAAGCATATCGACGATCTGTCGCGCAAAGTGCCCGTGCTGTGCAAAGTGGCCCCCGCCAAGCAAGACGTGCACATGGAAGACGTCCACCGCGCGGGGGGCATTATGGCGATCTTGGGCCAGTTGGATGCCGCAGGCCTGCTGAACCGCGAAGTGCCCACGATCCACGCCCGCACAATCGGGGCGGCGGTGGATCAATGGGACATCAGCAGGACCAATCAAGAGTCGGTGCGCGAGTTCTTTCGCGCCGCCCCGGGCGGTGTGCGTACGACCGAAGCCTTCTTGGCAACGGGCCGCTATCCCACGCTGGACCTTGACCGCGCTGAGGGCGTGATCCGCTCAGCCAGCACACCGTTCTCAAAGGACGGCGGTTTGGCCGTGCTGACGGGCAATTTGTCGCCCGATGGCTGCATTGTGAAAACGGCAGGGGTTGATGAGAGCATTCTGGTGTTTTCCGGCCCCGCGCGGGTGTTTGAAAGCCAAAACGCGGCGGTAAATGCGATTTTGGCCAAAGAGATTGTGCCCGGCGATGTGCTGGTGATCCGCTATGAAGGGCCAAAGGGCGGACCGGGGATGCAAGAGATGCTGTATCCGACCAGCTACCTCAAAAGCATGGGGCTGGGCAAAGCCTGTGCACTGGTGACGGACGGGCGCTTTTCGGGCGGAACGTCTGGCCTGTCCATCGGCCACGTCAGCCCCGAGGCGGCGGGCGGCGGGGTGATCGGGCTGGTGCACGAGGGCGATATGGTCGACATCGACATTCCCAAACGCTCGATCAGCCTGCGCGTTAGCGAGGCGGAACTGGCCAGCCGCCGCGCAGCACAAGACGCCGCTGGATGGAAACCTGCCAGGGTGCGTTCACGCAAAGTATCCACGGCGTTAAAGGCCTACGCGCTGTTTGCATCGTCGGCAGACAAAGGCGCGGTGCGGGTTTTGCCGGACGAGGCCTAGCACGCTGCACCGCGCCAGTTTCGCCCGAATGGAACTGGTGGCGCGGGCGGTGCCTCCGGCGGGGATATTTGAGCACATATGAAAGGGTTAGGCGGATTGGGGTTTCAGGCCCAGACCCCCTTCTTTTTCAAGGAAGGCCACAATCGCATCGACGCCGTGGCCTTGGCGCAGGCGGGCCAGCACATAGGGGCGCGGGCCGCGCGCGCGTTTGGTGTCCTCCTCTAGCAGGGTCAGGTCGACACCGACATAGGGGGCAAGGTCGGTTTTGTTGACCACCAGTAGGTCAGAGCGCGTGACACCGGGGCCCTTTTTGCGCGGGATGTCTTGGCCTGCGGCGGTGTCGATGACGTAGATCGAAAGATCGGCCAATTCGGGCGAGAAGGTGGCGGCCAGATTGTCGCCGCCACTTTCGATGAGGATCAGATCAAGGTCGGGAAAGGCGCGGTTCAGGTCGGCCACGGCGGCAAGGTTGATCGACGCATCCTCGCGGATGGCGGTGTGGGGGCAGCCCCCGGTTTCGACACCACGAATGCGGGCGGCGGGCAGGACTTGGGCGCGGGTCAGGTAATCGGCGTCTTCGCGGGTGTAGATGTCATTGGTGATCACCGCCATCGAACAGCGCTGCGCCAAGGCGCGGCAAAGCTGTTCGGTCAGCGTGGTTTTTCCAGCACCGACCGGACCGCCGATGCCAACGCGTAGGGGGCCATTCACGCTCATGTCTTGAAAATCCTTGGTTGCAGGGTTTGGTGGCGCATAGCGGCCATTTCCGCACCAAAGGTGGCGGTGGCAAGATCATCCGTGGTGGCGGTGGACAGGGTTTGCGCAAGGCGTTCGATCAACGGATGCAGGGCGGCAAGGGCCGTCTGCCCCTCAGTCTGACCCAACGGCACAAAGCGCACCATGGTTTGCACAAGGTTCGAGGTGAAGGCGTGCAGGTACAGAGCTATCACCTGCGGGGCGGGCAGGTTCAGCGGGGCTGCGGCTTGGCCCAAAGCTACGGGAAGGGCGCAGGGTTTCAGGCGGCGGCCTGTCAAGGCTGACACGGTTTGGGCGAGGGCTGTGCCTTGGGCTAGCGTCTCTTCGGCCCGCTCGGCCCCCGAGGCGAGGGCCATGGCCAGATCAGCCAGCGCGTCATAATCGGCACCTTCGCGCAGGGCGCAGGCCAGAAGGATAGCATCTTGGCAGCCTGTGCCGTGGGTGATTATATCGGTCAACCAGCGCTGCAGGCTGGGCGCATCGGAAAGGGTGCCGTCCACCACGGCCTGCTCAAGCCCATGGGAATAGGCGTAGCCTCCGGTCGGAAAGGCCGGAGAGAGCCATTGGATCAGGCTGAGAAGCCCGCTCATTTGGGCTTGGCGGGGTGAAAATGCAGCTTGCCATCGCCGTGGTCGTGCCAGCCGAAGGTTTCGGCGTGCGAATGGGGTTCGGGCGCCGTGTCTGGCCCGTGGCTGTGGCCCATGGTGCGACCTGTGCCGTAAGCGCCGCCTTCGGGTTTGAAGGGCTGGGTTACATAGGCGACCTTGGCGCCCAGTTGGGCCAGCATCGCTTCCAGCACGTGGTCGCGGCGGATCAACAGGCGGGTGGGTTCGATCTGGCAGGGGGTGTGGCGGTTGCCGATGTGCCACGCAAGGCGGTGCAGGTCTTGGCCGGTGATTTCCACCAGCGCTTCCTCAGCCGCCACAATCGCTATCGCGCGGCCGTCTTGCAAGGCAAAGCCCCAGTGGTCGTCAAGGTTGGTGACGGCGGGCAGATCGACCAAGAAGCCCTCGCCCTGCGCTGTCACCAAGCGTTTGCGGCGCAACAGGCGTTCGTCATAGCCCAGCACCACAGCGCCGTAGACTGCGGCGGGGGCCGTTGAAAGAAGCGCGCGGGCGGGGGGCAGGTCTGGCATGGGCTGTGCTTTCGGCGGTGGTTCGGGCCGTTGGACCGAGGGGTTCAAACCCTCGGTCCAACATGACGTAGTGGGGCCAAGTTTCCGACAATATCGCCGAACTAGGCTTGGTTTGGAGGGTTAGTACAGGAAGTACCGCTGCGCCAAGGGCAGTTCGGCGGCGGGCTCGCAGGTTAAAAGCTCGCCATCGGCGCGGACTTCGTAGGTTTCGGGGTTCACCTCGATAAAGGGTGTGGCATGGTTGTGGACCATGTCGCGCTTGGCGATGGTGCGGGTGTTTTCCACCGCCAAGGTTTGCTTGCCCAGCCCCAACTGGCCGCGCAATCCATCGGCTTGGGCGGCTTGGCTGACGAAAAGCACGGCGTTGCGTTCGACAACGCGGCCATAGGCCCCGAACATCGGGCGGGTGTAGGTGGGCTGCGGCGTGGGGATAGAGGCGTTGGTATCCCCCATCTGGGCACAAGCGATCATGCCGCCCACCAGCACCATTTCGGGCTTTGCCCCAAAAAAGGCTGGCGTCCACAGCACCAGATCGGCGCGTTTGCCGATGGCGATAGAGCCGATATGGCGGCTCATCCCTTGGGCGATGGCGGGGTTGATCGTGTATTTGGCGACATAGCGTTTGGCGCGGACGTTGTCGTTTTGGCCCACTTCCTCGGGTAAGCGGCCGCGTTGTTGTTTCATCTTATGGGCGGTTTGCCATGTGCGGGTGATGACCTCGCCCACCCGCCCCATGGCTTGGCTGTCTGACGACAGGATCGAAAAGGCCCCCATGTCATGCAAGATATCCTCGGCCGCGATGGTTTCGCGGCGGATGCGGCTTTCGGCAAAGGCCACATCTTCGACGATGGATTGGTCAAGATGATGGCAGACCATCAGCATATCCAGATGCTCTTCCAGCGTGTTGACTGTGTAGGGCATGGTGGGATTGGTGGATGATGGGATCACGTTCTGCGAGGCCACGACCTTGATGATATCCGGCGCATGGCCGCCACCCGCACCTTCGGTATGGAAGGCGTGGATGGTACGGCCTTTGATCGCGGCCATGG
>CANIKY010000108.1 GCA_947468085.1 Paracoccaceae bacterium | reverse complement strand
TCATAAAGTTGCGCCCGACCTGATCCGAGCTGTTGGCCAAGCCTGCCGGATGATCCGCGTTGGCCGAGGTCAGCAGCATCGCCGCTGACTTCACCGCGCCCATGCACAGGCAAATCACAGGCGCTGATATGTGCTGCGCTTGCCCGTTTGACATATATTCCACCGCCGTGATCTTACGGCCCTCTGCGTGCAGACGCGTCACTTCGGCGTTGCGCAGCAAGGTGACGTTGGGGTGTTTCAGCGCCTCGGCCAGCCCGCAGGTTTCGGCATCCATCTTCCCGCCGCGCGTGTTGGGAAAGCCGTCAAAGGTTTGCGGCCCACCTTCCAGCCATTTGTCGATATCCACCCCCAAGGGCACGGGGCCCACTTTCAACCCTTGGGCCTTAAGGCGCGCCGCTAGGTCGGCCACGACCGGTTCATCTGGAACCGGCGGGAACGGGTAGGGGGTAGAATGCGGTGGTTCGGTCGGATCATAGCCCAAAGCGCCATGCGCTTGGTAAAGAACCTCGGCCTTGGTATACCACGGCTCCATCTGATCATAAGATAACGGCCAGCCGGGGGTTTTGCCTTCGACGTGTTGCAGGGGGGCGAAATCTTCGGCGCGGTAGCGCAGCAAAACCGCGCCGTAAAATTTGGTGTTGCCGCCGGGGTAATAGTAGTTGCCCGGATGAAACGGCTTACCTGCCTGATCCAGCCAAGTTTCATCCGACCGGAAATACCCGCCAAAAATCGCCGCCCCATCGCGGGCCTGTGGCGAGTCTTCCAGCCAATCGCCCTTTTCCAAGATCAAAATCTCTTTGCCAAAAGGGGCCAAGGCCGCCGCCAAACTGGCGCCGCCCATGCCCGATCCGATGATGATGATCTCTGGCTGTGTCATTGCGCAGTCTACTTTCATATGTGCCCAAATATCCCACGGGGGTGCGGGGGTGTGAAACCCCCGCTTTTGACAGCGGGTGCGGGGGTGTGAAACCCCCGCTTGCAACGCTGGTCTTAATCCTTGCCAAAGGCCGGCTTGCGCTTGGCCCGAAACGCCGCCACCCCTTCGGCTTTATCCGCACTTGCCGATGTCATACCTGCGCCCAAAGCTTCGATCATCGCAGCGCGGTCCTCGCCTGCGGCGGCGTGGATCATATACTTGGCCACTTCGGTCGCACGCGGCGAGGTGGCGCGCAGACGGTCTGCGATGTCTAAGGCTGTGGCGCTTGGGTCGTCAGAGACTTCGGCGGCAAAGCCCAAGGTCAGGCAACGATCTGCCCCCAAAACCCGCCCAAACAGCGCCATTTCCTTCAGCACCGCCTCGGGCAGCAACCGCGCCAACCGTTGCGAGCCTGACCACCCCGGCACGATGCCTACGCTGGTTTCTGGCAAGGCGATTTTCGCCCCGCGTCCCATCACGCGGATGTCGCAAGCCGCCGCCAGTTCCAAACCGCCGCCATAGGCCGGGCCTTCCAATACCGCGATCGTGGGTTTGGACAGCCGCGCCAGACGGTCAAACACCCTATGCCCGCCACGCACCCAATGGCGGGCGAAGTCGGCGGGCGACAGGTCGGCCCAAGCGGCGATATCCGCGCCCGTACAAAAGGCCTTTGGCCCCGTGGCGGTTAGCAGCGCCACGAGAACTTGGCCATTGCTTTCGACGGTATCACAATGGGCCATGATCTGGTCCAGCATCATAGGCGTCAGCGCGTTCAGCTTGGTGGGATTATCCAGCCGCATCTCGGCCACTTGGCCATCCATCAATAGGTGCACGTTGCTCATAGGGCCAACCCCATAGCATCGGGCGATAGCAGGCCAAGCGGCAGCACTTTGGCATGTGTTGCCACCCGCACCCTGCCGTGCGAGGCCGCGATGATATCGCGCGCGGGGTCAATGCCGGGCATCAGTTCTGTTGCCACCAAACCCTCTGCCGTCAGACGGATCACGCAGCGTTCGGTGACATACAGCACCTCTTGCCCCTGCGCCCTTGCCCGCGCGCCAGAAAAAGTGACATGTTCCACCCGCTCCACCATCTTGGTGAACTTGCCCGGCTTGGTCACGCGCAGGCCGGTGGTATCCAATGCAATCTCGGCCCCCGCCTCGAACCAGCCAGAGAAGACGATTTTCTTGGCATGGGCCGTAATATCGACAAACCCGCCACACCCCGCCGTCAGATAGGGCTTTTTGCCCAGTTTTGAGACGTTGACATTGCCTTCAACATCCACCTCAAGAAACGACAAGAACGTCATGTCAAAGCCGCCGCCCTGAAAATAGGTGAACTGGTTGGGCGAGGGCATGTAGCCATCGGCATTGCTGGCACAGCCAAAGGCAAAGCCAGTCAGCGGCATACCGCCCACGGCCCCTTGCTCGATGGCCCAAGTCACCGCCTGCGGTTCGCCGGCCTCCAACAGTATCCGCGGCACAAGGGCCGAGATGCCAAAGCCCAAATTGGCCGTCATGCCGCGCCGCAGCTCCATCGCAGCACGGCGGGCGATGACCTTTTCCACACCATGCTCGGCCAGATCGAAACTGGCCCAAGGGCGGATAATCTCGCCAGATATAGCCGGATCATAGGGGGTTTCGGTGGTTTGTTTTTGATCAGGGTCCAGCACGATCAGATCGACCAGATGGCCCGGCACGCGCACGTCATGTGGGCGCAGGCTGCCAGCGGCTGTCAGGCGTTTGACTTGGGCAATCACCAGCCCGCCATGGTTGCGCACGGCTATGGCCTGATCCAGCCCACCCAGATAGGCGCCTTCGTGTTCATAGGTCAGATTGCCACGCTCGTCTGCGGTGGTGGCGCGCAAGATGCAAACATCGGGGACGATATTGAGAAAATGCAGCCACGTCTCACCGCCAAATTCCACGCGGTGCACGATGGGGGCGGCTGCGGCTTTGGCGTTCATCGCGCAGCCTTGCAGGGTAGGGTCAACAAAGGTCTGCAAGCCCACCTTGGTCAGCACGCCTGCCTTGCGGGCGGCTACATCGCGGTGCATGTCAAACAAAATGCCCGAGGGCACGTTATAGGCGGGGATACGGTCTTCGCTGACCATTTTCCAAATCTCGGGCATGGGCAGGTTGGACGAGCCTGAGGGATAAGAGCCCCCGATCACACGCGCCAGCAATCCGTCTTGCGCGATATGATCAATGCCCTTCACCCCATACATATCCCCCGCCGCAATCGGATGCAGCGTGGTGATGCCGCGCGGATGACCTTCGGCGCGAAACCGTGCGCCCAAGGCTTCCAGCACCTTATCAGGGCAACCCAAAGCACTGGACGACGACACAGTCACCACCGCCCCATCCTGAATGCGCGCGACCGCCTCTGCTGCTGAAACCAGTTTGCCCATACCATTCCCCGCAGCCATTTTGGATCGTTCCATAAAATTTATTGAATCGGTCTAACTCTGGCAATCCCCTTTTTCAATCTGTCTTGACTGCGCGCGCCTTGCCTTGCCCAGTTGCTTGGGCAACAAGGGGGCATGGCCCAAATCACCCTCTGTGCACCGCGCTTGACGCGGATCGTTCCGCTGATCGTGGCGGTGGCTTTTCTGATGGAGAATATTGACGCCTCGGTTCTGTCCACATCTTTGCCAGCCATGGCGGTTGATCTGGCGACAGACCCTATCCATCTGAAACTGGTGTTAACGTCTTACCTTTTGGCGCTGGCCGTGTTTATTCCCGCCTCTGGCTGGGCGGCTGACAAGTTCGGGGCGCGCGTGGTGTTTCGGGCGGCGATTTTGGTCTTTGCGCTGGGATCTATCGCCTGCGGGCTGTCGCAGACCTTAGGGCAACTGGTGCTGGCGCGCACGTTGCAAGGCATCGGCGGGTCGATGATGATGCCAGTCGGGCGGCTGATCTTGCTGCGCACGGTGCCACGGGACGGGCTGGTCAGCGCCTTGGCTTGGCTAACCGTGCCTGCGCTGCTGGGGCCGGTGATGGGGCCACCGCTGGGGGGATATATCACAACCTATTTCCACTGGCGCTGGATCTTCTGGATAAACATTCCACTGGCGGTGCTGGGGATCGTGCTGGTCACTTTACTTATCCCCAATATCCGCGAGACGGCGACTGGGCGCTTTGATCTGAAGGGCTTTGTGCTGGCCGGACCGGGCCTTGCGGCATTTTTAACGGGGCTGACCTTGGCCGGATTGAACCTTGCGCCCCTTTGGGGGATTTTGGCGCTGGTTTTGGGTGGCATGGCCCTGACCTTTGGCTTTGTGCGCCACGCCCTGCGGGTGGCTGACCCACTGGTGGATTTGCGCCTGCTGATGCTGCCCACCTTTCGCATCGCGGTGATGGCGGGCAGCCTGTTTCGTATGAGCGTGGGCGCCTTGCCGTTCCTTTTGCCGCTGATGTTTCAACTGGGGTTCGGGATGACGGCCTTTGACTCTGGCCTCTTGACCTTTTCGTCGGGCATGGGGGCTATGGCAATGAAATTCGCCGCACAGCCCTTGCTGCGGCGCTTTGGCTTTCGCGGTGTGTTGATGGGCAACGCGGTGATCTCGGGGGTATTGATCTTGGGGCCAGCCTTTTTCATTCAGGTTACGCCGGTTCCGGTGATAGTTGCGGTTTTGGTAGCGGGGGGCCTGTCGCGGTCTTTACAATTCACGTCGATCAACGCGATTGGCTATGCCGAGGTGCCTGCAGAGCGCCTGTCTTCGGCCACCTCGTTTACGGCGGTGCTGCAGCAATTGTCGGGGTCTGTGGGCATCACCCTTGCGGCCATGGGGCTGGAAATCTGCGGCGCGCTGCGTGGCACTTCGGCGCCTGATCTGGGCAACTTTCCCTATGTGTTCGCTTTGCTCGCGGGGTTGGCCCTTTCTTCTGCCGCAATCTTTGCCCGGTTGCACAAGGATGCGGGGCAAAGCATGGTGCAGGCTAAAGCCGCCCGTTGACTCGCGGCCTTGACTGGCGTTTCTTGACACCATTTTGGGAGGTTTATATGGAAATCACCGTTGCATTTGACAGGCCAGATCAGGGCCCAAACACTGGCCCTGTAACCGTGGGCTGGTTCTTGACAACTGACAAAGGGGCCGTGCTGTTTGATGCCCCTGAAAGGCTGATCTTCCGGCAAACCAACAAGGCCCACGCCAAATCCGCCAGCCGCTGTCCGGCCGTGATCCAATTGGAAAGCCGGTATTTCGTGGTGAACTGCCCCTATGATATGCACATCGGCTTTTCGCGCGACGACAAGGGCAAGCCGCATCTGATCAACCGCGCGGGGGCGGCATCGTCCATCCGGGCCAACAAGCTGAACGAAGTCCTGACGCTTGTGGCCGAGGCCGAGTGGCGCTACCCCGAACGGCCTACGGTGCAACTGTCGCTGCCCTACTGTTTCATCGCGGATGAACTGGTCTATATCTCGCAAATCGGCACCTTTGCCCATTACCGGCCCAACCCGCTGCCTGGCACGATCTTTGGCGGCCGCTTTCCGCTGAACGCCTGGCCGCGCCCCTTGATGTGGGCCTTTGAATGGCACGAGCCTGAAAAAGACATCGTCCTGCGCCGCGGCGAGCCGTTGTTTTACTGCCAGTTCGAAGCCCAAAACCCCGAGCGTCCGGTGCAAGTGGTGGAAGCCGAACGCACGCCCGAACTGACGAAATACATGGATCAGATTGGCGGTGTGGTGAACTATGTCAACCAAACCTTCGGCCTGTTCAAAGCGGCTGAGGCGCTGCGGCCGGCAAAATTGCTGACGCCCAAGGGCAAGACTTAGCGGGGCGCCACTTTCATTTTTGTCCGACCCATTCGTCAGAAACGCTGCAAGGTTGGCATCTGACGGGTTGATAGAACACGATTGTCAAACACCTGCTCAGCCTTGACGAAAGCCGCTTAATCCCAAACCATTTACAGAACGCTGAAAATTGTCACTATGTTTTTGATTACAGATGACCTGCGTTGGGTGTATTAAAAACCATGACTGGCGATACTTATCTGGTCGCGAAATGCAGCATAAAGTAGAAATTTTATGTTTAATTTAAAGAAAATCTAACTGGAGTAAAAAATGGCGAAAATTTGGGCTGAAGTCCTCTTCGATCAAAGCAGCTTTGATCTTCATACTATTAAATTGGGAAGTTCATCTTTTGAGTTTAATGATAACATCAATTATGAATTCAAAGGTACAATTTATAAAGACGTATATATCACGGGCTACACTGAAAATGACAATTCGCTTGCGGTTGTCGCGGCAGGCACTGATTTAACTGTAGGAAATGCAAATACTACCCTAACTGGCGGCACAGTGAATGGTTTTTTCCAAGCTTTTTCAGATGGTTCTGATTGGCATGAGGCACTTGGCTTCGAGGGTATCAGCGTTTCGGCTATCACGCTGCAAAAAGCAATAGACAGCGAATCGACTATCGACGATTATAAAATGATCGCTGATATCTTGTCCGGTGATGACACATTTAATCTGTCATCCTACGATGACTATGCCTTTGGGTATGGAGGCAAGGATAAACTCTTTGGTAATGGTGGCAACGACAGCCTTGATGGTGGCAATGGGAATGACACCCTGATCGGTGGCAATGGCTTGGATTCCTTGACTGGAGGGCTTGGTGCCGACAGCCTTGACGGCGGAATTGGAAATGACCTCTTGTTTGGTGGTGCCGGGATTGATCGTCTGATCGGGGGCGCTGGCGCCGACAGCTTGACCGGAGGCGCTGACGCGGATGTGTTTGTTCTCAACCAGCTGAAAGGTGTTGACCACATCACAGACTTTACCTCTGGCAGCGACCGCATAAGTCTTTCCAAGGCGACATATGTAGCACTGGGCGCAAAGGGGGCCTTAGACCCCGCCACTTTCTACGCCGCCGCAGGGGCAACGAAGGGCCACCTTGAGACAGACCGTGTGATCTATGACACTTCTACGGGCGCGCTTTACTATGATGCCGACGGCAGTGGCGCTGGCAAAGCTGTTCAGATCGCTGTGTTGGACAGTCACCCCGCCATAGTTTACGCGGATGTGTTGATTTTCTGACGCCCTGTCTGGGGCTGAAATATGCCCCAGCTCCTTCATAAAGCTCAAACGAAGGCACTCTGCAATCTTTCGGCAGGCTCGCTCACAGATCGGCCCTTCCCAAGAACCCCTCTAAAAACATTGCAAAGCGCTGTCGGGGTCCTATACCCATCTTCATAAGCACGCTATTTGGCCCCATGGCGTTGTTGGGCACAAAAGGGCTGACATGAAAAGCTTTCTGGAAATCTATACCTTGGCCAGCCAAACTGTGCGGCTTGTTTTGCAAACGGGTGGTGTGATCGAGGCGCCGAATTGGGAGCCCTCTGGCAAAACATTGCTGATCAACGGTGATGGCAGGCTGTACCGCGTACCCCTAGACGCGCGCGAGATGATCTTGGTCGATACCGGCTTTGCCCAAAGCCTGAACAATGACCACGGCATCAGCCCCGATGGTCGCCAGATCGTGATTTCCAACCACCGCGACCGCGGGTCCGAGATGTTTGTGTTGCCCGCCACCGGCGGAGCGCCGCGCCTCATTTCACCCGAGGCGCCCAGTTGGTGGCACGGGTGGTCGCCCGATGGGCAGACACTGGCCTATGTGGCGGCGCGCGGTGGGCGGCGGGTGATTGATGTTTATACGATCGGCGTGAACGGCGGGGCTGAAATGCGCCTGACGCAGGGTGAGGGCCATTGCGACGGCCCCGATTATTCCCCAGATGGATCGCAGATTTATTACAACTGTGACCGCGATGGACATGCGCAAATCTGGGTGATGGGGGCCGACGGGTCCAATCAGCGCAAGCTATTTGCTGACGATCAGGTCAATTGGTTCCCCCACCCCTCGCCGGACGGGGCGCATCTTTTGTATCTAGCCTATCCCTCTGGCACAACGGGCCACCCTGCCAATCTGCCTGTGGCGCTGTGCCTCGCCGATCTTGACGGCACAAACCGCCGCCGCATCTTGGAATTCACCGGGGGCCAAGGCAGCATCAACGTGCCCTGCTGGGCGCCTGACAGTTCTGCCTTTGCCTATGTGCGCTATGAACCGCATCTGACCTGACTTTTCGCAAAAAAATTGCGCCAATCAAAAATCAAGGTCGGCGTAATGCGCGGGCGGCGGAAAGCCCGAGATTTGGTCTGACAGCAGGGGTCGAAAGGCCGGGCGCGATTTGATCTTGGCATACCAATCCTTGACCAAAGCGTTGCGGTTCCAATCCACGTCGGAGATGTAATCCAGCGCCGACAAATGCGCCGCCGCCGCGAAATCGGCCAGCGTCATCACATCACCCGCCAGCCAGCGCCGCTGTTCCAGCAACCAACCCATGTAATCTAAGTGGTATTTGATCTGCGTGGCACCGGATCTGATATTGCTTGAATCAGGATAGCCCTGCGCCATGATCTTTTTATAGACCCGTTCGTGCAGCAGCTTTGAAGTGACCTCTGTGTGGAACTTGTCGTCAAACCAAGCGCACAGGCGGCGCACCTCGTGACGGGTTTCGGCATCGCGCGGCATTAATGCTGGATTTGGAACAGTCTCTTCCAAATACTCGCAGATTGCTTGGCTTTCCGTCATCAGTTTGGCGTCCATCTTCAAGACGGGCACTTTGCCGGCCGGATTGCGACGCAGGAATTCGGGATCTTGTTCCCAGTAGCGTTCCTCCACCAGTTCAACTTCTAACCGTTTTTCGGCCAAAGTGAGCCGCACCTTGCGGCAAAAGGGTGACAGCGGGAAGTGATACAAACGGATCATAGGGACCTGCGGTAAAGTTCACCCCTCCATGCAACGGGGGCGGGCAAATTTCAACCACCTCATCGTCAATCAGCCGTCTCAAAGCACGCAGCGCGGCCATCGGCGGCGATTGTTTCTGCACCAGAACGAATTTGCGCCGCACGGCCCCGAACAAAGCCAGAGGGTTTGGCGGCGTTGCGCTCTTTTGGGTTGGGCAGAACGGCGGCCAGGCGGGCGGATTGGCTGGCACTTAGATTGGCAGCATCGGTTTTAAACAAGACTTGGGCAGCCGCCTGCACGCCAAAGACGCCCTCGGCAAATTCGGCCTCGTTCAGATACACTTCCAAAATCCGTTGCTTTGACCACATCAGTTCCACGACAGGCGTCATGGCCGCCTCTATCGCCTTGCGCAGATAGGATCGCCCCTGCCACAAAAACACATTCTTCACCACTTGCTGGCTGATGGTCGACGCGCCGCGCTGTTTGCCATTGGCTATGGCATCACGAATCTGCGCAATGTCAAACCCCCAATGCAGGCAGAAATTGGCATCCTCACCGGCCACAGCCGAACGCGCCATATCGGGCGAGATATCCTTCCAGCTGACCCATTCCCGCTTAATACCGCCCAAGCGCCAGGTTTCCTGCCATTGGTAGAT
>CANIKY010000107.1 GCA_947468085.1 Paracoccaceae bacterium | reverse complement strand
TGGGCAAACATCCTGCGCCCAGCATCGCAACTGGCATCGTGCACTGTTGATGGCAAAGTCTATTGCGTGCCTGTCAACCTGCACTCGGCCCAGTGGATGTGGACCAACCGCAAGGTCTTTACTGACCTTGGAATGGAACCGCCGAAGAACATCGACGAGCTGATCGCCGCTGCCCCCAAGCTGGTCGAAGCTGGTATTCAGCCGCTGTCGATGGCGCAAGGCTGGCCCGTTGGTCTGATGGTCAACGACGTTCTCGTGGCACAGGCTGGCGTTGAAAACTTCGTTAAGGTCTACAAGGACCGCGACCTGGCGATCGCTGGTGGCCCGGAATTCGGCAAGATCTTCGAAACGCTGGCCAACATCCGCCAGTACACCCCTGCTGACAAAATGGTTCCCCAGTGGAACGAGGCTGTTGGTCTTGTGATCCAAGGCAAAGCTGCTGCCAACATCATGGGTGACTGGGCTGGCGGCGAATTCGCTGTGGCCAACTTGGTTGCCGGCACTGACTACGACTGCTTGCCGGGTCTGGGTGTGACCCCGGTTCTGAACACCGGTGGCGACGTGTTCTACTTCCCCAAGTCGTCTGATCCGGCTGTGACGGAAGCGCAGTTGAAAATGGCCTCGACCCTTGTCACCAAGGAAGTTCAGGTTGCCTTCAACCTGAAGAAGGGCTCGCTGCCGATGCGCGCTGACGTTGATCTGTCGGCTGCTAACGACTGCATGAAGAAGGGTCTGGAAATTCTTGACGGTTCGACCGCCGTGTTCCCGAACGACATCCAGATGATCGACCGTGACTCGCTGAACCAGATCAACGATCTGTTCACCGAATTCATGGCAAACCCCGATATGCCCGCTGCTGACGCGCAGGCTAAGTTCGTGGCGATCATTGAAGCCGCACCGAAGTAAGATTTTCGGAATGTGACCAATGCAGGTCCGGCGCCTGAAGGGGTGGCCGGGCCTGTTAATTGAACCTCACGGTTAGGGATGAAAACCATATGGACAGGCCAAATCCGCTGTTTCGGAATCTGAATTCCAAAATCGCTTCCTTGCCGATGATGTTGATCGTTTTGTTCGTGTTTGTCGGCGGCACGCTTTGGACTGTGTTGTTTTCGTTTACCAATATCAAAATCCTGCCAATATTCACGCCCAAACAGTGGATCGACGGTTTTGTGGGATTTGCCAATTACAAGCGGCTGTTTAATTCCGATCGTTGGATGAACTGCCCTGCCATTACCAAAATCGGGCAGGAGGGATGGGAGCTTAAATGCACTGGCGCTATGCCCAACATGGTAACCTATGCGATTTTAGCGATCATCATCGCGATCTCGCTGGGGTTTTTGCTGGCGGTGATGATGGATCAAAAGATCCGTCTTGAGGGCGTTTTCCGGACGATTTACCTTTACCCATTTGCGCTGTCTTTTATCGTGACAGGCCACGTTTGGGCGTGGATCATGTCGCCAGAATACGGCCTGCAACATGCGATGCGCCAATTGGGATGGGAAAGCTTTTCCTTTGGTTGGATCGCTGATCGCAACATGGTGATGTATGCCATTGTGATTGCCGGTATCTGGCAAGGCACGGGCTTTGTGATGGCTTTGATGCTGGCCGGATTGCGCGGCATTGATGAAGATATCTGGAAGGCCGCAAGGGTTGACGGCATACCCGCTTGGCGCACTTATCTTCAAATCGTTCTTCCCATGATGAAACCGGTGATGGTAACGACCTTTGTGTTGGTGGCATCCGGTGCCGTGCGGATTTATGATCTTGTGGTGGCGCTGACAGATGGGGGGCCGGGTATCTCGTCTGACGTGCCGTCGCGTTATATTTATCAGAACTTCTCGGCCAATTTGGGGCAATCCCTTTCGGCCTCGACTGTGATGCTGGTGTCGATGGCGCTTGTTCTTATTCCATGGATGCGCATGGAATTCGGCAAGAAATCGCAGGCTTAAGGAGCATGAGCATGGCCAATACAAACCTCGCCGAAGGCCCGTCGGGTGCAAAGCCCAAACCCTTTATTACCCCACAGCGCGCGGTGGTTTATACGGTGCTGATTGTCTGCGCGATCTTCTTTTTGTTCCCGTTGTACATCATGATCATCACCTCGTTGAAAAATATACAGGAAATTCAGGCCGGCAATATCTTTATCCCGACGATGCATCCGACCTTTGATGCATGGGAAAAGGCGTGGAATTCAGCTTGCACGGGCCTTTATTGTGAAGGAATCAAGGTCGGTTTTTGGAACTCCATCAAGATCACCGTGCCCTCGACCATCGTGTCAATCATCGTGGCCTCGCTGACCGGATATTCGATGGCCAATTGGCCGTTCAAGTTTTCAGAAGCCTTCTTCACCGTCCTTTTGCTGTCGTCTTTCATTCCCTATGTTGTGATGATTTACCCCTTGGTGATCATAACCCGCGAGTTGGGGATTTATTCCACCCTGCCCGCCGTGGTCTTGGTGCATACGATCTTTGGCTTGCCGCTTTTGACACTGCTGTTCCGTAACTACTTCGCCAGCCTGCCGCAGGAGTTGTTCAAGGCGGCACGGGTGGATGGCGCGGGCTATTGGCAGATCTTCTTTCAAGTCTTCGCGCCCATGTCGGTGCCAATTTTCACGGTAGCTGTGATCTTGCAGGTCACCGGTATTTGGAACGACTTTTTGTTTGGCGTGATTTATGCGGGCCCCACCAACTATCCCATGACGGTGCAATTGAATAACATTGTCAACTCGGCCCAAGGTGGCAAGGCTTACAACGTCGACATGGCTGCCACGATCCTGACCGGTCTTGTGCCGCTCGCCATCTACTTCTTCTCAGGCAAATACTTCGTGCGCGGCATTGCAGCCGGCGCCGTGAAGGGTTGAACTTATGCACTCAGTTTCCGTCAAAAACCTCACGCTGAAATTCGGATCGGCCGAGGTTTTAAAGAACCTCAACCTTGATGTGGAAGAAGGCGAGTTTATCGTGCTTTTGGGGCCATCGGGTTGCGGCAAATCGACGCTGCTCAATTGCCTTGCTGGCCTTTTGGAACTGTCGGAAGGGCAGATCCATATCAAGGGCAAGAACGTCACTTGGGCTGAACCGTCCGAGCGTGGCATTGGCATGGTGTTTCAATCTTACGCGCTGTACCCGCAGATGACAGTCCGTGGGAACATGTCCTTTGGATTGAAAATTGCAGGCCTGCCCAAAGCTGAAATCGCCAAGCGGGTGGAGCGCGCCTCGGAAATCTTGCAAATCGGCCCCTTGCTGGACCGTAAGCCCGGCGCACTTTCCGGTGGACAGCGCCAGCGTGTCGCCATTGGCCGCGCCTTGGTGCGCGAGGTGGATGTGTTCTTGTTTGACGAACCCCTGTCAAACCTTGACGCCAAACTGCGCAGCGAACTGCGGGTGGAATTAAAGCGCCTGCACAACCGCCTGAAAAACACCATGATCTACGTAACCCACGACCAGATCGAGGCGCTGACCTTGGCCGACCGCATCGCCATTATGCGCGGCGGCATCATCCAGCAACTGGATGCGCCCCAGACCATCTACAACCGTCCGGCCAACCTGTTTGTGGCGGGGTTCATCGGCTCTCCGGCGATGAACTTTATCAAGGGTGAGACGGTCGATGGCGGCAAGCGGTTCACGTTTGGTGATGTCTCGCTCGATTTGGCGGGCTACGAGGGCGGAGCAATCCTTGATCGGCCCAAGGCGATCATCGGCCTGCGCCCTGAACATCTGACCATGGTCGATGCCGCCATTCCGGGCCACACCATTCCTGCTGTGGTGGAAATTGACGAACCGATGGGGGCAGATTCCCTCGTGTGGTTGCTGGCTGAAGGTCGGCAGATGTCGGTCCGCGTGCCGGTGGAGCATCGCCCCGCCCCGGGCAAAGAGGTGCATCTTAAGGTCGATATCTCCAAAGCCTCGCTGTTTGATGAAACCAACGAATTGCGGATCTGATCATGCTGAACCTCGCCGGAGATTGGTCGCTAGCCCAAGAAAATGGCGAGAATGCGGTGGCCTTCACGCTTCCCGGTGACGGGATTGATGCATTGTTTCAGGCAGGCACGATCCCCGACCCGTATTTTGGCCGTAACGAATACGGGCTACGCTGGATATGTGATCGCACTTGGGTGGCCAAGCGCAGCTTTGTGACGGATCGCAACGATCTGGTGCTGGTGGCCTCCATGCTTGACACCTTGGTGACGGTGGCGGTGAATGGCACGGTGGTGCTGACATCGGACAATATGTTCCTGTCGCACCGTGTTGATCTGTCATCGGTGCTGGTCAAGGGGCGCAATGACATCAGCCTAACCTTCGGCAATGTGCCGGCTGAGGCCAAGCGCCGCC
This sequence comes from Paracoccaceae bacterium, assembly GCA_947468085.1. Classification (GTDB taxonomy): domain Bacteria; phylum Pseudomonadota; class Alphaproteobacteria; order Rhodobacterales; family Rhodobacteraceae; genus Stagnihabitans. Next base: position 5,000 of record CANIKY010000107.1, on the reverse strand, counting down.
AAGATGCCTATCGCTATTTTCTGCCCTTTTCAGCCAACAACACGCCCATCCACAATGGCAACCTGATCCGCAAACCGGCTTGCGATTTCGGCTGGGATTGGAACATCGCGCTGGCCACCTTTGGCGTTTACGGTGATTTGTATCTGGAACCTGTGGCACAAGCGCGCATCGACCATTTGGTCATCACCCAAACCCATACCGCAGGTCTGGCCAAAGTCAGTGTGACAGCGCAGGTTGAGGGTGATGATGGCCAAGAGGTCACTTTTGACCTATGCGGCATGCAGGCCAAATCCGTTGTGCGGCGCGGCCAAGCCAAGGCTGAACTTGCCATTGCTAACCCCGCGCTTTGGTGGCCCGCAGGGCAGGGCGCGCAGCCGTTGCATGACCTTACCGTGACCATGGGCGCGCAGGTGCTGACCCGCCGCATCGGCTTGCGGCAGGCCGAGCTGATCACCGAAAAAGACGCCGTGGGCCTTGGCTTTAAGGTGCGCATCAACGGGCGCGATGTTTTCTGCAAAGGCGCCAACTGGATCCCCGCCGATGCTTTGGCCGGCCGCATCACCCAAGCCGACACCCGCGACCTGCTGCAATCGGCCAAAGACGCCCATATGAACATGATCCGCATCTGGGGCGGTGGCCGGTACGAGCCGACGTGGTTTTATGACCTGTGCGACGAATTGGGCCTGATGGTCTGGCAAGATTTCATGTTCTCGTGCCACATCTACCCGGCTGATGATGCTTTTCTGACCCAAGTGGCACAAGAGGTGCGCCAGAACGCCCTGCGCCTGCATCACCATGCGTCGATGACGATCTGGTGCGGCGATAATGAATTGATCGGGGCGCTGACATGGTTTCCTGAAACCCGCGCCAACCGTGATCAGTATCTGGTGGGCTATGACCGGCTGAACCGCGCCATCGAACAGGCGCTGAAGGCCGCAGTTCCGGGGGCCGTGTGGTGGCCGTCAAGCCCCTCTCCGGGCCCGATGGATTTTGGCGATACATGGCATGATGATAAAAAGGGCGACATGCATTTTTGGTCGGTCTGGCACGAGGGCCGCGATTTTGACCATTACCGCGATGTCGCGCCGCGCTTTTGCTCGGAGTTCGGCTTTCAATCCTACCCCTCGATGGATGTGATCCGTCGCTTTGCCGACCCAAAGGATTTCAACATCGCCGCCCCCGTGATGGAAAGCCACCAAAAGAACGCTGGGGGCAATGCGCGGATTGCCGAAACCATGTTTCGCTATTTCCGCTTTCCCAATAGTTTTGAAAACTTCGTATATCTCAGCCAAGTGCAACAGGGCCTAGCGATCAAAACCGCCGTCACCCATTGGCGCAGCTTAAAGCCGCATTGCATGGGCACGCTGATTTGGCAGTTGAACGACACTTGGCCCGTGTGTTCATGGGCCAGCCTTGATCACGGCGGTGGTTGGAAGTTGCTGCACCATATGGCCAAAGAGTTCTACCAACCGGTGTTTGTCTCGGCTGTGCCGGTCGGCGGCCAAGTCGAACTGCGGGCCGTGAACGACACCGGTGTGCCGGTCGCGCTGACCGTGACCGCCCATGCCGCCGCGATGGATGGCAGCACCCGTCCCTTGGGCAAAGCCACTGTGACGGTGGGCGATCAGGCCCAACTTGCGTTGACAGTAGCCGTGCCAGAGGGTGAAATCCTCACCTATACTTGGGCGGCTGACGGGCATCAGGGCGGCGACCATTTCGCGCCCAAGCCTTATAAGTCGTATGACTTGCAGCCTGCGGCCTTGGCCTATGACGCCCGAGCCGTTGGCCAAACCTACGAGATCACAGTCAGCAGTGACGCCCTCGCCCTGTTCGTGGCGCTAGAGGCGGATCAACCCGGCCGCTTCTCGTCCAACGCATTCGCTCTTTTCCCCGGCCACCCCGTTACCGTGACCTTCACCCCCAAATCGCCCGGCCCCGCGCCGCAGTTCACCTTGCGTGATCTGCACGCCGCCACCACCTGACAAGGACCTGACATGATCGCCTATCAGCTTTACTCCTCGCGCAATTTTCCGCCGCTGGACGCCACTGCCAAGATGCTGGCTTCGGTGGGTCTGACGGGCACCGAAGGCTTTGGCGGGCTGTACGACACGCCCGCCACCTTGGCCGCCACAGCGGCGGCGCTGAAAGGGGCGGGGCTGTCGATGAAGACGGGGCATTTCGGCCTGGGCCAAGTTGAAGACACGCCCGCTTGGGCGCTGGAAGTGGCCAAAACCTTGGGGATCGAACGGATCTATGTGCCTTATCTGATGGCCGAAGACCGCCCAACCGATGCCGCAGGCTGGCGCGCCTTTGGGGCGCGGTTGGAAAAGGCTGGCGCGCCGATCCGCGCGGCGGGTTTGGGCTTTGGCTGGCACAACCATGATTTCGAATTTATGGCGCAAGCCGACGGCTCGATCCCGCAAGCCTCGATCCTTGAAGGTGGTCCCAGCCTAGAGGTGGAACTGGACGTTGCTTGGGTGATCCGTGGCGGATCGGACCCCTTGGCGTGGATCAACCGCTACGCGGGCCGCATCACGGCTGCCCATGTCAAAGACATCGCCCCCAAGGGCCAGAATGTCGATGAAGACGGCTGGGCCGATGTGGGCCATGGCACGGTCGATTGGAAAACCATCCACGCCGCGCTGACAGCCGCGGGCTGCAAGCACTTCGTCTTGGAACATGACAATCCGGCGGATCACCAGCGTTTTGCGACGCGCTCTTTCGCCACCCTGAACGCTTTGTGAGGCTGACATGACAAAACTAGGCATCGGTATTATCGGCTGCGGCAATATATCGGCCGCGTATCTGCGGTTAGCACCGCTGTTCAAGGGGCTGGAAGTCCGCGCTGTATCGGACATCAATATGGAGGCCGCCACCACCCGCGCGGCAGAGTTCAACACCAAAGCGCAAAGCGTGGATGACCTTTTGGCCAACCCCGCGCTGGATATCGTCATCAATCTGACAATCCCCGATGCGCATTACCCCATCACCAAGCGCATTCTTGAGGCAGGCAAACACGCCTATTCCGAAAAACCGCTGGTCTTGACGCTGGAACAGGGCACGACCTTGCGCGATCTGGCCAAGGCCAAGGGCCTGTCGGTGGGCTGTGCGCCTGATACGTTCCTAGGCGGGGCGCACCAACAAGCCCGCGCCATTCTGGATGAGGGCACGATTGGCGAGATCACCACGGGCAATGCCGCAATTCAGGCGCATGGGCCCGAAAGCTGGCACCCTTCGCCGGAGTTCTTCTATCAACCCGGCGCTGGCCCCGTTATGGACATGGGGCCCTATTATATCGCCACGCTGATCAACCTGCTTGGGCCGGTCAAGCGCGTGGGGGCCCTGACCTCGTCGGCCGAGGGCGAGCGCACAATCGGCTCTGGCCCGCGTCAGGGGCAAAAGATCAAGGTGAACACACCGTCCAACATTCAGGCCCTGCTGGAGTTCCACTCTGGTGCGACGATCAGCTTTTCGGCCTCGTGGGATGTCTGGCACCACAAGCGCAACCATTTCGAGCTTTACGGCACCAAAGGCACGCTTTATGTGCCCGATCCCAACTTCTTCGGCGGCACGGTCGAGGTGGCCTTGGCGGGCGGTGAAGCCCAAGTGCAAACGCCGTGGGATCACCCCTTTGGCAAGATCAATCAAAACGACAAGGGCCGCGAACTGGCCAACTACCGCACGGCAGGCTTGGCCGATATGGCGCAAGCCCATATCGAAGGCCGCGACCACCGCTGCTCGCTGGAGCGCACGCTGCACGGGGTGGATGTGATGACGTCAATCCTGAAATCGGGCGAGACGGGGCAGTTTGTGACCCTTACCACCACCTGCACCCGCCCGGCAGCGCTTGGCATTGCTGAAGCCCGCGCGCTTTTGGCCTAAGGCAAAGCGGGGGGCTGCGCATCCCCAGTATTTTATAAATTTTATTGTTTTAAATCATATACTTAAAAATTAATCTCACTGGTTGGTATGCCAAATGGTATGCCGAAACGTCTATGCACCGTGGTGGATGGACCATGTGTCCGCACCAGCGCACCCTTTCAGAAAATCAACACATCCGTGTAAGCCAGCGTCGGGTGGCCATCTAACACTCCAATCTGAACCGCTGCGCCAGAACCGTTGCCGTCTTTGTCATAGTAGAGCGCACCGGTGGTTGTGTTGTAGATCACTCTATCAGTCGCAAGGTGGCCCTTGGTGGCATCGGCAGCAGCATAAAACGCGGTCGATCCAATAGTCCCTACTGCACCCAACCCCGTGAATATGGCCTTAGACAGGCTGATATGGTCGCTGGCTGTCGTGAAGTCAGTGATGTGGTCGATCCCTGTGAGTTGATTGAAGACAAAAGTGTCAGCACCTGCACCCCCTGTGAGGGTATCATTACCCGCTCCACCGGTAAGGCTATCGTTGCCGCCTCCACCGGTGAGGTTGTCATTCCCGAGGCCACCAACCAATGTATCATTGCCAGTTCCGCCGGTCAGCGTGTCAGCCAATGCTGAGCCGGTCAGGGTCGTCGCATTACCCGTATTGGTCACGCTGTAGCCAACAGAACCACCCGTTACAGCCCCTAGGTTCACAGCGAACCCCGCCGAGGTCAGCGTGGCCGTGCCAGCATTGGTGGTGCCAGTGGTCGCCGTCCATGCTGCTGTGACTGTGGCATTGGCTGTTGAACTGGCCGCAATGGTAAAGATATCCCCACCACTCAGATCGGTGATACTGTCGGTGCCGGAAGCCACGGTGAAGGTATCGTTGCCGGCACCGCCGGTTAAACTATCGTTTCCTAAGCCACCCACAAGGACGTCATTGCCAGCGCCACCGCTCAGCGTGTCATTGCCACCACCACCGGTCAGCGTGTTCACCCCAGCATTGCCGGTGATTGATACAGCACTGCTGAGCAGTGCCGCATTTACGTTCAAAGCCGTGGTGCCCGTGGTAACTGCCGGAGTGGCAATGCCTGTGCCGATCACAACATTCTCGACACTTACCCCTGAAGTGAGCGATAG
>CANIKY010000106.1 GCA_947468085.1 Paracoccaceae bacterium | reverse complement strand
GCTGACGATTCGGCGGGTGATGAGCATGGCAAGGCCCTCGTCCAGCATGGCCTGCAACCCTAGCTTCAAGTCGGCCCCCCGCGCTTCAAGGGATGCCGCAAGGCGTGTCACGCCAGACAAAAGGGCCGCCCGATCTGCGGGCGCTTCCATCAAAGCTGCCGCTACCAAGCACACGGGCACGATGGGCACAACATGTTCAATGGCCTGCATCATCCGCGCGCCCAAACCCTCTGCCGCGCCGTCTGGCACTTCGGCCAGATAGGCCCGCAGCGACAGTGGTGCGCCAAAAGCAGCAGCGGCCGTTCCAAAGCCGCGGTAGCGCCCCGTCACCACCCGCAGCACCGCCAGCACCGCTTTGACCAGCACCCGCAGCGGATTAATCCCGAACCGCCGCGCGCCGTGGGCTGCGGCTTTGAGCAACACCGCATCTTCCAGCACGCGGTCATAGGCCAGACCCACAGGCACAAACACCACATCCCGCCCCGCCGGATCATACCCCGCCATGATGTAAGACAAGAGGCCAAGTTTCGCTGGCCCCACCTTGCCATCCAAACTTAAGCCACCTTCGGGAAAGATCGCCTGCGTGATCCCTTCTGAAGTGGTCATCTGCACATAACGGGCCAAAACCTTGCGATAGAGCGTATTTTTCGACCCGCGCCGGATGAAATAGGCCCCCAAGGCCCGAATGAATCGCGAAAACGGCCAGACCCGCGCCCATTCCCCCACCGCATAGGAAATTGAGGCGCGGTTGGACACCAGCCACGTCACCAGCACATAATCCATGTTCGAGCGATGGTTCATCACAAAGACCACGGTGGCGTCAGGCTCTACCCCCGCCAAGACCTGATCCATCGGGTCAAATCTTACGCGGTACAACCGGCGCGTTAGCCATTTGGCCAAGGTGATCATCACACCGAAATAAAGCATGGTGGAAAAGCCCGGCACAATCTCGCGCGCGTAATGCCGCGCCTCTTGAAAGGCGACCGAGGCGGGGATGCCTTGGGTTGCGGCGTGTTCGGTCACGGCAGCCAGTACCTGCGGGTCATAGACAAGGCGTGCAATGCGATCTTGGCGTGCGGCCAGTTTGAAAATGTCGATCGGCCGATCCAGCCTTTCGTTCAACCGCGCCACCCAGCGTTCGATCCGGCGGCGAAAGAACCAGCGCACGGAAGGGAATAGGAAGTTCGACAGAAAAGAGGTCACCGCAAAGGCCAAGATCAGCAACAAAAGCCAAAGCGGGATCGGGATCGTTTGGGTCATGTCGTCTGAATGCCACAGGCGAAAGCGGGGTGCAAATGCCTCTCGCGCCGCGATGCAGCGAATTGACAGTTGCCAAAACTTGCTGCTATCCAGCGCAGGACGAAAGAAAATTACCAAACCGATTTAGGTTCGGCGCGCGGGGCCAGATGATGCAGACGCAAAAAGACCAACCTTGGCTGTTTCGCACTTACGCGGGGCATTCCACCGCCGCCGCATCCAACGCGCTGTATCGCGGCAATCTGGCCAAGGGGCAAACTGGCCTGTCGGTCGCCTTCGATCTGCCTACCCAGACGGGCTATGACAGCGACCATATCCTAGCTCGGGGCGAGGTGGGAAAGGTGGGCGTGCCTGTCGCCCATCTGGGCGATATGCGCGCGCTGTTTGCCGATATTCCCTTGGGCCAGATGAACACCTCGATGACGATCAACGCCACAGCTCCTTGGCTTTTGGCGCTGTATGTTGCTGTGGCCGAAGAACAGGGGGCCGACATTGCAGCCCTGCAGGGTACGGTGCAAAATGATATTATCAAGGAATATCTATCACGCGGCACCTATATCTGCCCGCCGGCCCCATCTTTGCGGATGATCACCGATGTGGCGGCCTATACAGCGCAGGCGCTGCCCAAGTGGAATCCGATGAACATCTGTTCGTATCACCTGCAAGAGGCGGGGGCGACGCCGGAACAGGAATTGGCCTATGCCTTGGCCACCGCCATCGCCGTGCTGGACGATCTGCGCGCCAAGGTTCCCGCACAGGATTTTCCCGCCATGGTGGGGCGCATGTCATTTTTTGTGAACGCGGGCATTCGGTTTGTGACCGAAATTTGCAAAATGCGCGCCTTTGTCGAGATGTGGGACGATCTGTGCCAAGCCCGCTATGCCATCACCGACGAACGCCTGCGCCGCTTTCGCTATGGGGTGCAGGTAAACTCGTTGGGGTTGACTGAACAGCAGCCTGAAAACAACGTGGCGCGGATTTTGATTGAAATGCTGGCCGTGACGCTTTCCAAAAACGCCCGCGCCCGCGCCGTGCAACTGCCCGCGTGGAACGAGGCGTTGGGCCTGCCGCGCCCGTGGGATCAGCAATGGTCGCTGCGGATGCAGCAGATTTTGGCCTATGAAACTGACCTTCTGGAATATGCCGATATCTTCGATGATAACCCCGCGATTGCGGCCAAGGTTGCGGCGCTGAAAGTCTCGGCCCTTGAAGAGTTGGCCCAGATCGAGGCGATGGGCGGGGCTGTCGCTGCCATCCCCCATATGAAATCCCGTCTGGTCGAGGCGAACTCTGACCGTTTGGGCCGGATTGAAAGTGGCGAGCAGGTGGTGGTTGGCGTGAACCGCTACCGCGAGGCGGAACCGTCGCCCTTGACCACGGGCATTTCGTCGATCTTCACCACCGATCCTGCGGCTGAAGCCGATCAGATCACCCGACTTCACGCGTGGCGGTCTGATCGCGACGGCGTAGCCGTCAACCGCGCCTTGCTGCGCCTGCGTGAGGCGGCGTTGTCGGGCGAAAACATCATGCCACCGTCAATTGCCGCCGCCAAAGCTGGCGTGACGACAGGCGAATGGGGGGCGGCTATTCGCGCCGCCTTTGGCGAATACCGCGCGCCCACGGGGGTGAACCCCGCGCCTTCCAACCGGACCGAGGGGCTGGATCCTATCCGCGCGGCGGTGGATCTGGTCTCAACCCGCCTTGGGCGCCGCTTGAAACTGTTGATGGGCAAGCCCGGTCTGGATGGCCATTCGAACGGTGCCGAACAGATCACCGCCCGCGCCCGCGATTGTGGCATGGCCATCCACTACGACGGCATCCGCCACACCCCCGCCGACATCGTGGCGCAAGCGTTAGAGGTGTCTCCCCATGTTATTGGCCTGTCGATCCTGTCGGGCAGCCATATGCCCTTGGTCGAAGATGTGCTGACGGGTCTGCGCCAAGCTGGCCTGTCGATACCGTTGATCATTGGCGGCATCATCCCTGACGCTGATGCAGAGGCACTTTTGGCCCTTGGCGTGGCCGCAATCTATACGCCCAAAGACTTCGACCTGAACCGCATCATGTTTGACATTGTGGGTCTGGCAGACGCAAAGGCGCAAGCCGCCTAAGCCCCACGCCTTTGCGCTATGTCAAAGCGCCGCGAGTCTTTTTGCTGCATGTTGGCTCCCAAACACAGGAGGCCCCCATGTTCGATCGTATCAAAACTCTTATGACGCGCTGGCAAGATGCAAAAGAAATAGACGCGATGAGCGCGCGTGAACTAGACGACCTTGGCATGACCCGCGATCAGGTTCGGGCCTTTTCGCGCATGTCCGCCGATATTGCGGGCCGTGTTGCCCATATGGCCGCGATCTTTGGTGTGTCGGCGGCAGAACTTCAACGCAACAATCAAGCCTACCATGAAATCTTGTCGACCTGCAGCACCTGCCGTGATCGGACCAAGTGCAGCCAGCTGCTGGCGCAAGGCGATGTCGCGTCGGTGCAAGAGGCGGCGTTTTGCCTCAACGCAGAGGTATTCAAAGTCCATTCCGCCAAGCCTGTGGCTTAAGATGACACCACAAGTGGTGCCGCGGCCCTGTACCGTCCTGTGGCGATAAAACCAGCGTTCTTGTGACAGTGACCTAGCCATCGCCACCGCCTCTGGGTAGGTTGCGCCAAACAGGAGCGCAGAATGACATTTCATATCGGAGCGAAACCCGGCGATATCGCCGAAACCGTCCTTTTGCCGGGCGACCCGTACCGTGCGCGGTGGGCGGCGGAAAAGTTTCTGGAAAACCCAGTGCTGGTGAACGAAGTGCGCGGGATGCTGGGCTATACCGGCACATGGCGCGGGCATAAGGTAACGATCCACGGCAGCGGCATGGGGATGCCGTCTTTGTCGATCTATGCCAACGAGTTGATCCGCGACTACGGCGCGCAAACGCTGATCCGCATCGGATCGGCGGGGGCTTTGCAGCCCCATGTCAAGGTGCGTGATGTGGTCTTGGCGCAGACGGCTTCGACCAACGGGTCGCCATCGCGGTCGATCTTTAAAGAGCTGAACTTCGCGCCCTGTGCGGATTTTGGCCTGTTAAGGAATGCGCATCAGGCGGCATTGGCCTTGGATGTTCCGGTGCATGTCGGCGGGATTTATTCGTCCGACACGTTTTATGACGAACGGCAGGATCTTTCTGACCAGCTTCAACGCCACGGCACCTTGTGCGTGGAAATGGAAGCGGCAGAACTTTACATCTTGGCCGCCCGATATCAGCGCCGCGCCTTGGCGGTGCTGACGATTTCCGACCATATCCTGACCCATGAAGCCTTGCCTGCCGACCAACGCGAACGATCGTTCGGTTCGATGGTCGAAGTTGCCTTGCAATCCGCATTTTTGGAAAGCTGACCGATGAAAACCCGTGCGCTAGGCAACCTGCAAGTCTCGGCCATCGGCCTTGGGACCATGTCTTTTGGCGGCATTTTTGGCGCAACTGATCAGGCCGAAAGCCTTGCCTGTCTGGATGCGATGCTGGATGCGGGGATGACCTTTATCGACACCGCCAACATCTACGGCATGGGCGTTTCCGAGGATGTCATCGGTCACTGGCTGGGATTGCGCAAACCGCAGGTGGCGATTGCGACAAAGGCAAGTGTCGTCAACGAAATCCCGCGCCGGATCGACAATTCTGAGGGGTATTTGCGCGCGGAGCTTGAGATATCCCTTCGGCGGCTGAAGCGCGATCATGTCGAACTGTTCTACATCCATCGCCGCGAACACGCCCGCCCGATTGAAGAGGTCGTAGGCACCCTTAAACGCTTTATCGACGAGGGCAAGATTGGCGGCTACGGCATGTCAGAAGTGGCCCCCGACACCCTACGCTGCGCCCATGCGGTGCATCCTTGCATGGCGATCCAGAACGAGTATTCGCTTTGGACACGCCAGCCCGAACTGGGCCTGATTCAGACCTGTGCGGAGTTGGGTGTGACGTTTATCCCCTTCTCGCCCCTTGCGCGGGGGATGCTGGGCGACAGCCCGATTGCGCCGCCGACCGATGGCTTTCGCAGCACCAACCCGCGGTTCACAGAGCCGAACTTTTCGGCCAATACGGCCAAGATCAACGAATTCCGCGCGTTTTGTGCCGCGCGGGAGTGGTCAACGCCTGCCACGGCCCTAGCGTGGGTTTTGTCGCGCGGGCCGCATTTGATTCCGATCCCCGGTACACGTTCGGCAACGCACCTGCGGCAGTTTGCGCAAGGGGCTGACATTGTGCTGACAACGGAAGACCTCGCCGAGATCAACCGCATCCTGCCCGCTGGTTTTGCCTACGGCGACCGCTATGCCGATCACCAAACCCAAGCGATCGAGCGGTACTGCTAAAGCCCGACCGCCTGCACGGCGATCACGGGCATGTCGGCCAGCAGGGGGTCATCGGTCAGCACTACGTCATACTGCGCCACCGCCACCCCGCCAATCTGCCCTGCGGCCAGCGCCAACAGCGCACCCTGTGCTGTGGCCCCTGCGGAGTGAACACTCACCCGCGCGGGGGGCAGATCAGCGGCGGTCATAACGTTGAAATCCTCGCAAGGCTCTGCCACCCCCACAACCCGCAGCGTAACATCGCCTGCAAAAGCCACGGGGTGCAGGGGGCGGGCGGACAGGTGCATCCCTTGGCCCACCAGATCAAACCCCGGCCCGCTGAGAACCGTCAGGTTGCGCGAGAGGCCGGCAAAGATCGAAAAAGCCCCATCCTCTACCACCATCGCCCGCGACAGGCGCAAGATCAGCCGCCCCTCACGTTCCACCCGCAGCAATTCAACGGTCGTGCCTTTGCCATTGGCCCAAGGCATGAGGGTAAAATGGGCGGCGGATAGATATGTGATCATTGGGGGCTCTTGAGGTCAGCGGCTTTGTGTCGCAAGGATCATCGCCGACCGAACAATCGTTCGATATCCGACAACTTCAGCTCGACATAGGTCGGCCGTCCGTGGTTGCATTGGCCGGACAGGGGCGTATCCTCCATTTCGCGCAACAGGGCGTTCATTTCTTCAGCGCGCATCTGCCGACCCGAACGGATCGACCCGTGGCAGGCCATACGGCTTAAGATCGCATCCATCTTGGCCCGCAAAGACGGGCTGTCGCCCTGATCGGCCAACTCGTCCAGCACATCTTGCACAAGGGCGCGGGCCGACACGTTGCCCAAAATCGCAGGCGTTTCGCGCACAGCGATGGCATGGCCGCCGAAGGGTTCCACCGTGAGGCCCAAAGCCGAAAGATCGCTGGCGATGGCCAGAAGGCGGGCAGCATCGCTGGCGTCAAGTTCGATGATTTCGGGGATCAGCAGGGCTTGCGCCTTGATCCCAGTGTCATCCCGCTGGCGTTTCAGGCGTTCGTAGACCAACCGCTCATGGGCGGCGTGCTGGTCGACAATCACGATGCCGCTTTGGGTTTGGGCGATGATGTAGTTTTCATGCACCTGCGCACGCGCGGCCCCAAGCGGGAAGCTTTCGGCTTGCGCTAAAGGCTGCGCGACATAGACCAGCGGGGCCGCAGGGGGTTCGGCAAAGCCGGAAGGCGCTTGCAGCGCAAAAGACCGCGACAGGCTGGCGCCTGAGGGGCGGTCCATCTGGTAGATACGCGGCGTTTGCGCGCTTTGCGGTTCAGGCCGCAGTGCTGCCAAGGTAGCCCCCGCCACCGTGGTAGAGGCGCGGTGCCCAGCCCCCGAAAGTGCGGTTCGAAGCCCTGTGATGAACAGGCTGCGCGCGGCTTCTGGATCGCGAAAGCGCACCTCTGATTTGGCGGGGTGAACGTTCACGTCCACCCGTTCGGGATCGCAGATCAGGTTTAGCACCGCCGCGGGGTAGCGGTCGCGCGACAGCACATCCAAATAGGCCACTCGCAGCGCGCCAAGCAGCAAGCGGTCCAAAACCGGACGCCCGTTCACAAAGACAAATTGCTGGACAGAGGAGCCGCGCGAATAGGTCGGCAGGGCGGCATAGCCAGACAGGCGCAACCCTTCGTGTTCCACATCAATGCGCAGGGCATTGGCGGTGAAATCAGCCCCCAGAAGGCGCGTAAGACGGCGCTGCAGGGCATCAAAGAAATCGCCATTCTCGGGGTCTAGGCGCAGCAGGCTGCGGGGGGCCTCGCCCTCACTCACTTCGTTCAGGGAAAAGCCAACCTGTGGTTCGGCCATGGCCAAGCGGCGCAGCACATCAGAGATGGCTCCCGCCTCGGCCCTGTCGGTGCGCAGGAATTTCAGGCGGGCGGGTGTGGCGTAAAACAGGTCGCGCAGTTCCACCACCGTGCCCTGCACCGCGCCCACGGGCCGTACTTGGCCCATCCGGCCGCCTGCGACTGTCAGGCTGGCCCCTTCATCCCCCGCTGCGCGAGAGGTGAGGGTGAGCCGACCAACCGACCCAAGGCTGGCCAAAGCTTCCCCGCGAAAGCCGAAGGATCGGATGTTGAGCAGGTCTGATCCGTCGATTTTGGAAGTCGCATGGCGGGCCACAGCCAAGGGCAAATCCGCAGCAGTCATGCCGCAGCCATCATCGGTGACACGGATCAGCACCTTGCCACCTGCGGCATAATCGACAACTATGCGCCGCGCGCTAGCGTCCAGCGCGTTTTCGACCAACTCTTTCACGGCCGATGCGGGGCGTTCCACAACCTCGCCCGCCGCGATCCTGTTGATCGCGGCTTCGTCCAGCAATTTAATTTCCGGACGCATCATATGGGGGGCCTGATTACTCATACCCCTAACTATAGCAGGGATCAAACGGGCAGGCCACAGATAAGCTTAGTTGCTGGAAGCGACCCCTTTGGCTTCGCCCACCACGACAAAGGTCAGATTATCGGGTGTAAGAAGCGATGCGGCGACCCTATTCACATCGGCCAGCGTCACCGCCTCTACCTTGGCGTTGCGGGTGGCGCGGTAGGTCACCGGCAGGCCCAACATCTGCATTCCAACCAAGATCGATGCGATCCGTTTGTTGCCGTCAAACCGCAAGGGATAAGAGCCGGTCATATAGGTCTTGGTATCGTCAACCTCTTTTTGCGTCACACCGTTCTTGGCCACATCGGCCCATACCTCGCGGATGATCTGCATCGCCTCGGCCGCTTTGTCGTTTGCGGTGGCCACCGACCCTGCCAAAATTTCACCATGGTCATAGGCGGCAAGGCTGGTGTCGATGCCGTAAGTCAGGCCGCGCTTTTCGCGCACCTGATCCATCAGGCGCGAGGAAAAGCCGTTGCCGCCCAAAATCTCGTTCAGGATCGTGGCTGCGAAATAATCAGGGTCTTCGAAGGTGATTCCGCCTTGATAGAAGCTGATCGTGCTTTGCGGGCCGGGGAAGCTTTGGGTGATCACATCACCTTTGGCTGTCAGGGCGACATCGGCGGGTTGCGCAGCACCCGTGGCGGGCAGGTCGCCCAACAGTTTGTCAAGCATCTTGCCCAGATCAGCGGCAGAGATGTCGCCCGCTGCCGCCACATAGATGCGGTCGCGGGCCAAGGCCGCGTGATAGGCAGCCAACAGGTCATCGCGTGTTAAGGCCTGCACGCTGTCCGCCGTGCCATCGCCGCTGGACCCATAGGGATGATCGCCAAAGGCGGCGTGGCTGAGCAGATCGCTGGCAATCGCACTTGGGTCTTTGGCATTGCTGGCAATGTTTTGCAGCACTTGGCCGCGCACCCGTTCGATGGCGTCGGGGTCAAAGCGCGGTGTTGTCAGGGCCAGATGCAAAAGGTCTGTGGCCTGTGTGCTGGTGTCGGTTAAAAACCGCGCGCTGACGCTTACGCCGTCGCTGTCGCTGGAAAAGCCGAACTCTGCGGCCATGCCGTCACGCGCTGCGGCGAAGGCTTGCGAGTCCAGATCGCCGGCACCCTCTTCGATCAGCGCAGTCATCAGGTTGACAGCCCCGCGCTTGCCCGCCGCATCCAAAGATGTGCCGCCCTTGAAACGGATGTTAAGGACTGTGAAGGGGATATCGTGGTTTTCCACCAGCCAAGCCTTGATGCCACCCGGCGAGGTGACTTCTTGTATCTGAACCTCTGCCCGCAGCGGCAGGGCCAAACAGATCAAAGCACCCATCAGGGCAAGGGCACGAACCATCATTGCGCCGCTCCTTCGGTTTGC
>CANIKY010000105.1 GCA_947468085.1 Paracoccaceae bacterium | reverse complement strand
TGACAGGTCCTGCACAAACCCGCGCCCGTGCCACGGGTTTTTGACCACCGCTGCAACACCGATCATCCGCAGCGGTGGGTCAGCGGGGCGCTGTCCTTCGCGGTAGATGATTTCGTCATAGGTCACGACCTTGCGCAATTCGGGAAACATCGTCTTCTCCTGTTCAGGCCCCGCTCAGGCGGCGCACTTTTCCTTCGGTTTCATTGCCCTGATAGATGCCAAACTCGCCGCTTTCGGTCTCGGCCGCATAGCGTTGCAACATGCTGCGTTCGGCAGGGTTGCGCATGGCGGTCCAATCCAAACCGGCAAGCGGGCAAAACGCCATGCCCTTTGGGGCATTCCCCCGCACCTGACCATGGTAATAGATGCCATGGCTGGCAAGGGCGCGATCTTCAAAAACGGCATAAAGAAAGTCGACATCAGCGTGCAAGCCCAAGCCCTCCAATCGCTGGCGCAGGCGGTCAAGGCTGGGGGTGGGGTGGGGGGATAGCGGCAGCGTCAAACCGCCGTCGACCGCCACCTCCATCAACACAGCACCCTCTTGCAACAACACCGCCCCCACGCTGGCCCCCGCTGAGGCCGCAACCGCCTGCACCAGTTGCGCATCCGCCTCGACCGAGAAATATCGGCCACGGAAATAGCCCAAGGGCGCGCCCTCGCCCGTGGCGAAATCGACCACGCGGCCGATCAGCACCAGATGGTCGCCCGCATCCACCAAACGGTCGGGCACGCAGACAAACTGCGCCAAGGCCCCGTCTAGCAGCGGCACGCGGCCCGCCCCTTCGTGCCAGACACAGCGCTGGAACTTATCCACCTCGCGGGAAGCAAACAGGGCCGACAGGGCTTGTTGATCGTGGCCCAGAATGTTCACCCCGAAATGATCGGCTTGCATGAAGGTTTCGCAGGAATGGGCGGTTTTGGCCAAGCACACCAGCAACAAAGGCGGATCGAGTGAGACAGAGGTGAAGGAATTCGCCGTAAATCCACGCGGCGTGCCATCTTCTTGGCGCGCAGTCAGCACTGTCACCCCCGTGGCAAAGCGCCCAAAGGCATCACGCAACTGGCGCGGGTCAATCGGCGGGTGTGGAGCCAGAAAATCTTGCGCCGCCTGTGCGCCCAAGCGGGCGGGGGTCGCGGGCGCAGGGCTAGGATTGGCCGAAAAGCGCAAAGGAGAGGCCGCCACCCGCCATGGGCGCAAGCCCTCCTCGGCATGAGGTATCGTGGCAATCATGCCACGTGCCACGACATGCGGATCCGCGAAGATATCTGCGACTGAATTGACAGGCCCAAAAGGCACAACTCCGCCCAAAACCGCGCTTAACTGCGCCTTTGTCAGCGCTGCTGCCCACTTTGCCACCATCGCATTTAGCACACCTGCATGGATGCGCCGCGCGCTGCGCGTGGCAAAGCGCGGGTCAGTGGCCAAATCGCCCTGCCCCATCGCGCGGGCCAAGGCGCGCCAAAAGGCATCGTCGACAATGCCGATGGCGACATGGCCATCTGCGGCGGCAAAGATGCCAAAGGGCGCCAAAAGCGGGTGGGCATTGCCTTCGGGGACGGGCACCGTGCCGTCAAAATCGTGCTGATAGATCAACCGCTCGCACAGGCTGATCATCGCGTCATACATCGCGATATCCAAAAACTGGCCGCGCCCTGTTGCCTCGGCCTGCCGCAGGGCGGCCATAATGCCAAAGGCCATCAAGGCCCCCGCAAAAACATCGCCAATCCCCGGCCCAACCTTGGTGGGGTGGGCGGCATCTGCCCCTGTCACCCCGATCAGCCCGCCCATGGCTTGGGCCACCACATCGTAAGAGGGCCAATCCGCATAGGGGCTGGCCCCCGAGGACGGATCACCAAACCCGCGAATCGCCGCACAAATCAGGCGCGGATTGACGCCTGAAAGCGTGGCATAAGACAGGCCCAGCCTGTCCATCACGCCCGGGCGGAAGTTTTCCACCAAGACATCGGCTGTTTTCACCAAGGCCAACAGGTCCGCGCGCCCGCCTTCGGTTTTTAGATCCAGCACGATGCTTTTCTTCGATCGGTTCAGGCTGACAAAATAGCCCGCCCAGTCATGTGCGGGATCATCGTCGCGGAAAGGGCCATTGGTGCGGCTGCTGTCGCCCTCGGCCGGTTCGATCTTGATAACCTCGGCCCCCTGATCGGCCAGCATCATGGTGCAATAAGGGCCAGACAGCATGCGGCTTAGGTCCAGAACCCGCAGGCCTGACAAGATGCCTTTGGGCTCAGACATGCAGCACCTTGGTCAAAAAGGCCAAAAGCGGGGTATTGGTTAGGGCGGGGTCTTGCATCAGGGCCATATGGCGCAATCCGGGCAGGATCAGCGTTTGCGCACCTGCAATCTCGGCCGCGATGGCAAAGGTCATTTCTGGCCCGTTGCCATAGTCTTCATCGCCCGTCACCACGAGAGTGGGGCAAGAAATGGGTGGGTTCGGGGCCACAATTTCATCAATGCCCGTGGCCAAGATGCGGTAGTAATCCGGATAGGTGGCAGGATTGTTACCCAAGACCCAGCCGCGCACTTTGTCCATCATCGCGGGGTTTTGGGCGCGAAAGTCATCAGTGAACCAGCGCTGCAAGGCAGCTTCGACGGTAGAGGATGGCCCTTGGCCTTGCGCTTGCACCACCCGCGCCACGATAGCCGCTTGGGCAGCATCGGTGCGGCGGTGGGGAGAGTGCAAAATAGCCAGTGCTGTCGTGCGGGCCGGATAATCTTGGGCAAAGCGGCGGGCAATCATGCCGCCCAGCGAAAAGCCCACAAGGGCCGCTTGGGTGCGGCCCAGTTCGTCCATCAAGCGCGCCAGTTGGGCGGCCAAGGCGGACAGATCAGGCTGCGCCTGAGAGCGCGTTTGGCCGTGGCCTAGCATATCATAAGTCAGCACGCAAAACTGTGGCGCTAGGGCGGGGATCATGTGCTCCCAAACCGCATGCGTCAGCCCCAAGCCGTGGATCAGCACCACCAAGGGCGCTTCGCGGTGGCCCTGCAGCGCATAGGCCGTGCCATCGGCGGCGCGCCTCATTGGTCGCCCCCTGCCACGGGTCGCCAAGCGATCACTTCCACTTCCACCCGACAATCGACCAACAGGTCACTGACGATGGCCGACCGTGCGGGCGGATCATGCGGGAAATACTCGCCGTAAACCGCATTAAAGCCCGCAAAATCCACCCTTTCGCGCAGCCAGATCATCGCCTTGACCACATCATCGCGGGTGCACCCTGCCAAGGCCAAGGTAGCCGTGATATCGTCCAGCACGGCGCGGGTTTGATCTTCAATCGTGCCCGTTGTCATGGGCGCGCCGTTCTGCATCGGAATTTGGCCGGTCAAATAAACCGTATCGCCTGCCCGAATGGCCCGCGACAAGGACAACTTGCGCCCGCCAATCACCAAGGGCGCGCCAATCACTTGTTTTGCATGGGCCATCTTGTCCTCCGCACTCAAGGCGCAGCAGACACCGCCCCCCCGCCCGTGCTTGCGCTTTTTTCGTCAGGCCACGGCGAAAATTCGCACATGTTGCACCCGTTCTGCCGCACAGTATGCTAAGCGCGAACCAGAGGGCAAGCAGATGAGCACGATCACAGACTACCAGATGCTGATAGACGGGGCTTGGGTCGCGGCTTCGGATGGCAAGATGTTTGACAGCGTCAACCCCACCACCGGCCAAGTCTGGTGCCGCATTCCCGAAGCTACAGCCGAAGATGTCGACCGCGCTGTGAAGGCCGCTCACCGCGCCTTTACCTCTGGCCCTTGGGCCAGCATGACGCCCACGGCACGGGGGCGCTGCCTGCGCAAGCTGGGCGATCTTTTGGCCGAAAAGTCGGAAAGCTTGGGGCGGACCGAAACCATCGACACCGGCAAGATGCTGAAAGAAACCCGCTGGCAGGCGAAATACATCGCCGAATTCTTCCACTTTTACGCCGGTTGCGCGGATAAGATTTCTGGTGAGACCCTGCCCATCGACAAGCCCGATCTGTTCGTTTTCACCAGTCGCGAGCCTTTGGGCGTGGTGGCGGCCATTGTGCCTTGGAATTCACAATTGTTCTTGGTGGCTGTCAAAATCGGCCCCGCCTTGGCTGCGGGCAATACGGTGGTGCTCAAGGCGTCTGAACACGCCTCGGCGGCGATGCTGGAGTTTGGCGCGCTTATCGAAGCAGCAGGGTTTCCGCCCGGTGTGGTCAATATCGTCTCGGGGCATGGCGAGCCGTGCGGGCGGGTTCTGACCTCGCACCCCTTGGTGGCGCGCATTTCCTTTACCGGTGGGCCGGGGGCGGCGCGGGCGGTGCTGACCAACTCGCGCGAGAATTTCGCCGAAGTGTCGCTGGAACTGGGCGGCAAGTCACCGTTTATCGTCTTTGACGATGCTGACATTGACAGTGCTGTGAACGGGTCCGTGGCGGGGATTTTCGGAGCCACAGGGCAAAGCTGTGTGGCGGGGTCACGCCTGTATCTGCACGAAGATATTGCCGACGCATTCTTGGAAAAGATCGTAGCACTCGCCAAACAAATCCGCATCGGCGACCCCTTGGCCGAAGAAACCCAGATGGGCCCTTTGTGCACCCAAGGCCAACTCGCCAATATCCAGCGCGAGGTGGAACATGCCCAAACCGAAGGCGCGCGCATTCTGTGCGGCGGCAAGCAGCCTGACGGATTGGGCGGTACGTATTACGAACCCACGATCATCGATTGCCCACGCCAAGACCTGCGCATTGTGGATACCGAACTGTTCGGCCCCGTCCTGTCCGTCTTGCGCTTTAAGACCGAAGCCGAGGTGATCGCCCTTGCCAATGACACCCAGCACGGCTTGGCCGCCGGCATCTTTACCCGCGATGGGGCACGCCAAATGCGCATGGCCAAGGCGGTGCGCTCTGGCATCGTTTGGGTCAACACCTACCGCGCCGTTTCGCCCATCGCGGCGTTTGGCGGGGTGAAAGGGTCAGGCTACGGGCGCGAAAGCGGGTTTCAGGCGATGTATGACTATACAAGGCCCAAAACCGTCTGGATCAACACCTCGACCGAGCCTATGGCCAACCCCTTTGTGATGCGCTGACGTGGGGCGCGGCACCAACACCTGACGAAAAACCTGACACTTTGTCGAAATAACGACACTACCTGCCCTGTTTCGCTTCAATCATCGCCAAAACGGGGTCTTGCCGGAGGATAGCATGAAGTTCCAACTCGCCATCAATCTTGAACGGATGGATGACAGCCTTGATATGAAGGATGTCGCCCGCCACACGCTGGAGATGGTCCAGATGGCCGATCGCGGTGGCTTTCACATCGTCTGGGCGGCGGAACATCACGCGCTGGAGATGACCATCGCGCCCAATCCGTTTTCGATTTTGGCATGGTGGGCGGGGGAAACCGAAAGCATCCGCCTTGGCACGGCCTGTGTGGCGGCGGCCTATTGGCATCCGATCAAAGTGGCGGGCGAGGCGGCGTTTATTGACCTGATCTCAGGCGGGCGGTTGGAATTTGGCATTGGTTCGGGCGCCTATCAGCGCGAGTTTGACCGGATGCACCCCGGCCTGAAACAATCCGACGCCTGGCGCTATATGCAAGAGATGCTGCCAGCCGTGCGCGCCTTGTGGAAGGGTGATTACGCGCATGAGGGGCAGTTTTGGAACTTTCCCGCCTCAACCTCTTGCCCCAAGCCCTTGCAGGCCGACGTGCCCGTCTGGATCGCGGCGCGTGCGCCCATCACCTATGATTACGCGGTCAAAAACGGCTGCAACATCATGTCATGGCCCTTGACCCGCGACATGTCAGAGGCAGAGCTGTACATGGCCCGCATGGCCGAGGCGATGGCCAACAATCCGGGCTGCAAGCGCCCGACCATGGCCATGATGCGCCACACCGCCGTGTCGGCCAGCCCCGCAGACTTCATCGTGCCGATCCGCGCCGCCCAGCGCCAATTGTCGCAATTTGAAAACCTGTTCAAAAACATGGGCGATGTGGCCAATGGCTTTCCCAAGTCGATCCCCTTCGACCAACTGGCCAACCGCGCCGAATATGACCCCGACATGCTGCAACGCAATCTGATGTTCGGCACGCCCGATCAGGTGATCGCCAAGCTGAAACTGTTCGAAGCTTTGGGCGTGGACGAGTTCATCTATTACGCCAGCCTTGGTCTGGGTCTGGCCGAGCAAAAACGCTCGATGGAATTGTTCGTAAACGGGGTTATGCCAGCTTTCGCTTAACCCGCCTTCGCCTAAACCCCGCTTGCCTAACCAGTCTGCGCCTGAAAGGACACTTTGTGAGCCATGTCGAAGTCACCCGTCGCGGACGGGTTTTGGAAGTCAAGCTGAACAAGCCCAAAGTCAACGCCATCGACGTGGCGATGAGCCAAGACATGGGCCGCGCTTTTGCCTTACTGCGCGACGATCCCGATCTATGGGTGGGCATTCTGACGGCCGAGGGTGACAGGATCTTCTCCGCAGGCTGGGACCTAAAGGCGCTGAACGCCGGTGAGATGTCGCTGGATAACTGGTGGGAAACGGCGGATTACGGCATTGGCGGCTTTGGCGGGCTGACGGAAAACTGGCAGATGAACAAGCCGGTGATCTGTGCGCTGAATGGCATGGCGATTGGCGGCGGGTTTGAAATTGCCATGTCGTGCGATTTGATCATCGCGGCCGACCATGTGCATTTTGCCTTGCCCGAAATGCCCTTGGGCATCGTGCCGGATGCGGGCGCTTTGCAACGCCTGCCCCGCCTTATTCCGCGCAATATCGCCATGGAAATGCTGCTTTTGGGCCGCAAGATGCCAGCGGCTGAGGCCGCACATTACGGCTTGGTCAACAAGGTCGTCCCCAAAGAGGCGCTGATGGAAACGGCGCGCGCTTGGGCCGACCAGATCGCAGCCTCCGCCCCCTTGGCCATGCAAACGGTGAAAGAGGTCGAACGCGCCATCCAAGCCCTGCCGTTAGAGTCCGCGTTTAACCATATGCGCAAGGGCGATCTGCCCACCTACCGCGCCATGCTCAAATCCGAAGACTCGGCCGAGGGAATCGCGGCCTTTGTCGAGAAACGCAATCCCGTCTTTAAAGGGCGCTAAATGTATCCTGATCCCAAAACTGTCACCCGTGTCACCACCTTGGGCGCAGGCCCGATCGGCGGTGGATGGGCCGCGCATTTTCTGGCGCGCGGCTATAATGTCACGGCCTATATCCATGCCGAGGCCGAAACGGCGGCGCTGATGTCGGTGATCAACACCGGCTGGATCAGCTTGCAAGCCTTGGGTCTGTCCCCCGGCGCTTCGCTAGACCGGTTGCGCATCACCACCGATCTGCCCGATGCTGTCAAAGACGCGCAGTTCATCCAAGAAAGCGCGCCCGAGCGGTTGGATATCAAGCAGGCCCTTTACCAACGCTTGGGCGAACTGGCCCCGCGCGAGTGTGTCATCGCCTCGTCCACCTCGGGCCTGATGATGACGCAGATACAGGCCGACTGCCCCACCCCCCAGCGTACTGTGATCGGCCATCCCTTCAACCCGCCCTATCTTCTGCCCTTGGTCGAAGTCGTGGGTGGCAAGGCGACAGAGCCTGAGGCCGTAGCTTGGGCCGTGGCCTTTTACCAAATCGCGGGCAAAGCGCCCTTGGCGATGAAGAAAGAAATCCCGGGATTTGTCGCCACCCGCCTGCAAGAAGCCCTTTGGCGCGAAGCCCTGCACATGGTCGCCAATGGCGAGGCGACCCCCGCCGACATCGACAACGCCCTGATGAACGGCCCCGCCGCGCGCATGGCCGTGCAAGGGCAATGCATGGCCTTTCACGTCGCCTGCGGTGAGGGCGGCATGGCCACCAACCTTGACCAATTCGGTCCCGCGCTAAAATGGCCTTGGACACGGTTAGAAGCCCCCGAACTGACGCAAGAGCTGCGCGACCGCATGGTCGATGGCTGCAACGAAATCGCCGCCGGTCGCCACTTTGAAGCCATGGCCGCCACCCGTGACCGCGAGATTGTGGCGGTGCTGAACGCCATCCGCGACGCACGGCGCTAAAGGCGGCTTTTGCCCAAAACCTGAATGGGCTTGGCAGAGCCGCGGTTTTGCAAGGCTTGCAAAAATTTTGACAGCGTCCCCGGCCAAGAGGGGGCGCTGTCTTTTTCGGGCCAAGCTTGGCGGTATTCGCTGGGCCTGCGGCCAAAGCATTTGCCAAAGGAAAAGGCAAAGTGTGACAGGGTGTTAAACCCCGAGGCCGTGGCAATATCGCGCACCGACAGGCTGGTCGAGATCAGCAAGACCCGCGCGTGTTGCAAGCGCAGCAACAGGCCAAACTGCACCACGGTGCAGCCAATGGCTGCTTTAAACTGCCGCTCCATCTGGCGCTGCGACACGTTCAGCAGTTCAGCGATGTCCGGCACGCTTAAAGGTTCGGCAATGTTCTTTTCGATCAGCGCAATCGCCTCGCGCACCATGGGGGGCAGCGTGTCGGTGCTGCGGCCCATGGTGCGGCGCTGCGGGGCGGTGGCGGGGCGGACGGGGTGGTGCATCAGTTGATCGGCAATCTCGCTGACCATACTTTCGCCCTGCGCCTCGCCGATCAGGCGCAAGACCAGATCGACCCCTGCCAAGCCGCCGCCACAGGTCAGCAGCCCCGCCTCTGCAGTGTAAATCTGCTCGACAAAGGCGATATCAGGGAATTGTTCCTGAAAGCCCGGCCCGTAAGACCAATGGGTTGTGACCTTGCGGCCCGACAGCAGGCCCGCCCGCGCCACCAGATAGGTGCCCAACTCTACCGCACAAATCCGCGCCCCCTCGCGGGCTTGGCGGCGAATCCATGAAAACACTGTTTTGTTGGTGTAGCTTTCCGCCCCCCAACTGCCCATCACAAAGATCACCTCGCCGCGCCTGTTACGCTCAGTGGGAAGATGGGCGGGCAAGGTTAGGCCGTTGCTGGCCGTGATCTGATCGCCGTCAAACGACACGATATCCCACGCATAAATCGGCTGCGGCGACAGGTAATTGGCGATCCGCATCGGTTCAATCATCGTCACAAGTGTGGACATGTTAAAGCGCGGCACGATCAGGAAGGTCACCTGAAGGGGGCTGGAATTCTTGCTTTCCTCCATGGCGGGATGATCCGGTGATAAGGTGCGATTTTTCGACATGAGTGCAGGATATGTGACGAATAAATGAAAGGAAACCAAAATCGAAGGCACAAGATACCCCAAAAGCAGGAGGCTTGGATGAACTTCGACGTGGTGGTGACCTGTGCTGTAACCGGGGCTGGCGATACGACGGGCAAAAGCCCGCATGTGCCCGTGACCCCCGCCGAAATCGCCCGCGAAGCGATTGAAGCCGCCAAGGCCGGCGCATCTTGCGCGCATATCCATGTGCGCGATCCGGTCACGGGCAAAGGCTCACGCGATCCGGCTTTGTTTCGCGAAGTGGTCGACCGGGTGCGCGCCAGTGGCACCGATATCGTGATCAACCTGACCGCTGGCATGGGCGGCG
>CANIKY010000104.1 GCA_947468085.1 Paracoccaceae bacterium | reverse complement strand
TATTTGATCGACGTGCCGGGCGAAGCCCCCGTGCCGCCGTTATGCCCCGAGATCAGGATCACATCGGCCTTGGCCTTGGCCACACCCGCCGCAATCGTGCCCACGCCAGACGAGGACACCAGCTTGACCGTTACCTTGGCGCGCGGGTTGATTTGCTTAAGATCGTAGATCAGCTGCGCCAGATCTTCGATGGAATAGATGTCATGGTGCGGCGGCGGCGAGATCAGCGTGACCCCCGGCGTGGAATGGCGCAGGCGCGCGATCAGGGCCGTGACCTTCATGCCTGGCAATTGCCCACCCTCGCCGGGCTTGGCCCCCTGCGCGACCTTGATTTCCAGTTCCTCGCAGGCGTTGAGATATTCCGCTGTCACGCCAAAGCGGCCAGAGGCCACCTGCTTGATCTTAGCGGAAGGATTATCGCCGTTAGGTTCGGGGTGGAAATGCGCGGGGTCTTCGCCACCTTCACCACTGTCAGACTTGGCCCCGATCCGGTTCATCGCCACGTTCAGGGTCTTATGCGCCTCGGGCGACAGGGCCCCCAGCGACATGCCCGGTGTGACAAAGCGTTTGCGGATCGAGGTGATGCTTTCCACCTCTTCAATCGGCACGGCTTTGCCCAAGGCTTTGATGTCTAAGAGGTCGCGAATATGAATCGGCGGGTTGGCCCGCATCGCGGCGGAATACTGCTTCCAGATGTCAAACGACGCGCGGTCGCAGGCCGATTGCAGCATATGCATCGTCTGCGCTTCCCAAGCGTGCTTTTCGCCTGAACGGCGGGCCTTATAGAACCCGCCCACCGGCAGCACATCGGTCTGCGACAGCCAGCCTTTGGCGTGAACCTCTTCGCATTTCAACTGAATGCCGTTCAAACCAATGCCCGAGATGCGGCTTTGCATGCCGGGGAAGTATTCGGCCACCATAGCGCGTGAAAGCCCCACGGCTTCAAAGTTCAACCCGCCGCGATAGGACGAGATCACCGAGATGCCCATCTTCGACATGATCTTCAAAAGCCCCGCGTCAATCGCATCGCGGTAGCGGCGCATAGCGTCGATCAGCGTGCCTTCGATCAGGCCACGCGACACGCGGTCGGCCACCGAATCTTCGGCAACATAGGGGTTGACCGTGGTGGCCCCCGACCCGATCAGCACGGCGAAGTAGTGTGGATCAATACATTCCGCCGCCCGCACGTTGATTGAACAGAAGGTGCGCAGCCCCTTGCGGGTTAGCCATGAATGCACGGCAGAGGTGGCCAAGATCATCGGCATCGCCACGCGGTCCGCGCTTTGGTGCTCGTCGGTCAGTACCAACTGGCCAGCGCCCGACCGCACCGCATCTTCCGCCTCGGCCCTGATGCGCTCCAACCCTTGGCGCAGCGCGTCTTGGGTAGACCCTGCGGGGAAGGTGCAGTCGATAAACGCCACCTGGTCGCCAAACCGCTTGGTTAGAACAGCAAACTCGCCATTGGCCAAGAAGGGGCTTTCCAGCACCAAAATCTCGGTCTGGCTAGAGTTTTCATCCAGCACATTGCGCAGGTTGCCAAAGCGGGTCTTCAGGCTCATCACCCGACCTTCGCGCAGGCTGTCGATCGGCGGGTTAGTGACTTGGCTGAAGTTTTGCCGGAAGAAATGGCTAAGCGGGCGATAGACTGTCGACAAAACCGCCGCCGGCGTGTCATCACCCATTGAGGCGATCATTTCCTTGCCGTCTTCGGCCATGGGAACCAGAACCTGTTCCAGTTCTTCCAGCGTATAGCCCGCCGCAATCTGGCGGCGGCGCAGGTCAGCGCCGGTAAAGGTCGGCTCTTCGGGCACTTCGCGCAGCAGGGCGTTCAGGTCGACAATCTTTTCCATCCAGTCTCCATACGGCTGGGCAGAGGCAAGTTTGTCTTTGATTTCGACATCGTGGAACAGGCGGCCTTCTTGCATATCGACGGCAATCATCTGCCCCGGCCCCAATGCGCCCTTTTCGCGCACGGTCGCCTCGTCAACCGGCACCATTCCGGCTTCTGATCCTGCGATCAGCAAGCCATCGCCCGTGATGACATAGCGCATCGGGCGCAGGCCGTTGCGATCAAGCCCGCCGCAGACCCAGCGGCCATCAGTCATCGCCAAAGCGGCAGGGCCATCCCATGGTTCGATGACCGAGTTGCAATAGGAATACATATCCGCCCAAGCTTTCGGCATATTAGCGGTTTGCTTGCTCCACGCTTCGGGCACCAGCATGGTCTTGGCCATGGGCGCGTTGCGGCCAGACCGGACAAGCACCTCAAACACCGCATCCAGCGCGCCTGAATCCGAGGTGCCACCGGGGATGATCGGCTTGATGTCTTCGGCCATATCGCCAAAAGCGCCCGAGGCCATGCGGATCTCGTGGCTTTTCATCCAGTTGACGTTGCCTTTCAGGGTGTTGATCTCACCGTTATGGGCCAGCATCCGGAAGGGTTGGGCCAGCCACCACTGCGGGAAAGTGTTGGTGGAATAGCGCTGGTGGTAGATGGCAAAGGCCGATTCAAACCGCTCGTCCATCAAGTCGGGGTAGAATGTTGCCACCTGTTCGGCCAGCATCATCCCTTTGTAGATGATGGAACGGCACGACAGAGAGCACAGATAAATGCCCTGTATCCCCGCCTTGGTTGCAGCTTTTTCGATGCGGCGGCGGATGATGTACAATTCGCGTTCAAACTGCTCGGCATCCGCGCCATTTTCGCAGCGGATCAGGATTTGTTCGATCTCTGGCCGTGTGGCCAACGCCTTTTCGCCCAGAACCGAGATGTCCGAGGGCACATGACGCCAGCCGTAGATATAATGGCCCATCCGCAGCACTTCGGTTTCCACGATGGTCCGGCAGGCTTCTTGCGCACCAAAATCGGTGCGGGGCAGGAAAACTTGGCCCACGGCGATCAGTTTGGTGGTGTCAGGCTCGTGCCCTGTGCGGCGCACTTGGTCGTAAAAGAACTTGACTGGGATTTGCACATGAATGCCCGCCCCGTCACCGGTTTTACCATCAGCATCGACAGCGCCACGGTGCCAGACGGCTTTAAGCGCGCTGATCCCGTTTTCCACCACCTTGCGCGAAGGTTTGCCTGAAATGGCAACAACCAACCCCACACCGCAGGACGAATGTTCGTCTTCAGCTTTGTACAGGCTGTTGGCATCCATCCATGCGCGCTTGGCCTCTTCGGCCGCAACCCAAGCTTCGTCATATTTGGTCATGATCAGGACCCTCCGAGAGATTTTGCAACGCTGTGGGGCAGGCCCAATGACGACATCTGCCCATCACATTCAAACAGCGGTAATGTTGAGGCAAAGCCGGGTTTACCCGGGGTGATGAACTTAACTGGCGGCATATCAGATATTCTGTTTTCGCCGTCCGCGAACTCTGACTCGGAATGGTTAGAAAAGAAGGTACGCCATTCTTCCGAGATATATTCATGCCCTTTAGAATGGACCAGAACGGTGCCTTTGTCGTCGGTTTGGGTATATTCGAATTCAGTCTGTTTCAGGGTCACACCATCAATCGTTGTGGTTTCGCCGGTAAGCTTGTCAAAGCCGCGAACGGTGGTCTGTTCGCCGTTGTCGTTGCTAAGTTTAAAGTCAAACGTATCCAGCCCCAAAGCCAAAAGGTCCGAGAAAGAGGCCGGATCACGCGGCATTGGGGTCAAGACGTCTTTGGTGCCATCATAGGCATAATGGCTTTCCAGCCACTGCGCATCGTGATCGACCTTGGCCATAAACGCGGGCCCGTCAGCGTCGAAATCGGCGCGCCATTGTTCGCCTTTCGCGTCGCCCTCGCAGGTATAGAATTGCGACACCATACATTCGCGCGACTGCACCGTCAGATAGGCGGTGCAGCCCGTGGGCGGGGTGAAAGTCGCCGCTTGGGTCGGGCCGGCGAGAAAGATAAGGGGCAGAACAAGACGCTTCATGGGGAACTCCATCCGGATGTTCAGATATCGGGGCTTATTCTGCGGCCACAGCGGAGGGTTGGGCCAAGTAGGACAGGATGGAATCTGCCGCCTCGCGCCCATCGCGAATGGCCCAAACAACCAAAGAGGCACCGCGCACGATATCACCTGCGGCATAGACGCCGGGCAAATTGGTGGCGTGGTTGCGAAAGTCGGCCTTGATAGTGCCCCAACGCGTCACAGCCAGTTCCGGCACGCCCCAAAGCGCTTGCAGATCTTCAGGTTCAAACCCCAAGGCTTGCACCACCAAATCGGCGGGTTCGGTGTAATCGGCATCCTCGATAACCTCGGGCACTTGCCGCCCCGTGGCATCGGGCGCGCCAAGACGCATCTTTTGCACGATCACGCCATCCACCACAGCCCCACCAGTGAAGCCTTTGGGCGCAGAAAGCCAAACGAAATCAACGCCCTCTTCTTCGGCGTTTTGCACTTCGCGTTGGCTGCCGGGCATATTGGCCTTATCGCGGCGATACAGACACTTGACTGATGTAGCCCCCTGCCGAATGGCCGTGCGCACACAATCCATCGCCGTGTCGCCGCCGCCTATGACGACCACGCGCTTACCTTGGGCGTTCAACTCGCCCGAGTCAAATTCCGCCACATCATCGCCAAAGCTTTTGCGGTTCGATGCCGTCAGATAATCCAACGCCTTGACCACACCCTGCGCGCCCACACCGGGGGCGGCTATGTCGCGCGATTTGTAAACGCCTGTGGCGATCAGTACGGCGTCATGGCGACCACGGATGGCGTCGAACGACACATCCTCGCCCACACGGCAGTTCAGCACGAACTGGACGCCGGCATCTTCCAACTGGGCGATGCGCTGCATCACCACGGGCTTTTCCAGCTTAAAACCGGGGATGCCGTAAGTCAGCAGGCCACCGGCACGGTCATAGCGGTCATATACAGTTACCTGCACGCCTGCGCGGCGCAGCACATCGGCAGCAGCCAAGCCACCTGGACCGGCACCGATGATACCAACCGATTCACCGCGTTCGGCGCCGGGCTTGATGGGGGTGACCCAGCCGTTTTCCCATGCCAGATCTGTCAGATACTTTTCCACAGCGCCAATCGTCACAGTGCCATGGCCTGATTGCTCGATCACGCAATTGCCTTCGCACAGGCGGTCTTGCGGACAGATGCGGCCGCAGATTTCGGGGAAGGTGTTGGTCGCTTGGCTAAGAGTATAGGCCTCTTGCAGGCGGCCTTCGGCGGTGAGGCGCAGCCAATCGGGGATGTTGTTGTGCAAGGGGCAATGCGTTTGGCAATAAGGCACGCCGCATTGGCTGCACCGACCTGCCTGTTCAGCGGCCTTAGTGGCGGCGAATTGGCGGTAGATTTCATGAAAATCTTCCGCGCGCAGATTGGCCGGGCGCTTTTCGGGCGTTTCTTTGCCCAAAGAGACGAATTTCAGCATACGTTGCACGGCCATAGGGCGATCTCCTAGCTTCACTGATGGTGTGATAGCTTGGTCCTTTGGGGAATAAAAGGCAGCAATGCTGACCTATAAAAGCGAATATGACAACAAAAAGACCTCTAGAGATAAAAAATTCTGAAAACAAGGTCAGCACCCAAGACCTATCGACCTAGTAGCCTGCGAAAAGTGCCCCCAAAACCGCTAGACCCAAGATGATTCGCCACCAGCCAAACACCGCGTAGCCCTGATGCGACACAAAGGCCAACATCCATTTCACCACAATAGCCCCCGATACGGTGGCGACAACCAAGCCGACGCCAATCCCCATCAGGGCGGAAAAATCCAGCTCATGGCGCGATTTGATCAGGTCATAGGTCACGGCCCCCAGCATGGTGGGCAGCGATAAAAAGAACGAAAACTCTGCCGCCCCACGTCTTGATACACCCAACAGCCGCGCCCCCACAATCGTGGCCCCCGAGCGCGAGACGCCTGGCAAGATCGACAAGCACTGGATCACCCCGATCAACAGAGCCTTGCCAAAGGGAACAGCCGTTGCATCAGTGATCTGCGTTTGGGGTGCGATCTTGTCAACGAACACCAACACGACGCCGCCCAATACCAGCATGGCTGCCATCAACTTGGGCGTCTCGAACAGAACAGCCTTGATAAAGTCATGCGCCAGCGCCCCCACCAGCATGGCGGGCAAAAAGGCAATCAGCACCGAAACGATAAAGCGCCGCGAAGCACGCTTGGTGCGGTAGGTCGAGATCACCTCGATCAACTTGTCGCGGTACAGATAGGCAATCGCCAGAATGGGCCCCAACTGGATCACAACTTCCAGCGTCTTAGACCCTTCCAGACCCATAAAATGCCCCAACAGCAGCAGATGCGCGGTCGAGGAGACGGGGATAAACTCTGTCAGCCCCTCTACCAAACCAAGCAGGGCGGCTGTCAGCATATCTTGCATGGGTCAGTCCTTCCGCAGATTCTTGGCAGAATCGCGGATGGCTGCGAATTGGCCGGTGGCGCGGTACCGCCACAGGTATTCCGGAATGATCGCGTCAAAATTGGCCGGTGTGATCCCCAGATCGGCCAAGGTTTGCGCCCCTGCCTGCACCACGTTGTCCTGCCGCAACTGTCGCGCTTGATCCGTGGTGATCACCCCGTTGCGAAACAGGCCCAAGGTCAGCGTCGAAAGCGTATCCAACACGCCCGCCATGAGCCCGCCAACCCAGAACGGCAGGTTCAGCACCAAGCGGCGGCGTTGCACCACGGCCAGCATCCGGTGTATAATGGCGGTCAAACTTAGCGCATCGGGCCCGCCCAATTCGTAGGTGCCATGGGCTTTGCCCGTCACCCCCAACACGGCCGCCTCTGCGACATCTTCCACATAGACAGGCTGAAAGCGGGTAGTTCCCCCAACAAGCGGCAAGATTGGGCCCATCCGGCTCATCCCGGCAAAGCGGTTGAAAAAGCCATCCTCAGTCCCAAATACCACCGACGGGCGCAAGATCACCGCTGTGGGGAAGACTGCGCGCACCGCCAACTCGCCCTCACCCTTGCTTTGGGCATAGCGAGATGCACCTTGCGCATCTGCTCCGATGGCCGACAGATGCACCAAAGTGCCCAAGCCCTGAGCAGCGGCCAGCCGCGCGATGCGTGCGGCACCTTGCGCCTGCACGGCGTCAAAATTATTCGCCCCGCGCGCATCAAACGTGCCCACACAATTCACCGCCGCATCCGCCCCCGCCAGTGCGGCGCCAACAGAGGCGTCGTCGCGGATATTGCAAAACACGGGCTCTACTTGCCCCACATCACCATAGCCGCGCACAAACAGCGCCTCGTTCGGGCGCCGCACGGCCACGCGCACGCGCCAGCCCTCTTGTGCCAGTCTGCGTGCGATGTAGCGGCCAACAAAACCAGAACCGCCAAAGATCGTGACCAGCTTGCTCATGGGGTCCTCGTGAGGGAAAAGGGGTAAAATCCGCCGCATAAACGGCGTCGCCTGAATACAGGGGCAGGGCACGGCCAGCAAGACCAAAGCAGATGGCGATTTTTACAATGCGCCCCGTTGACACCCAAAGCAGGCACGGCTAAACCGCGTTCCACGATACGCCCAGATGGCGGAATTGGTAGACGCGCTGGTTTCAGGTACCAGTGTTGCAAGACGTGGAGGTTCGAGTCCTCTTCTGGGCACCAGTATCGCAAAGAAAGCCGTGCAATCTTAATCGGTTGCGCGGCTTTTGTTTTTGGAAATCCCCCTTATTATCCATCTTTATGTCGTCGCTTGTTCGGGCATAACCCCACGATCTTAGTATCCGTGCAAGCATCCCCGCCTACTTCCCGTCGTGCTATCTACAAACGGATTCTGGGCTTGGATGTTCGATTAAGCCGCAGAGGAAGGCGCTGGACCGTATCTCAGCCCCAGCATAAAACCTCAGAAGATCAGCACATCCGTATAAACCAGCGTCGGGTGACGATCCAACACCCCGATCTGAACTGCTACCCTGTTGATTTTCAACCAGAAGTGAGCCGGTTAGACGCATAATTTTCACTGAGAACTGTGCCATTTGAACCTACCCCCTAAGCGGTGAGCGCCGGGGGCAACGGAGTGATCCACATAGGACTATTGAACATCATCCGACGGATGCATTTGCGGCAGAAGCTGTCGATCCCCAAGCTTTGCGTTCAGGGTGTCGGCCTGCGTTTAAAGATTGGCAAAGGCCTGCGGATCAAACCCACCGTCCACCGCCGCATCAAAGGCCGCTGCCACAGCACGGGCGTTGGGGCTTAAGCTGTCACCGCCCAGTGCCAGCAAGGAATCCGGATCAAACCGCAGAAGAACCGAGGTGCCCGTGTATCTGAGCGTCGTCTTATAGCCGCCCGAGATCGACACGTCGCCAAACGTCCCCGTCAGCGCGCTGGCCTCGATCAACGTATACTCTTGCCCAAAAGTAAGTGTCTGCCCCGGGGTAACGACCAGATCCCCCACAACCGTGGCCTCACCTGTGGCCAAGATCAGCGGATCGGCCCAACCCTGCGGCACGCCCATCGACAAGGTCGACCCACTGTAAAGGGTCAGCGCCCCCGCGCCCAGTTTGCCAAAGCTGCGATTGCCCAAGGTGAAGCCGTCCAAAGCGAAGTCACCATTGCTGGTATCGGCATTGATCACTTCCCAGTCATCCAAAACGCCCGACCACCCACTGCTGATGTTCAGCGTATCGGTTCCAGTGCCACCACTCATGATAGCCACGCCCGATAGCGTGGTGCCAGAGCCAATGGTCAACGTGTCGCTACCATCGGTCAGAAAAATAGTGCCCGTCACCAGCGCGCCTCCTGATATGGTAGCGCCAGCGTCGCCTTTCAAATTCGCAATCGCATAGGGCGCGTTCACGCTGGAGGTTGACAGCGAGTTGATCGTCACCGCATTGCCCGAACGAGAGATAGAATAAATGCCTATACCGGGGTCATCGTTGGAACTGGGGCCGGAGCCGGGGGGGGGTGGCGCTTACTGCACCAAAAACCGTGATGGTCAAAGGCCCACTTCCTGCGTTTTTGGCAGCGATGCCATGAGTTTTCCCCGAAACCGACGCCGCAGAAATAGTTAGGGATGTACCTATGCCATAAGCAAAAATGCCGTCGCCGTTCGTGCCAGTGACAGCCCCCCTTTGCGGTGATCTCCAGCGCGCCTATGCCGTCGTCGTCGCAGTCAAATTTCTGGCGAGGTCCGCGCATGCAGAGGGAGTTCTTAACCTTCTGACGTGGGAGGGCTACGCTGACGCATCTTTTGTGCAGCCTTTCGAAGCCACAACGGGCTGCAAGGTGACGGCGACGCTGGTCGGCTCGAAGGACGATTACATCAGCGCTAAATCTGCATCCCGTTCAGATTTGAAGGACTGCTTCGCCATTGACGAACATAAGAAGAACATTACATAAACTCTTATGGCAACAATGACCCTGCAAACCAAGCTTGCGATCCTGTCGGATGCGGCGAAATATGATGCTTCTTGCGCCTCATCGGGCGGAGAAAAGCGCTCCTCCCGCGAGGGCGGCCTTGGATCATCCGGCGGCAGCGGCATCTGTCATGCCTATACACCGGATGGTCGCTGCATCTCTCTTTTGAAAATCCTGATGACCAATTTCTGCATCTTTGATTGCGCCTATTGCATCAACAGGGTGTCTTCGAATGTCGAGCGGGCGCGGTTTTCGGTGGAAGAGGTGGTGTCGCTGACGCTGGAATTCTA
>CANIKY010000103.1 GCA_947468085.1 Paracoccaceae bacterium | reverse complement strand
CTTGGCGACACAATCACCGCGATGGAGGGGCAGGCCACCCCTGATCTTGCGACCTTTCTTTCGGTGGCCGATACGCTGTCTGACAAGGCTGTGGTGCGGTATCAGGTCAGCCGCTTGGGTCAAGCCGTCACCCTATACGGCCCAAACCCCTTTCCCGCCTATGCCGCCAGCGTGCAAAGCCCCAGTGCGGCCGAAGATGCGGGCCTGCGTGTGGGCGATGTTATCTTGAAGGCCGCAGGCCAAGATATCGCGAGCTTTAGCCAATTGCCCAAATTGATTGAGGCTTCGGGGGGATCTTTGGTTGATCTTACGGTCTGGCGCGCCGGGGAATTGCTCAACGTCACCCTGACCCCGCGCAGCCGCGATTTGCCCACGGCTGACGGCGGCTTTGAAACGCGCTGGTTGATTGGCGTGACGGGCGGCATGATATTTGATCGCTTGGTGCGCACACCCCGGGTCACCGAGGCGGTCAGTTTGGCATGGCAGCAGGGCTGGTATAGGACCAAAGTGAACCTGTCGGGCTTGGGCTATATGATTGCCGGCAAGATCAGCAGCTGCAACGTGTCTTCGCCCATCGGCATGGCAAAGGCCGTGGGGGCTGCGGCGCGGTCGGGTTGGGAAAGCTTTTTGCAAACGCTGGCCTTGGTGTCGCTGTCGATTGGTTTGTTGAACTTGTTTCCCATTCCGGTTTTGGACGGCGGACATCTGGTTTTTTATGCCTACGAGGCCGTCACAGGCCGACCGCCTAACCCGCGCGCCCATCAGATATTGATGATGGTCGGCGTGGGGCTGCTTGTGGCGCTGATGCTTTTTGCGGTGTTCAACGATGTGATCGGCTGCGTTTGAACTGCACCAACTTTGGCGCTTGCTGACTTATCCACAGGAAATGGGCCAAACCCCCCGATGGGTGCGGCCGTTCGGCTTTGGTGCTTTTGACAAGCCAGTCACAAAAAGCTAGTCAAGTTCAAGCAGGGGTCGCAATGGGCCCGTGCAGCACTTGGGTGAGGCTGTGGCAAGATGAACATGGGCAAAGACAACGTGGGCAAAGCGACAGAGCGCAAGCGTTTTGGGATTGGGGTTGCGGGCAATCT
This sequence comes from Paracoccaceae bacterium, assembly GCA_947468085.1. GTDB lineage: Bacteria > Pseudomonadota > Alphaproteobacteria > Rhodobacterales > Rhodobacteraceae > Stagnihabitans. Next base: position 8,552 of record CANIKY010000103.1, on the reverse strand, counting down.
TATCCTTGCGGCAGGAATTGGTCTGGTGGGGATCGGCGTTGTAGGGACAACCGGAACAGCGCAAACCACTGACACAAGTGGGCTGTCTTTGGGCGTGGTGGAAACCGCCCCCGCCGTGCCGTTGCCGCCTGTGCCCGCAGGCTATACAATCGCTGACATAAGAGTTGAGGGGAACGATCAGGTGGATGTCCCCACCATCGTGGCCTTTCTTGGCCTGCCCAAGGGCCAAGTTGTCACCGATGCTGCCCTGAACGACGCTTATCAGCGCATCGTGGCCTCGGGCCTATTTGCGCGGGTCGAATTTGTGCCGGGCGCGGATGGCCTGTCGATCAAAGTTGTTGAAAACCCGATGATTGGCACCATTGACTATCAAGGCAACGCCTTGATCAAAGATGAGGTCTTGGAAAAGTTCGTAGCGGCCAAGCGGGGGCAAATTTACTCTCCCGCCGTGGCCGAATCTGATGCCGCCATCATCGCAGAAGCCTACCGCCAAAACGGCCGCATGGCGGCCACCGTCACGCCGCGCATCATCCGTCGGGAAAACAACCGCGTCGATCTGGTGTTTGAAATTGTCGAAGGGGGCGTGGCCGAAGTGGCCCGTGTCAGCTTTGTGGGTAACAAAGACTTTTCTGACTACCGCTTGCGCCAGATCCTTTCCACAAAGCAGGCAGGTATCCTGCACAATCTGATCCAGCGCGATATGTTCCAGATTGACCGGCTTGAGACGGACAAGAAAATGCTGACAGATTTTTATCTGTCGCGCGGCTATCTTGATTTTCAGATTTTGGATGCTGGCGCCACCTATTCGCGCGATCGCAAAGCCACCTTTATGACCTTCAGCGTTTTGGAAGGCCAAAGCTTCACCGTGGGGGATGTGACAACGATATCAGAGGTCGAAGGCCTTGATCCGGCGGAGTATGACAGCCTGCGCCGCCTGCGCACAGGCGTGACTTATACCCCCACAATCATTCAAAACAACATTCAGGCGATGGAATCCTTGGCCCTGAAAAAGGGTCTGAACTTTGTCGCAGTTGAACCGCGCATCACGCGCAATGACCGCGACGGGACAGTGAATGTTACCTTCGCCCTCATCAAAGGCCCGCGCATTTTTGTCGAGCGGATTGATATTGAAGGCAACACGACCACGCTGGACGCTGTGATCCGCCGCCAATTCCGCGTCGTGGAAGGCGATCCGCTGAACCCGCGTGAAATCGCACAGGCCGCCGAACGCATCCGCGCGCTTGGTTTTTTTGGCGATGTGCAAGTTGATAAAGTGCCCGGCACTGGCCCAGATCAAGACGTGGTCAAAGTCGCCGTGACCGAAGCGCCCACCGGATCGCTGACCTTGGGGGCCAGTTTTGGCGCGTCTACAGGCTTGGGGCTGAACATCGGTTTTGCCGAGCGTAACTTTTTGGGCCGCGGTCAAGCTTTGACGGTTAACTTGCAAACCGGCACGGACAATCTAGACAGCAAGATCGCCTTCACCGAACCTGCATTCATGGGCCGCAATCTGACGTTTGGCTTTGAGGCAGACTATGCCTCTTCGACGCAGAATAATTCCAGTTACGACAAGACCGTGATCAGCGTTTCGCCGTCATTGGGTTTTGCTGTCAGCGATTTGGCGCGGGTACGGGTGAACTATAGCTTGTCAAGCGAAGATCTCTCCAACGTGGGTGGATCCACCGTCAGCAGTTCTTCTGACATTTTGCAAAAAGAATCGGGGTCGGCCATCCGATCGTCGGTAGGCTTAACCTACACTTGGGATGATCGTGCGTCGGGCCTGCGCCCCAAAGGGGGGGTGATGGTGCAGTTTGGCAATGAGTTTGCCGGATTGGGCGGTGACGTGAATGTGGTACAAACCTCAGTAAAAGCGGTGGCTGAAACCAAGGTGATGAACGACGATATCAGTCTGCGCGCCAGTTTTGAAGGGGCTGCTGTCACCAGTTTTGGCGGTTATGTCACCCGTGTGACCGACCGGTACCTTTCGGCTGGCACGTTGCACGGCTTTGAACCCAACGGCATCGGCCCGCGTGACTTGAATGCCGACAACAAAGACGCCTTGGGGGGAAATTACTTTTCGGCTGTGCATTTAGAAGCTGCTTTCCCGCTGGGCCTGCCCGAAGAATACGGCATCAGCGGCGGCGCATTTGTCGAGGCCGGGTCGGTTTGGGGTTTGAACAACACAGCAGGCACGCTTGGGGACAACCCGCCAGACGGCACAGTGGACGATTCTATGCACATCCGCACCGTCGCAGGCCTGACGCTGTTTTGGACCACCCCTTTGGGCCCGCTGCGGTTTGACTTTACCCGTGCCGGGGCGAAGCAAGACTATGACAAAGAGCGGTCCTTCGACTTTACCATCGCCACCAAGTTCTAAGGTGGCCTGAATGGCGCAAAGCCAAAAGCTTCGGGCTGGGATGGGCCTTTTGGGGACATGGGCACGCAACGCTGTCTTATGTGCGATGCTGGTCGGGGTTGCGCCTGCAATAGCGCAAACCGCGGGACTTACCTCTCAGGTGCTGACGCTTGATCAAGACCGCCTTTATGAAGAGACGCTTTATGGCAAGGCGTTAGAGGCGCGCGCCATTGCAGCCAACCAAGCCCTTTCTGCCGAAAACCGCTCCATTGAACAGGGATTGGCCGCCGAAGAGGCCGATTTGACCCAAAAGCGCCCCACCATGGCGGCCAGCGCGTTTCAGGCCTTGGCAGATGCCTTTGATGCCAAGGTTGAACAGGTCCGCAAAGACCAAGCCGCCAAAATCGAAGCGATGAAACTTCAGCGCGAAGAGGGGCGCAAGGCCTTCTTCCAAGCCTCGATCCCGATACTGGCCGAGGTGATGCAGCAATTGGGTGCTTTTGCGATTTTGAACAGGTCTGCCGTGGTGCTGGCCTTTGATGCGATTGATGTCACCGACCGTGCCATCAAGGCGTTGGATGAAAAGCTTGGGGATGGCAGCGCACAAAATACCGCAACCCAAAGCCTTCCGGCAGCCCCCGCTGATGGCATATCGCTGGGCACCAAAGCCCCCACCGCCCCGGCACCTTAAGGTCAAGCCTGCTTGTCCTGCCCGTGCCAAGTTGCTAGTCACGGGGGAAAGGTTGCCCCCAAAGGGGTGCGAAGGGGGACAGATGACAGATACACCCACACAGGTCTACGAGGCGGATCTTGCGCTGATCAAACGGATCATCCCGCACCGCTATCCGTTCTTGCTGATCGACAAGGTGCGCGATGTCATCTTGAACGAAAGCTGTGTGGGCATCAAATGTGTCACCAATTCTGAACCGCATTTTCAGGGCCATTTTCCCGATATGCCCATCATGCCCGGTGTGATGATCATTGAAGCTATGGCGCAAACTTCGGGTGTGCTGGTGGGTCTGTCGATGGATTTGGTCGACAAACAGGCCAAGGTTTTCTTCATGGGCGTCGACAATGTGAAGTTCCGCCGCAAAGTTGTGCCGGGCGATGTGCTGGAACTGCATGTGAAAGCGCTGCGCAGCGGTGGCAAGGTTTGGAAGTTCGAAGGCCGCGCCACGGTCGACGGCGATTTGGCCACCGAGGCGACCTTTACCGCCATGTTCGATCTGCCCAAGGCGTAAGATGTTTATTCACCCCTCATCGGTCGTCGATCCTGCGGCGCGCTTGGGCGTGGGGGTGCGCATTGGGCCGTTCTGCGTGATTGGCCCCGATGTCATTTTGGGTGACAGGGTCGAGGTGAAGTCTCACGCCGTGGTCACAGGCTGGACAGATGTGGGCGCTGACAGCGTGATCTTTCCCCACGCCACCGTGGGCGAAGTGCCGCAAGATTTGAAATATCGTGGCGAGCGCACGCGCTTGATTATAGGCGCACGGTGCAAGATTCGCGAAAGTGTCACGCTGAATACGGGCACCGAGGGCGGCGGTGGCATCACTGAGGTGGGCGATGATTGCCTGCTGATGACGGGGGCCCATGTCGGTCATGATGCGCGCTTGGGCAACCGGGTGATCTTGGCCAATGGGGTCGCCATTGCCGGCCATTGCCAGATTGGCGACGATGTGATCGTGGGTGGCCTGTCGGGTATTCACCAATGGGTGCGCGTGGGGCAGGGGGCCATTATTGGCGCTGTGACCATGGTGACCAATGATGTCATCCCTTACGGTCTTGTCCAAGGCCCGCGCGGCGCATTGGACGGGTTGAACCTTGTGGGCCTCAAGCGGCGCGGGTTAGACCGCGCGGCGATCTTAGCCCTGCGGCAGGCTTATGACAGTTTGGCCAAGGGCGAGGGCACTTTTCAAGACCGCGCCCGCCGCTTGGCTGAAATAGCCGAGACAGACGAGGTGCGCTTGATGGCGGCCTTTATCCTGTCGGGGTCTGACCGCTCTTTCCTGACGCCGACATGACACGGTTAGCACTTGTGGCAGGGCGGGGGGCTTTGGCGGCGGCTGTGGTGGACGAATTGCCTGAACGTCCTTACGTCTGCGCGCTGGATGGCTTTGCCCCCGATGGCTTGGTGCCCGACCTAACCTTTCGTATCGAACGCCTTGTGCCCTTTCTGCGCCATCTGACCGACCAAGGCATCACCCATGTGGCCTTTGCGGGGGCCGTCAGTCGCCCGCGCCTTGACCCTTCGCTGTTTGATGCCGCCACCGCCCAATTGGTGCCCCATCTGATGGCCGCCTTCGCCGCAGGCGATGATGCCACGCTGCGCGCCATTCTTGCCCTGTTCGAAGACAGCGGCATTGCCGTTGAAGGCATCGAAACCCTCGCCCCGCGCCTGCTGCCGCAAGCGGGCCTTTTGGCAGGTGTTCTGCCCCCGCAAGCCGAAGCCGATTCTGCCCGCGCTGCCGCCATCGTCGCAGCCCTAGGGTCTGTTGATGTCGGCCAAGGCTGCGTGGTGGCGGGTGGTCTTTGCTTGGCGGTTGAGGCATTGCCGGGTACTGACCAGATGCTGGCCCAAGTCGCGGCCCTGCCGCAATCCCTGCGCCCAAAAGGGCAGGGTCTGTTCTACAAAGCCGCCAAACCCGGCCAAGACCGCCGCGTCGATTTGCCGACTATTGGCCCTGCTACCTTGCGCGGCGTACAGGTTGCGGGCCTTGCGGGCTTGGCCTTTCAGGCCGGATCGGTGATCTGCCTTGACCTGCCCTTGATGCAAACAATCGCCGCAGAAACGGGCCTGTTCCTGTGGGCCCGCTAAGCTTTTTTCTGATCGCGGGCGAACCTTCGGGCGATAGGCTTGGCGCAGCGCTCATGGCAGGCTTGCGCCAGTTGCACCCCGATGTGCGCTTTAGCGGCGTGGGTGGGCCGTTGATGCAGGCGCAGGGCCTGACCTCGCTCTTCGCGATGGAGGAGCTGTCGGTCATGGGCTTGGCCGAGGTGCTGCCGAAATACTTCGCCCTTAAACGCCGCATCGCCCAAGCGGCCAAGGCGGCGGTGGCGGCGAAGCCTTGCGCCCTTATCACCATCGACAGCCCCGATTTTTGCCTGCGTGTGGCCAAGTTGGTCAAGGCGGCGAACCCTGCGCTGCGCACCATCCATTATGTCGCCCCCTCGGTCTGGGCATGGCGGGCGGGGCGGGCGGCCAAGATGGCGGGCGTTATTGACCATGTGCTGGCCCTTTTGCCCTTTGAGCCGCCCTATATGACAGAGGCGGGGATGACCTGCGATTTTGTCGGCCACCCCGTGGTGGCAGAGCCCTTGGCCACAGCGCAAGAGTGTAACAGATTCGGCCCCACCCAGCGACCGATGATCCTGTGCTTGCCCGGTTCGCGTCGTTCGGAAGTGACCCGTCTGGCCCCGATCTTTGGGCAAGCACTGGCCAAGCTGGCGCTTTATCATCCAAACCTAACCGCAGCCCTACTCACGCTTCCGCATCTTAAAGACCTCGTGCAAAGCCTGACGCAAGATTGGGCCATTCAACCCCGCCTTATCCTTGATCCTGCCGAAAAACGCGCCGCCTTTGCGCTGGCAGACGCGGCCCTTGCCGCCTCTGGCACGGTATCGCTGGAACTGGCGGCGAACCAAACGCCTATGGTGATCGCCTATCAACTGCACCCCGTCACCTTCTGGCTGATGCGCCGCATGGCGCTGGTCGATACAGTGACGCTGGTGAACCTTGTGTCCGACACCCGCAGCGTGCCCGAGCTTTTGGCCCCCGCCTGCACGCCCGACGCCATCGCCGCTGCCCTCACCAAGGTGCTGCACAATCCCGCCGACCAACGCGCCGCCATGCGCCTGACGATGGACCGCTTGGGCCTTGGCGGCGAAGCTCCCGGCCTGCGCGCAGCAAGGTCGGTTCTGGCCCATCTGCCCCCACGGTCTTGACTCCTCACCGCTGGCCCGCTTTGACAAGGGTTTAGGGCAACTTAGGGGGCGGATCATGGATTTGGGGATCAAAGGCAAACGCGCTTTGGTGACGGCGGCGTCTAAGGGCTTAGGGCGCGGCTGTGCCGAGGCTTTGGCTGCGGCGGGTGTGGATCTGGTGATCAACGCGCGCGGAGCTGAAGCGCTAGAGGCCACCGCCGCCCATCTGCGCGGCTTTGGGGTGAATGTTGTCACCATCTGCGGCGACATAACATCTGATGCAGGGCTTCAGGCGGTTTTGGCGGCGGCTGCGGGTGTGGATATTCTGGTGACCAACGCGGGCGGCCCGCCGCCCGGCAGTTGGGAGACTTGGACCAAGGCCGATTACCTGAAGGCGATTGAGGCGAATATGCTGACCCCCATCGCCCTGATGACAGCCCTGATGCCCGCGATGATCGCCAAGGGTTGGGGGCGGGTGGTTAATATCACCAGCCAGTCGGTCAAAGCCCCCATCGCCCAACTGGGCCTGTCCAACGCGGCGCGCGCAGGGCTGACGGGCTTTGTCGGCGGCACCTCGCGCCAAGTGGCCCCCTACGGTGTGACGATCAACAACCTCTTGCCCGGCATCCACGACACCGACCGCGCCACAGCTCTGGATGCAGGGATCGTCGCCACGCGCGGCATTACTGTCGAGGCCGCAAAGGCCGAACGCTGCGCCACCATCCCCGCGCGCCGCTATGGCACCGCCGCCGAGTTCGGCGCGACCTGCGCCTTTTTGTGCAGCCAACATGCGGGCTATATCGTGGGGCAGAATATCTTGCTGGACGGCGGGGCTACCAACGCCACGCTGTAGGCAAACTGACAGCCGCAGCAGTGAGGGGTGGGCCGTGCTATAAGTATTTGGACCAAGATGAAAGGGTGGGTCTGCACAATTTGATCAAATGTCATTGGCGCGGGGGGGCGGCTCTGTTAGGGAGGCGTTATTGACTGGAGATTCAAAATGCCCGCCCAAACCCCCGCCGCCCTGACCAACCAAAACCTGTGGGAGATGGACCGCCGCCATTCCCTGCATCCGTGGACAAACTTTGGCCCCTTTGAAAAAGAAGGCTCTTTGGTGATCGCACGGGGGCAGGGGTGTCATTTGTGGGATGCCGAGGGGCGGCAGTATTTAGACGCGGTGGGCGGGCTTTGGTGCACCAACATCGGCCTAGGGCGGCGCGAAATGGCCGAGGCGATTGCCGCACAGGCTGAACGTTTGGCCTTTTCCAACACCTTTGTCGATATGACCAACGAACCTGCAGCCCTGCTGGCCGCCAAGATCGCCGACCTTGCCCCGGGTGATTTGAACCGCGTGCATTTCACCACCGGCGGATCGACCGCCGTCGATACCGCCGTGCGCATGGTCAGCTATTACCACCACGCCCGTGGCAACCCTGACAAAACCGACATCGTGGCGCGCGAGTACAGCTACCACGGCTCGACCTATCTGTCGCAATCGGTGGGCAAACGCCCCGGCGACAGGGTGGAGGAGTTTCGCTACAAGCTTGACGGCATCCACCACCTGTCCGTCCCCAACCCCTACCGCCGCCCGCCCCACTTAAGCGAGGCGCAGTTTTGCGACAGCCTTATCGCCGAATTCGAAGCCCTGATCGCCCGTGTGGGGGCTGACCGGATCGGTGGTTTTATCGCTGAACCCATCCAAGCCTCGGGCGGGATCATCATTCCGCCCAAAGACTATCTGTTTCGCATGTGGCAGGTCTGCCAGCGCCACGACATCTTGTTCATCGCCGATGAGGTGGTGACGGCCTTTGGCCGGCTTGGCCATTGGTTCGCAAGCTTGTCAGAGTTTGGCGTGCAGCCCGATATGATCACCTCGGCCAAGGGGCTGACCTCGGGCTACCAACCCCTTGGCGCGGTGATCTTTTCGGACCGGATATGGCAGGCGATGGCGCAAGGCGGGCAACGCTGGTTCACCTCTGGCCTGACCTATGCGGGCCATCCTGTGGCTTGTGCTGCGGCCTTGAAGAACATCGAAATCATCGAACGCGAAGACCTTTTGGCCCATGCCACCAAGGTCGGCACCTATTTCGAAACACGCATGGCCGCGCTTTCGTCGCTGCCCTTGGTGGGCGATGTGCGCGGCCGCAAGCTGATGCTGTGTGTCGAGAACGTAGCGAACAAGGAAACCAAGGCGCTGCTGCCCGATGAGATCAACGAATCCAAACGCATCTCGAATGTCTGCGAAAGCCTTGGCCTGCTGGTGCGCCCGATCGG